>DASWVP010000474.1:0-12982 GCA_036401175.1 Azospirillum sp. | reverse complement strand
GTGCCGGCCTCGCACGGCGGGGTGCACGCGCGGCTGGACGTGCGCTCGCTCTGCCTCGTGCGCGAGACACTGGCGCGCCACGCCGGGCTGGCGGATTTCGCCTTCGCCATGCAGGGGCTGGGCACCGGTCCGATCACACTGTTCGGCACCGACGCGCAGAAGGACGCCTACCTCCCCCGCGTCGGCCGTGGCGAGGCCATCGCCGCCTTTGCCCTGTCCGAGCCCGAGGCCGGCTCCGACGTCGCCGCGACATCCACCACGGCGCGGCGCGACGGCGACGCCTGGGTGCTGGACGGCACCAAGACCTGGATTTCCAACGGCGGCATCGCCGACCACTACGTCGTCTTCGCCCGCACCGGCGAGGCGCCGGGGGCCAAGGGCCTGTCCGCCTTCATCGTGGACGCCGACTCCAGCGGCCTGAGCGTCACCGAGCGCATCGCGGTGACGGCGCCCCACCCGCTCGCCACGCTGCGCTTCGACGGCTGCCGCGTGCCGGCCGACCGGCTGCTGGGGCGGCCCGGCGAGGGGTTCAGGATCGCCATGGCGACGCTGGACGTGTTCCGCTCCACCGTCGGCGCGGCGGCGCTGGGCTTCGCGCGCCGCGCGCTGGACGAGGCGGTGCGGCACGCCGGATCGCGCCGCCTGTTCGGCGCGCCGCTGGGCGATTTGCAGATGACCCAGGCCAAGCTGGCCGACATGGCGACCGAGGTGGACGCCGCCGCCCTGCTGGTCTACCGCGCCGCCTGGACGAAGGACGAAGGCGCCGCCCGCGTGACGCGCGAAGCGGCCATGGCGAAGCTCTACGCGACCGAGGCGGCGCAACGGGTGATCGACGCGGCCGTGCAGGTCTTCGGCGGCCTGGGCGTGACCCGCGGCCACGTCGTGGAATCGCTGTACCGCGAGATCCGGCCCTTGCGCATCTACGAGGGGGCGAGCGAGGTGCAGAAGATCGTCATTGCCCGGCAACTGTCCGCGGACGCAAACTATCGCTGAGTGAAGCGTCCCGAGAGAATGCCCCCGATGACCGAGCCCCCCGCCGCCCAGCCCGGCGCAGCTCCGCCTGCCGCTCCGCCTGTCGTTGCCGCGGCCGATATCGCCCTGCTGCCGCCCGCCGCCTTCCGGGTGCAGCGGCCGATCCGGTTCTCGCACTGCGATCCGGCCGGCATCGTCTATTTCCCGAACTATTTCGACCTGTTCAACGCGCTGGTCGAGGACTGGTTCACGCGCGGCCTCGGCATCGACTACGCGCACACCATCCTGAAGCGCCGCCTGGGCCTGCCGACCGTGCACGCGGAGTGCGACTTCATGCGCCCCTGCTGGATGGGGGAGATGCTGACGCTGGGCGTGGTGGTCGATCAGGTCGGCCGCTCGTCGTTGCGGCTGCGCATCGTCGGCGAGATCGACGGCAAGGTCCGGCTCGCCGGCCGGCTGGTGCTGGTGACCATGTCGCTGGAGACGCACACATCGGTGACGATTCCCGACGACCTGCGCAGCACCATCGAGCGTTATCGCGCCACCTGCGATTGACGCCGCGTCGGCGACGTGACAAAAACAAGACGACCTTGAAAGTGGGCAGCAAGACCCGCATCGGATTTGGGAGGAAACTGTGTCGAATTTGGCAGAAGTTGAAGTCGTTTCCAAAGTGGCCGTGGAGGCCGGCCGCCTAGGGCTGGAGGTCGCGGACATCGTCGGCAACGTCGAGGACGTCAGCGCCCGGCTCGACCAGCAGGCCGAAGTCTTCGGCACGCTGCAGACCGCGGCGACGGAGATGGCGCAGTCCAGCTCGCGCATCGAACGCGCCGTGCACGCAGCGCGCGAAGCCGGCGCCCGCGCCAAGGAGCGCACGTCGGCCTCGCGCACCACGCTGAAGCAGGCGCTGGAGACCATTCATTCCCTGGTCGCCGTCGTCGACCTGATCGCCACCGAGGCGAGCGGGCTGGACGACACCGTGCAGCGTATCTCGCGCATCGCCGGATCGATCTCCAGCATTTCCAAGCAGACCAATCTGCTGGCCCTGAACGCCACCATCGAGGCGGCGCGCGCGGGCGACGCCGGGCGCGGCTTCGCCGTCGTGGCGCAGGAGGTCAAGGTGCTGGCCCGCCAGACCAGCGACGCCACCGACGAGATCGGCGCCACCGTCAAGGCGCTGTCGAGCAAGCTGTCGGCGCTGGCCCAGCACGCCTTCGACAGCCAGAAGAAGGCGGCCTCCGCCCGCGACGCGACCGACGCCATCAGCGACAGCTACGCCGCCACCGACGCGGCGCTGATCGACATCGAATCCGGCGCCGACGAGATCGCCACCGCCGCCTTGCAGATCGGCGGGCGCAGCGTCGAGTTCGGCGACCGCATGACCAACCTGTCCAGCGACGTCCAGCGCTCCGACGACAACATGAAGGTCATCGCCAAGCGCGCCGAGGCGCTGCTCGACATGTCGGAGACGCTGATCGGTCTGACCGCCAACGCCGGGGTCGAGGGGCCGGACACGCCCTTCGTCCAGCGCGCGATCGCCACCGCCGGCGCCGTCGCCGAACGGCTGGAAGCCGCCATCGCGCGGGGCGAGATCACGCAAGGCGCCCTGTTCGACGAGCGTTACCAACCGATCCCCGGCACCGACCCACAGCAGTACACCACCGCCTTCACCCAGCTGTTCGACGGCTTCGCCATCCCGCTGATGGAGGAAGTGACCGCCACCGACCGGCGCATCGCCGCCACCGGGGCGTTCGACCGCAACGGCTATCTGGCGGCGGTGGACGGCAAGTTCGCGCAGCCGCAACGCCCCGGCGACACGGCATGGAACACCACCAACTGCCGCAACCGCCGCCAGTTCAAGGACCGCACCGCGATGCGCGCCTGCGGCAACCGCGCCGCCTTCCTGGTGCAGACCTACCGGCGCGACATGGGCGGCGGCAAACACCTCCTGTTCAAGGACGTCACCGCCCCGATCACCGTGGCGGGGCGCCATTGGGGGGCGCTGCGGATCATTTACACGGTGTGATGGTATCGCGGCCCGGCAGGGCGGCGCCTCCATAGGTAACGCGACACGTGACCGGTTTCTTGACGCGGAACCGGTCACGCACAACGTTACCACTGAGGCCATGGGGCGTTCCCGGTATGATCAAGACGTTCCGCGACAAGGAAACGGAACTGGTCCATCAGCGCCGCTTTTCGAAGCGGCTGCCACAGGATATTCAACGCAAGGCCAAGATGAAGATGGATATCATCGAGGCCGCCGACGAGTTGGAGAGCCTTCGGGTTCCCCCCCGGCAACCGGCCGGAGGCACTGTCCGGCGACCGCGCCGGACAACACAGCGTCAGGATCAACGACCAGTGGCGCATTTGCTTCACCCGGAGCGACGGCGCGGCCTGGGACGTCGAAATCACGGACTATCACTGACCCGGAGCCACACACCATGGCCGACTTCGCACCCATCCACCCCGGTGAAATACTCCGCGAAGAGTTTCTGGACCCCATGGGCATCTCGGCCTACAGGCTCGCCAAGGACATCGGCGTGCCTTTGACCAGGATCACCGCGATACTGGATGGGCAGCGTTCGATCACCGCGGACACGGCGCTACGGCTTTCCCGCTACTTCGGTATGTCCGAGCGCTTCTGGATCAACCTGCAGGCCAGCCATGACATCGAAGTTGCCAAGGACGCTCTCGGCACGCGCCTGGACACCGAGGTCAAGCCGCGCATAGCGGCTTGACCCGTCCCATTCCTCACACCCCGAACATCATGTTCGGCAGCCACAGCGCGATGCCCGGCACGAAGCACATCAGGACCATGAACAGGATCATCATCACCACGAACGGGATCGAGCCGCGCAGCACGGTGGACAGCGGCACCTCCGGCGCCACGCTGCGCAGCACGTAGAGGTTGAGGCCGACCGGCGGGGTGATCAGGCCGATCTCCAGGTTGATGGTCATCAGGACGCCGAACCAGATCATGTCGAAGCCCTGCGCCTCCAGCACCGGCTGAAGGATCGGCATGGTCATCAGGATCAGCGCCACCGGCGGCAGGAAACAGCCGCCGATCAGCAGGAAAACATTGACCACCGCCAGCATGACCCAGCGGTTCATTTCGACCGACACGAAGATGTCGGCCACCGACTGCGTCACGTAGAGCAGCGACATCATGTAGGAAAAAAGCGCCGAGGCCGCGATGATCAGCAGGATCATGCAGGATTCGCGCACCGCCGCGCTGAACACCGGCCACAGCCGCGCGCGCGTGACCACGCGGTAGTACACGGCGACATAGATGAAGGCCAGGAACGCGGCGATCGCCGCGATTTCCGACGGCGTGGCGATGCCGCCGTACATGGCGTAAATGATCATCGCGATGATGCCGAACAGCGGCAGCACCGGCAGCGAGGCGCGCAGCTTCTCGCCCAGGGTGTAGACGCGCTCCTCCGCGATGCGGGCCACCACCGCGGCACCGCCGGGGCCCCACCGGGTGACCGCCCAGGCGTAGACGCTGAAGATGATGATCAGCATGACACCCGGCAGCACGCCGGCGACGAACAGCCGGCCGATCGAGGTGTCCGTCGCCACGCCGTAGAGGATCATGGTGACCGACGGCGGGATCAGGATGCCCAGCGTGCCGCCGGCGCAAATGGCGCCGGTCGCCAGATGGGCGGGCGTGCCGCGCTTCAGCATCTCCGGCACGCCGACGCGGCCGATGGCCGCCGCCGTCGCCGGGCTGGAGCCCGACAGCGCCGCGAACAGGCCGCAGGCGCCGATGTTGGCGATGGCCAGCCCGCCGGGAACCCGCACCAGCCAGCGGTGCAGCGCCTCGTAGATATCGCCGCCCGCGCGGGTGGCGCCGATCAGCGCGCCCAGCAGCACGAACATCGGCAGCGCCAGCAGTGCGAAGCCGCTGAGTTCGTCGAGGAACGTGCGGGCCAGCCCGTTCAGCCCGTTGGGCCCCTCGAACGCCCACAGGAAGCCGACCGACACGGCGGTCAGGCCGAAGGCGATGGGCAGGCCGGAAATGAGCACCAGGGTGGTGGCGACGAGGATGAGGCCGCCGATCTCCAACTCGCTCATGACAGCACCTCCGGCTGTTCCCGGCCGCCGTGCCCGACCGGCTCGCCAACCGCGTCCGGCGCCGCCAGCGCGGCGATCTCGCAGACGTACTGCACCGCCGTCAGCCCCATGCCGATGGGCATGGTGGCGAACATCGGCCAGCGCGGCGGCTTCCACATGGAGTTGGTCCGCTCGCCCGTCGCCACGGCCTCGATCGTCAGCCCCAGGCCGATCCAGGCGAGGTACAGGCACACCGCCATGCCGAACAGCGCCAGGCCGATCCGCGCCATCCGCTGCGCGCGGAACGGCAGCAGCCGGGTCCACAGATCGACAGAGACGTGGCCGCCGGTCTGCAAGGTGTAGGGCGAGGCGAGAAAGGTGGCGCCGACGGTCAGGTAGATCGACACCTCGATCTCCCAATAGCTCGAATAGCCGAAGTAGCGGCGCGCCACCATGTAGCAGAGGACCAGCACGGCCGCGCTCAGCAGGACGGACGCCACCACCGCCAGAAACTGCGACAGCCGGTTCACGGCAATGGTGAAGGACTGCATCGAAGAATGTCTCCGGAAGGAGGGCGTAGGTTGGGTTGAGTGCCAGCGAAAACCCACCACCGGCGGCGCTGGGTAGACGTTGGGTTGCAACCCAACCTACGGGCTATCGGCTCGCGGTCACTTGGCCTTCTGCACCGAGTCCTGCACGACCTGAACGAGCGACTTGCCGCCCTTCACCTCCGTCTCGAACTTCGGCCATGCCGTCTTCTTGGCCAGCGTGACCCACGCATCGTACTCGGCGTCCGTCAGCTCATGCACCTTGCCGCCGGCCTTTTCCCACGCCTTGCGCAGGTCGGCGTGCGCCTTCTTCTGCTCCTCGTTGAAGTAGTTCTCGCTGATGGTCGCCGCCTCCTCGAATGCCTTCTGCTGCTGCGGGGTCAGCTTGTCCCAGGCGCTCTTTGCCATGACCAGCGGCTGGATCAGCAGGAAGATCTCGTTCTTGCCGCCGACGGTGGCGTTCTTGGCCTGCTCGTAGATGCGCATGCTCACAAGGCTCTCGGACGAGGTCAGCAGCCCGTCCAGCACGCCGGTCTGCAGCGCCGAATAGATCTCGGTCGAGGCCATGGCGTGCACCGAGGCGCCGGCATCCTGCAGCATCGCCTCGAAATACGGGTCGGCGGCGCGCATCTTCATGCCCTGCACCGATTCCGGCCCCTTCATTTCGCGTTCCTTGGCGGCGAAGCCGCCGGGCGTCCACCACCAGGTGACGATGTGGATGCCGTTCGCGTGCGCGATCTCCTGCAACCGCTTGTGGTAGGCCGAGCCCTTGAGCGCCACCGCCTGGTCGAAGCCGCGGATCAGGCCGGGCAGGATGGTGATCGAGAATTCCGGCACCTTGCCCACCGCGTAGACCAGCGGGAAGATCGACATCTCCACCTGCCCGCTCTGCAGGGCGTCGATCTGCGCCAGCGGGTTCTGGATCAGCGAGCGGCCGGGATAGATGCGGAACTTCAGATCCGGCGCGCGCTTCTCCACCTCCTTGGTGAACAGCCGCGCGGCGCGGTCGCGCGCGTCGGTCTCGGCCTTCCACTGGTGCGAGATCTTCAGCGGCTCGGCCGCGCCGGCGACGCCGGTCATCGCCACGCCGGCGGCCAGCATGGCGCACGCCATCAAACTCCGGGGTTTCCACATTGGACGTATCCTCCTTGCAGGGTTCGGCCCGGGGCTTCGGCCTTCGTTGTTCGCCCCGTAACGGACAGCCGCTCAGGCCCCATCCCGTCCGGGACGGTCGCCGGCAAGCCGCTGTACGATCGTGTCAAAGATCGCGTCAATTCGTCCATCAAACAATTCGGGTACGGTCATATCCGCCAACTCCTCCAAACGGCGGATGAACAGCGAAAGCGCGTGCTGCCGGGCGCGGGCGCGGGCCACCGCCCGCGCGTCCCGCCGGCCGGAAAGCCACGCGCGGTGCCGGTCCAGCGCCTCGTCCAGCGCCGCCAGCCCGGCCGGCTCGCCATGGGCGACGGCGACGACCGGCGGCGCCCAGCCCGAGTCGCCGACGGTGCGCCCGGCCACGGCGCGGATCTCCGCGACCGTTCGCCGCGCCCCGGGCAGGTCGGCCTTGTTCACCACATAGACGTCGGCGACCTCCAGAATGCCGGCCTTCATGGCCTGCACGGCGTCGCCGGCCTCCGGGTGCAGCACCAGCACGACCGTGTCGACCAGCGTGCGCACGGTGTATTCGACCTGCCCGATGCCCACCGTCTCGACCAGCACCTCGTCGAATCCGTGTTCCTCCAGCGCCAGCAGCAGGTCGGGCAGGTTGTCGGTGAGGCCGTCGTGGCTGCGCCGGCTGGGCAGCGAGCGGATGAACAGGCGCGGGTCGTCCGCCGCCGCGTCCATGCGGATGCGGTCGCCCAGCAGCGAGCCGCCGGTCAGCGGACTCGTCGGGTCGATCGCCAGCACCGCCATCGATTCCACCGCCCCGCGGTCCAGCCGGTGCCGCGCCAGCCGGCCGATCAGCGTGCTCTTGCCCACGCCGGGGCTGCCGGTGACGCCGATTCGCCACGCCGGCCTGGAAGGCGCGCGTTCGGAATGATGGGCCAGCACTTCGGCCACCGGCGCGGAGGCCAGCCGGCTCAGCGTGCGGCTCAGCGCCCGGCGCCGGCGGATGGCGTCCACGTCCATCACCCGCCCCCCAGCAGGGCGGCGTTGTGCTCGCCCAGCAGCGGCGGCACGCCGTAGTTCGGCGCCATGCCCTGCACCTTGATCGGGTTGCCGACGACGCGCAGCACGCCGTCGGGCGTCGGGATCTCGGCCACCATGCCGCGCGCGCGGGCCAGTTCGCTTTCCAGCGCGTCCTCCAGCCGCTCCACCCCGGCCACGACGAGGCCGAGCGGGGCAAGGCGCTCCATCCAGCGCGCCGTGCCCTCCCCGCGCAGCACCTCGGCCACTTCGTCCAGCACCAGCGCGCGGTTGGCCGAGCGCGCGGCCATGGTGGCGAACCGCGCATCCTCCGCCCACTCCGGCCGGCCAACCTCGCGCGCGAAGCGGCGCCAGAAGTCGTCATGGCTGATGAACAGCACGAGGTGGCCGTCGGCCGTCTCGAAGATCTGCGCCGGCACGATGTAGGGATGCGCGCCGCTCTTCTGCCGCGCGGGATGCTCACCGGCGTTCAGGTAGGCGGATGCCAGGTAGTTCATCTGCGACAGCATGACGTCGTACAGCGACACGTCGATCTGGCCGCCCTTCCCCTCGATGATCTTCGCCAGCAGGGCCAGGGCGCCCATCATGCCGGACGAGTTGTCGACCACCGAATAGCCGGTCTTGGTCGGCGTGCCGCCGGGGTCGCCGGTCAGCGCCATGATGCCGACCAGCGCCTGGATCACGTAATCGTAGGCCGGCCGGTCCACATACGGCCCGTCCAGCCCATAGCCGGTCAGCGCAAGGCACGCGATGCGCGGGTTGTGGCGCGCCAACGCCTCGTACGTCAGGCCCAGCTTGCGGATCACCGCCGGGCGCATGTTGGTGACCAGCCCCTGCGCATCCGCCGCCAGCCGGCCCAGCGCCGCCTGCCCGTCCTCCGACGACAGGTCCAGGCAGACGCTGCGCTTGTTGCGGTTCAGGCTGGCGAAATAGGTGTTGTGCGGGCCGACGTGGTGCGGCGCCACGCGCCGGGCGATGTCGCCGTCGGGCGCCTCGATCTTGATCACGTCGGCGCCCAGATCGGCCAGCAGCAGGCCGCAGTACGGCCCGGCCAGCATGTGCCCGACCTCCAGGATGCGGATACCGGCGAGGGGGCCGGTCATGCGCCCAGTTCCTTGCCGCCCAGTTCCCGGTCGATGCTGGCGACCACGTCCTCCAGCTTCAGGTCGGCGGTGAAGACGCCGCGCACGCCGGCCTTGGTCAGTGCCGCGTGGTCCTCCGCCGGGATGGTGCCGCCGACGAACACCGCGATGTCCTCACCGCCCATGTCGCGCAGGCAGCGCAGCGTGTCGGCGACCAGTTCGTTGTGGCTGCCCGACAGCAGGCTGAGGCCCACGGCGTCGGCGTCCTCCTCCACGGCGATGCGGGCGATGTATTCCGGCGTCTTGCGCAGGCCGGTGTAGATGACGTCGGCACCGGCGTCGCGCAGCGCCAGCGCCATCACCTTGGCGCCCACGTCGTGCCCGTCCAGCCCCGGCTTGGCGATGAGGATGCGCTTGCCCTTGAGACTCATCGCGTTTCCCTCCCTGACATTTCTTTTTTCGTCATCCCCGCGAAGGCGGGGATCCACGCTCGCCGCCGCGTCCCTCGATCGGGGACATGGATCCCCGCCTTCGCGGGGATGACGGCCGATAAAGCCTGACTCCCGGCTAAAGCCGGATCGGTTCCTGGAACTCGCCCCACACGCGCTTCAGCGCCGCGACCATCTCGCCCACGGTGGCGTAGGCGTGGCAGCAGGCGATCAGGTGCGGCATGAGGTTCTCGTCGTCCTTGCCGGCCGCCGTTTCCAGCGCGGCGAGCGTGGTCTCCACGGCCGATTCGTCGCGGCGCGCCCGAACCGCCTCGTACTTCTCGCGCACGCGCGACGCGGCCTGCGGGTCGACGCGGAAGACCTCGCCCAGATCCTCATTTCCGTCCGGCCGGCGGAAGAAGTTCTGGCCGACAACCACCGTCTCGCCGCGATCCACCGCTTCCTTGCGCTGGCGCGCGCGTTCGGCGATGCGCATCTGCAGCCAGCCATCCTCGATGGCGCGGACCACGCCGCCGTAATCGTCGATGTCGGCGATGACCGTGCGCGTCTCCTCCTCCATCCGGTCGGTCAGCCATTCCACGAAATAGCTGCCGCCTAGCGGATCGACGGTGCGCGCCGCGCCGCTTTCGAAGGCGACGATCTGCTGCGTGCGCAGTGCGATCTCCGCGCTCGTCTCGGTGGGGATCTGGAACGCCTCGTCGTAGGCGGCGGTGAAGATCGACTGCGCGCCGCCCAGCACGGCGGCGAGGTTCTCCAGCCCGACGCGGACGATGTTGTTGGTCGGCTGCGCCGCCGTCAGCGAGGAGCCGCCGCACACCACGCCGAAGCGGAAGCGCTGGGCGTCGGGGTCGGTGATGCCGAACCGCTCCTCCAGCAGCTTCGCCCACAGCCGCCGGCCCGCGCGGAATTTGCAGACCTCCTCGAAGAAATCCATGTGCACGTAGAAGAAGAAGCTCAGCCGCCGGCAGAACTTGGCCGCGTCGCCGCCGCGCCTCAGCAGTTCCTCGACGTAGGCGAGGCCGTTGGCGAGCGTGTAGCCCAGTTCCTCCACCGCGCTGGCCCCGGCGTCACGGACGTGGGCGCCGGCGATGGAGATGGGGTTAAAGCGCGGCGTCTGTTCGTTGGCGAACAGGATGGTGTCGGCGATCAGCCGCATGGACGGCCGCACCGGGAAGATCCAGGTGCCGCGCGCCACGTATTCCTTGAGGATGTCGTTCTGGATCGTGCCGGTCAGCGCCGAACGCGGCACGCCCTGCTTGTCGGCCACGGCGCAGTACATGGCATAGACGATCGCCGCCGTGCCGTTGATGGTAAAGGAGGTGGAGATGGCCGACAAATCGATGCCGTCGAACAGGATCTCCGCCTCGGCCAGATTGGACAGCGACACGCCGACCTTGCCGACCTCCGGCCGCGCCATCGGATCGACAGGATCGAGCCCGCATTGGGTGGGCAGGTCCAGCGCCACCGACAGGCCGGTCTGCCCGCGCTCCAGCAAAAAGCGATAGCGCTCGTTCGACTCCTCGGCCGTGCCGAAGCCGGAATACTGGCGGATCGTCCACAGCCGGCCGCGGTAGCCGTCGGCGAAGATGCCGCGGGTGAAGGGCGCCTCGCCGGGCAGGCCGGGATCGCGCGTGCCCACCATGTCGGGCGTGACCACCACCGGCACCTCGATGCCGGACGGGGTCGCGGTCGAGAGGGCCGGTTTGCGGGTCATGGGTCTATTTCCTCCCCGGCAGGGCACGGGCGGCGGCGTCCCAATGGTCGTCGTGCACCCAGGTGCGGGCGAAGCGTTCGGTTTCCAGCGCGTACAACTCGGCACGCGGCGCGCCGGAGCGGTGCGCGTTCGCCAGCGCCTTGAAGGCGCGCACCACCTGCGGTGCCTGTTTCAGGATGGGGGCGACGAAGTCGTCCACCGCCGCGTCAAAGACGCCGTCCTCGGCCACCACGTCGACCAGCCGCACCGCGTGGGCGTGCGCCATGTCCAGGATGTCCGACCGGCTCATCAGGCGCAGCGCCGTGGTGGGGCCGACGATGTGCATCAGGTCGACGCCGCCGCCCCAGGCGGTGGCGATGTTCAGCCGGCCCTGGATGAAGCCGATGCGCGCGTGCGCCGCCGCCACGCGGAAGTCGCAGGCCGAGGCCAGCTCCGCCCCGCCGCCCAGCGCGTCGCCGTTCAGCGCGGCCACCACCGGCACCGGGAATTGGCGCACCGCCTCCAGCGCCGCGCGCGCCTCGCGCGCCATCTCCTCGGCCTCGGGCAGTGTGCGCACCGCCTCCAGATCCTTGAGGTCGCCGCCCGCCGCGAAGCTCTTGTCGCCCGCCCCGCGCAGCACGGCGACGCGCAGCGTGTCGTCGGCCGCCAGCTCCTCGAACGTCCGGCGGATGTCGGCGAGCAGCGCGCGGCTCAGCGCGTTGCGCTTGTCCGGCCGGTTGAGGACGACGTCGAGACGGCCGTCACGGCGCTGGACCCGCAGGTGATCGGCGGTCATGCATTCCCTCCCCTTCGCGTATGCGGTCGATCGCGGTCCGCAGCCCGGCCGCGATGGTATCTTGCGCCGCCTGCACCCGCGCCAGCGGGCCGGCCACGGCGATGCCGTAGGGTTCGTCGTTGATGCGCACGGCGGATGCGAGCGCCATCACGTCCGGCACGTTCTCCCCCCGCGTCACGTACAGGCCGGCCTCGCGGCCGGCGCGGATCTCTTCGGTCAGACGGGCGGCGTCGGTCACTGTGGCCGGCGTCACGCGTGGCAGCGGCAGCGCCGCCAGCAGGCGCCCCAGCTCCGCCTCGCCGCATTCGCCCAGCATCGCCTTGCCTATGGCGCTGGAGTGCAGCGGCTTCAAATCGCCGGGACGGGCGGTGTAGCGGATGGTCTGCGTCCCCTCGACCACGTCCAGGTAGACCACCGCCTCGTCCTGCCGTTTCCCCAACAACACCGTCTCGCCGCTGGAATCACGCAACGTCTTGAGGTGCGGCGCCAGACGCTCCAGCACCGGATCGCGCGCCGCGATGGCGCGAGCGAGCCCCAGGATGCGGCGCGTCGGGTAGATCCCGCGCTCCCCCACCGCGTACAGGTACCCCCGCCCCTTCAGCGTGCGGACCAGCGCGTGGCAACTGCTGACCGGAATCTCCAGGCTGCGCGCCAGCTCCGACAACGTCAGCGGACGGCCCACCGTTTCGAACGTCTCGAAGACGTCGAGCGTGCGTCCCGCGGTTTTCACGTTGCCATTCACGTCCATGAAGATATTTTCAGCATATCGAAAGCACGCCGTCAAGCCCCAAGGGTTATGGAAAATGACCAGCCCCCCGCTGCAGCAGGACGCCCACCGCCCCGGCCTCGCGGGGATCGTCGCCTCGGCGACGCTCGTGCAGGCGCTGGCGTCGATGGCGGTGCTCACGATCCCGGCCGTGGCGCCCAAGGTGGCGGCGGACCTCGGCGTGCCGGCGGCGGCGGTCGGCTTCCAGATCAGCCTGCTGTACCTCGCCGCCATGGTCGCCTCGCTGTCCGGCGGCGCGTTCGTGCAGCGCTTCGGCGCGTGCCGGACCAGCCAGATCGGCATGCTGGCGACGGCGGCCGGCTGTCTGGTCGCCGCGATTCCCGCCGTGCCGACGCTGGCGCTGGGCTCGCTCATCATCGGCGCCGCCTATGGGTTGCCGAACCCGTCGGCCTCGCACCTATTGGCCCGTTACACGCCGCCGGCCCGACGCAATCTGGTGTTCTCCATCAAGCAG
>DASWVP010000473.1:0-2159 GCA_036401175.1 Azospirillum sp. | reverse complement strand
CTGACGCTCAACCCAACCTACAGGCACGTCTCGCGTAGGTTGGGTTGAGCGTCAGCGAAAACCCAACGTCCCGCAGCCCGCCGTTCAGAGGCGTGGGGCATCCATTCTAGCCCGACGTCAGGCGCGCTTCGCGTCCAGGGCGGTGACCGGCGCCTCCACCGTCTCCACCGGGCGTTTCAGCACGACCAGCGCCAGCGTCGTCACCAGCGTGCCGGCGACGATCGCCAGCACATAGCCGCCGAGCGGCGCCACCGCGTTGGGGATCGCCAGCACGAAGACCCCGCCGTGCGGCGCCCGCAGCCCGCAGCCGAACCACATGGACAGCGCCCCCGCCGCAGCCGACCCGGCCATCGCCGCCGGGATGACGCGCAGCGGGTCCTTCGCCGCGAAGGGAATGGCGCCTTCGGTGATGAAGGCGAGGCCCAGCACGCCGGCCGCCTTGCCCGCCTCCTGTTCCTGCACGGTGAAGCGGTTCTTCGCCAGCATGGTGGCGAGCGCGATGCCCAGCGGCGGCGTCATGCCCGCCGCCATGACCGCCGCCATCGGCGTGTAGGTGTTGGAGGCGAGCAGGCCGACGGCGAAGGTGTAGGCCGCCTTGTTGACCGGCCCGCCCATGTCCAGCGCCATCATGCCGCCCAGCAGCAGGCCCAGCGCCACGGCGTTCGCCCCGGTCATGCTCTGCAAGAAGCCGGTCAGCCCCGCCATGATCGCGGCGACCGGCGTGCCGATCACGTAGACCATCATCAGCCCCACCACCAGCGTGGCGAGCAGCGGGATGATCAGCACCGGCTTCAGCCCTTCCAGGTTCATCGGCAGGCGGATGTGGTCGCGCAGCCAGCGCGCCACGTAACCGGCCAGGAATCCCGCGACGATGCCGCCCAGGAACCCGGCGCCGATCTTCGCCGCCAGCATGCCGCCGATGAAGCCGGGCGCCAGCCCCGGCCGGTCGGCGATGGAATAGGCGATGTAGCCGGCCAGCACCGGCACCATCAGCCCGAACGCCGCCTCGCCGCCGATCTGCATCAGGGCGGCGGGCAGCGTGCCCGGCTCCTTGAACGCCTCGATACCGAAGACGAAGGACAGCGCGATGATCAGCCCGCCCGCCACCACGAAGGGCAGCATGAAGGACACCCCGGTCAGCAGGTGCTTGTAGGGGCCGGACGATTCCTCCTTGCGCGCCGTGGCCCGCGCGGCCGCCTGGGCATGATCCGTCCCGGCGGCGGCGGGCGGCAGCGCCAGCGCGTCGTCGACGACGCGGCCGGCGTGCTTCAGCGCGTCGCCGACGGAGGTCTTCAGCACGCGCTTGCCGCCGAAGCGTTCGGTGGTGACGTGCGTGTCGGCGCCGATGATGACGGCGTCCGCCTCGGCGATCTCCTCGGGCGTCAGGGCGTTTTTGGCGCCGACCGAGCCCTGCGTCTCGACCTTGATGCGGTAGCCCTTGGCCTGCGCCGCCTGCTTCAGCGCCTCGGCCGCCATGAAGGTGTGGGCGATGCCGGTCGGGCACGCCGTGATGGCGACCAGCAGGCCGGACCCGGAGTCGGCGGGTGGAGGGGCGGGCGGCGCTTGAGTCACCGGCGAACGGACGTGCGCCAGCGCCTCGTCCAGCACCGCTTCCGTCTCGCGGATGGCGCGGGCGGTGGAGGTGCGCAGGACCGGCTTGCCGGCGAAGCGGGACTCGTCCACCGCGATGTCGGCGGCCAGGATGACCGCGTCGGCGTCGCCGATGGCGGCGGCGTCCAGCGGCGCGCCGGGCCCCTCGGCGCCCTGCGTCTCCACCGCGATCGTGTGCCCCTTCAGCGCGGCGGTGCGGCGCAGCGCCTCGGCCGCCATGACGGTGTGGGCGATGCCCGTGGGGCAGGCGGTGACAGCGACCAGTCTAGCCATGTCGAATCCCTCCCCCGATCGATTCCGTCATCCCCGCGAAGGCGGGGATCCATGTTCCCGACGAACGGACGCAACGGCAAACGTGGATCCCCGCCTTCGCGGGGATGACGATGACAAATTACAACGCCTCCACCGTCACCGCCGCCATCAGCTCCGCGATGCGGTCGGGCGGCGGCAGTTCCGGGCCCAGGCGGGCCAGCGTGCCGGCGGCGAAGGCGGTGCCGCGCCGGGCGCAGGCTTCCAGGTCGCCACCCGCCAGCCGGGCCGCCAGCACG
>DASWVP010000472.1:0-8914 GCA_036401175.1 Azospirillum sp. | reverse complement strand
GCCGGACGCCTCTTCGCGCGCGCCGTCCGGCAGCTTGCGGAACACCTTCACCGGCAGCGACGCCACCGGCTCCGACAGCGTCTTCTGGCAGTCGAGCACGACGGGCAACTGGAGCGCGCCGGTATCGGTGACGACGACGCCCGATTCCGTGAGGCCGCCGGCTTCGATCGGCACGAACCAGAAGTCGTCCGCCGGGTTGCGTTCGGCGGGCGCCTCCATGCCGAGAATGCGGGTGAACCAGCTCATAGCAGCGGCACCTCGTAATTCTCGGGGATCGACAGCGCCGTATCCGGTTCACCGGGCACCGCCACGGGGGCGATGGCGTTAATCGCCGCGTCGATGCCGTCGATCTTGTTGGCCGACATGGGCGTTTCCTTCTTGGGGATGATCGTCCCGTTGACGTAGCGGCTGACGACGGCGTTCGAGGCCATCCAGTTCAGCACCGGGTTGCCGTCGTGGCGGAAGCGCTTGGGCCCGCTCTTGACGCGCGCCTCCAGATCCTTCGCCGGGTCGGTCACGCTCTTGGCGTTCTTGTGCAGGATGCTGGCGATCGGCCGGTCCGGCGAGCCGAAGCGCTCGTTCAGCCGCACGGCCATGGCCTGGAAGGCGCTGAACTGGTCGCCGGTGACGTGGCGCACCGCGAAACGCTCGATCCACTCGACGATCTGCCGCTCGACCTCGTTGTGGTCCACCCAGTCGCCGGGCGTCAGGCGCAGGTGCTTCTCCTTGGCCCAGGTCCGGTACGGGACATCGTCTTCGCCCTCGGCGTGCGTGGCCTCGGCCAGGATCGCCTCGGGCAGGTAGAACACCGGCTTGACCAGCAGCCGCCCCTCGGCGTCGAAGGCGGCCAGCACCAGGGCAGTGATGTCGTCCTTGTCGGCGAGGTCGCAGCCGACGTAGCAGTCCAGCCCGTCGAAATCCTCCCACGCCAGCGACGGGTCGGCGCACGCCAGCCACCGCGCCATGTTGAGCCACGCCGACGCGGCGTTGAGCCACATGTTCAGGCGCTTGGTCTTGAACTCGCCCTCGGACTCCGGCGAGGCCTGCGCCTCGATGGCGAAGCCGCGCAGCTCGTCGAGCTGGACCGAGACGCCCAGCAGCGGGTTGGCCTTGCCCCACGTCGATTCGTCGAAGGGATCGTCGTCGGGCCGGCCGTCGCCGTAGTCGTCGGCGGTGTCCAGCGTGTAGATGATGCCGAAGTAGTGGTCGGCGACCCGCGCGCCCTCCAGGATCTTGGTGATCAGGCGCCGCTGCTCGTAGCAGACGCCGTTGGTGTTGAACCCCGCCGTGGTGATCTTCCAGAACAGCGGCGCCTTGCGGGCGCCGAAGGCGGAGCGGATGACATCGTGCAGCGCCCGGTCCCTGTGGGCGTGCAACTCGTCGAGCACCCCGACGTGCGGGTTGTGACCGTCCTGCGAGCTGGCCTTGGACGTGATGGTCTGGATGTAGCCGCCGCCCGGTTCCGTGATCGACTTGGCCCACACCGTCAGGCCGAAGGCCTCGCACATCGCCGGGGTCTTGGCCGCCATCATGCGGGCGGGGTGGAACACCTTCTGGGCCTGGGCCCCGGTGGTGGCGCCGATGAAGACGTAGGGGGCCGGCTCGCCCTCGCAGGTGAAGCAGTAGAGCACCACACCGGCGGTCAGCGTCGACTTGGCGTTCTTGCGTGCCACCTCGACGTAGACGTTGGTGAAGCGGCGGCGCCCGTCCGAGCGGCGCCGCCAGCCGAAGACGCAGACCAGCCAGAAGACCTGTGCCGGCTCCAGCGTGATCGTCGCCGTGTCCCACTGCCCTTCGATGTGCGGCAGCTTCTCGATGAAGTCGCACACGTCGTTGCCGTGCCATGGGTCGAAGGCGAACGGCCACCGTCGGTCCGACCGGGCCCGCTTGAGGTCGTCGAGGTGACGCTTGGCGGCCAGCCGCACCCACTTGCAGAACCGCTTCCCCTTTCTGTCGGCCACCGCCGCCTTGGCGTAGGCCAGCGCGATCCCGACGTAGTCGCGCGCGTGCTCGGGCGCGTGCTCGGGCGTTTCAGCCGCGGCGGCCATTGCGGGCGAACGGGTTCGTTGGTTTGTGAGGCTCGCCGGCCCCCTTCGGCAGCACCCGCGACTTCGGGCCGGCCAAGCCGAAGAGTTCGCCCAGCGTGCGCCACTGCTGGATGTAGGACGCCGGCGGCAGGTCCCCACCGGACGCGCGCGCCTTGCGCAGGTTGGCGGTCATGGTGCACCACTCGGCGAAGCTGTCGGCGTCGCACTGGCGGGCGCCGTGGGCGACGGCTGCCTCGACGTACTCCTCCCAGACGACGGCGACCTCCAGAGGCGTGTCCACCGGCGTCTTGAGCCCAAGCTCCGGCGATGGCGTGTCGATGACGGCGTGCACGTCGCGGCACGGCTGTTCGGTACCACGGGCGGCCTTCAGCGAAGGCGGCAGCGGCTTCTGTCCACGTTTCGCCATGGCACTTTTCCAATCCGGTGCGGCTTTTTCAATCGATCCGGGATTTTTAATCCGCACGCGCAGAAATTTGGCTGGGCACGCGGTACGGAAGCCGGAAGGATGGGAGAATTGACTCCCCCCTTACCCCTGGTTGATCATTGGCTCCCCGTACATCACGGAGCCTGCAATGTCCGTCACCTACTGGTACTCGACCGGGCACGCTACCTCGGTGCTCAGCATCCTTCGCCATACCCTAGGCTGCTACGCGCGCAAGGCGGAGTGGATCAAGGTTGGGATCACCTGCAACCCAGAGGTCCGCTTTGCTGCTCACCAGCGGGAGTGGCGCGAAGGCGAGAAGTGGGACCGCATGGTGGTGGTCTATCAGACGAGTTCCTGGAAATCGGCCTGCCGAGTGGAAGACGCCTTAATCCGCTACGCCCGAAATCGCCGTTACTCAAAGAAGATGTGGAACCTAGTTGCTGGCGGCGGTGGGCGCGTCCCGATGGGCCCCGGCCCTTACTCTGTGTACATCCTCACCGTCTAGCAAAGCCGCTGTCCTGCGTGGCCGTCTTGCGGTCATGGCAGCGCTTCGACATGCTCATCAGGTTGGCGGGATCGTAGAACAATTCTTCGTCGCCCCGGTGCGGCTTCACGTGATCCACCACCGTGGCTGGGTTGACGCGCTTCCGTCCCTCGTCGCAGGCTGGGCACTGGCACAGCGGGTGCTCGGCGAGCTGCCGTGCCCGGAGCTTCTGCCAGCGCGCCGTCTTGTACAGCCGGCGGGCCGGGTCATCATGTCGGCTCCGGTCCAAGGAGCGCTTCCGCTCCCGCTCAGCCTGCTGCCGGGGCTTGTGCCAGGGTTGGCGGAGGGTGGGCGGGCGAGACGGCATCGCGACACCCTCCGGGCTGTAAAGCTGCGCTTGACATGCGTAAAGCGGCGCTTTACGTTTTCCCCCATGATCAAGAGCTTCAGACACAAGGGCCTCGCCGCCCTCTGGCAGACCGGCAAGAGCAAGGACGTCCGCCCGGATCTCCAGAAGCGCGCGCTGCGCCGCCTGGACGCCCTGGACGCCGCCACCGACCTGAAACAGCTCGATCAACCCGGCTTCGACTTCCACCCGCTGCACGGGAAGCCGCAGCGCCACACCCTGCACGTCAACGGCCCCTGGTGCATCACCTTCGAGTGGGAGGACGGCGATGCCCACCGTGTTGACCTCGAACAGTACCACTGACCGGAGAACCCCGATGACCGAGATCGCCGCCAGCCGCCCGCAGCGTCCGCCGACGCACCCCGGCGAACTGATCCACGAGATCCTGGACGATCACCTTCACCTGTCGGTGGTCGACGCCGCCCGGCGCCTGCACGTCACCCGGCAGGCCCTGCACGCGGTGCTGAGCGGCCGGGCGGCGGTGACGCCGGCCATGGCCCTGCGGTTGGGCCGGCTGTTCGGCAAGGACCCGGCGCTGTGGCTGAACATGCAGGTGGCGCATGACCTCTGGCATGCGGAGCAGACGCTGGCCAGCGAACTGAACGAGATCGAAGCCGTGCACGCCGCCTGAACGACAAAGCCGCCCGCGGACAACTCCGGGGCGGCTCGGTGTACTCGCACGTGTGCTTGGTGCGAGTATGCAAGAATTAACCCAGGCCTGTCAACCGCCGGATGCGTCCCAGGGCGTAGCCGGCGCGTGAAAGCCGGTCAGCCGGTACGACCGCAGCGGCCCCCCCTTCAGCCCCGCCAACAGCGTCGCCATCCCCGCGTGCCACTCCGCGTAGACCTCGTTGACGCTGCGGATCTGGTCGACGCTGGGGGACGGCTCGACGACACACCACTTGACGAGTTGGCGACGGTGCCCCTCGGCGTCGCGGTCGAAGGTGAACCCCCGCTCCTCCCGCTCGATCCGCTCCAGGACCCCACGCCCGTGCCGGTTAACCACCGGAAGGCCGGCCGCGAGGTACATCCGGGCGACTTCGGTGCGCTCGGGCACACGCTGCCATTCCCCGTCGATCCGGTGCCGGTACCGGCCGCGCTGCGTCTCCGGCACCTCCACGGCCTTCAGGCGCTGCGACCACGGCAGCCACTCCGGCCGCTCCCCGCTGCGCCCAAACAGCAGGACGGCGCGCTTGCGGCGCTGGTCCCGCATGCCGTTGATCGCGTCCATCACGACTTCGGCGTCCGGGTGCAGGCGCGGCGACACACCCCGGATCTGGCCGCCACCGTCGATGCGGGTTCCGATGTCGCCGATCTCCATCGCCCGCGCTACGCTGTCCATCGGATAGGCGGCCGGGTAGTCGAACGCATCCCCTCCCCGGCGACGCTGGCGCACCGCAATCTGCGCCGCCATCTCGACACGGTGCAGCCCCATGTCGTCGCGGTCCCCCTTCTGGTCGCGGATAGCCCAGGTGACCAGACGCTCAAGGTCCACACTCGTCATATTCAGCAGGGCCATGTCGCTCATTCGGGTGTCTCGCTGAAAGAGAAAGCTACGGTGATGAGGAATGGTCGTGCTGGCGTCATGCCGCGTCCTCCCTCGCCCCAGTCGGCGGCACGTACTTCGTACCGTGCCGATCGTCTTGCGAGCTGCGGTACTGGTAGGTTTCGCTGCTGAACCACAGCCCGCACTTTCCTTCCCAATCGCCACTGCGCTGCTTGGCGATGTTCAGGAGGACGGGAGGCATGCCGGCCATGTCGTCGAGCTGCGCACGGGCCGTCTGGTCCCCCTGGTCCGCACGATCGGTCAGGCCCTTCAGCTTGTCCTCAAGCTTCCGATCCCGCCAAACCCCGAGGATGTTGAAGGCGTTCGAGCCGATCTCGGACGCGCCCTTGATGTCCTCCGTCTCCGGGGCACCGCTGCCGGCCTTGGTATCGGCCTTGCGCGAATGGGCGACGAGGTGCGTATGCACCCCCTTCTCGACGGTCCAATTGACCAACTGGAACACGGCCTGTTCCTGCCCCTGGTAGTCCTCGGAGCCGATGCCCAGGCGCATGAGGCTGTCGATCACGAACGTGTCGCAGCCGTAGCGGCACCGGGCGTACTCGAAGACGTCGAGCAACGGCGCGATGCCCACCTTGCCGACGAGGTTGAAGGCCCACAGCCAGCCGTCGAGCCATTCCATGATCCGGCGGATGTACGGCTCGGTCGGGCGGTCGACGTTGCCCGCCTGCTTGACCATGCGTCGCAGGAACTGCGGTGGGGACATCTCCAGCGAGGCGATGCAGACCTTGGCGCCCTGTCCGCCCCACGCGACCGCCGCGTGCGACAGGAGCTGCGATTTCCCATGGCCGCTCGGCCCCGTCCAGATGGTCAGTTCGGCCGGCCGGAAAAGCATCTTGGCCGCGACCTTCCGGAACGGTAGGCGATACCCGACCTGATACCCTTCCGGCGGCCAGAACAGGCGGATGACGTCCTCGGTGAACTGGCCGGCGCGCACCAACTCCGGCGGGTCCATCGTGGCCGCCGCCTCGAAGCATTTGCGGATGTCCTCGGCCGGAATGCCGGCCTTCTGGCAGTCGTTGGCGTCTTTCAGCGGAAGCCGGACGCGCCGGCAGCGGTGGCGCCCAAGGCGGCTGACGATCTCCGCGACCGCCTCCTCGCCCTCCTTGTCGTTGTCGAGGGCGAGGTAGATCGTCTCGAACCGCAGCAGGCGCTCGTATTCGGCCTCGATCCAACGCTGCTTGGCCCCCTTCCCGCCGCCGAACGGCACCGACAGCGCGGGAAAGCCGTAGTCGTACAGGCTCGGGGCGTCCAACTCTCCCTCGCAGATCGTCACCTCGCGGGCGTTGCGGTCGATGGCCTGCCAGCCGAACAGCACAGGCTCGCAGTCGCTCTCGACCCGCATGGACTTCTTGTCGTCGATGGAGCGGAACTTGACGAACAGCAGGTCGCCGTCGACCAGCGACGGAAACACGATCGTCCGGCCCTGCTCGCCGATGCGGTACGCCGCGATGGCAGCCTCCGACAGCTTGCGCTCCCGCGTCAGGTACTCCCTCACCGCCGACTTCGGGGCCGTGCAGGCCGGCTTGGGCGGCCTGCGGTAGGCCTTCTCCCGCTTCTCGAACTGCGGCGCCTGCATGCCCAACCACGCGCGGATCTCGTCCAGCGCCTCGGGAAGCTGCTGCCCCCTCACCGCCGCCCACAGGTCGATCAGATCGCCGCCATCGCCACCCGCGGCGAAGTCGGTCCACACGCCGACCTTGGCGCCCTGGACGCAGACCTTCAGCGATTTGCCCGGCTCGCCCTGTAGGGAGCCGACGCACCACTCCCGACCGTCGAGCACACCGCGCGGCAGCAGCCGCTCCGCCACCTCCTTCGCGCGGCTCTCCAGCGCCCGCTTGATGACCGTGATGTCGCTCATAGGATCGGCCCCATCGCGGCGCGGCGGGCGCGAAGTTCGGCGATCTCCTCGTCGTCGGTGGCCGCCCTGTCGCCGGCAATGACGCGGCCGACGTACTCCGCCGGGTTGCTCTTGGTCGCGGCGAGGTCGAGCAGTTGCAGCACGCGGCGGTCGTCGCCGTCGAACTTGCGGCGAAGCTTGACGATCTGGCCGCCGGCAGACTTGCCGAGCAAGGCCTTGCCCTGATCGAACACAAGCCGGTCGAGCGGCGCGTCAGCGCCAGAACCGTTAGGTTCTGTATACCTCCTCCATCCTCCATCCTCCATCTGCGGAGCGATTTCCGACTTTGGCGGAACGGGAGGCGGTTGAACGTGCGCCGGTTCCCCATCGACGGGGCTTTCATCCTCACCGGGTTCCCCACTGCCGTGCCCGTGAGCGCCTCTCGGTTCCCCACCGGCATGCTGGTCAGCGTCGTCCGGTTCCCCACCGGGGGCGCTTAAAGCGAGGTAGGTTCGCAACTCGGCCGGCAATGGATAGTGCGCTTTCGGCTTTTTCGGGCGCTGATACCGGCAGAAGTTCCGAACCGCGCCGTACTCCTTGCCGTTCGCGGAGAACCGACGGATGAGGTTACCAGCCTCCAGTTCCGCCAGCAGGGCGCCGACGTCGGCGTTGTCGACCGGCAGCAGCCGCATCTTGATCGTGACGGGCTTCCACTCGAACACGCCGTAGTCGTCCGCCTCGGTCCACAGGCCGATGGAGAGAAGGCGCGCGAGCGGAGTGCACGAGACAAACGCCTCGTCGGTGAACAGGCCGGGGTGAACGCTGCGGATGCGGGCCATCAAGCCACTCCCCGACCGTCGGCGCGGTCGTCGAACGAAATGGGCGTGCAGAGATCCGGGGGCATCTGCACGAATTGCGGCGGGAACGGGCCAGCCATGCCGGCCCCGGCCTGGACGGCTTCAACGATGCCGGCCGGCAAGCGGCGGTACGCCTCCAGCCGGTCAAGGTCGCCGAACGCCAGCGCTTCGGACAGCGCTTCCGCCGTCGCACGCGGCCCGAGGTCAACAAGGTGTTCGGCGAGGCGCTGAAGCTGGAGTTGTTCCCTCTGGGGGCGAGATGCGAGGCTCATACGGCACCCTCCGGCTTGCCGAGGCGTTCGGCGATGGACTCGATGCGGTGGATGATCGAAAGCACCGACTGTTCGGCCGGCCCCTTCGCCAGGGGCAGGAGGTCGTCGCAGACGCCGTGAAGCATCTCGACCGTCGACGGCCGGCGCACCGTGCGTGCGCGGCGCTGGCCGGGGAAGCGGGTCACGTTGTCGGTCATGCGGCGCGCTCCGTTGAGTGGGTGGACACCTCCAGCTTGACGACCGCAGCCCCCTCGTTTCGAGCACCCGCGTGCAGCTTCGCGCGAATTTCCCGCAGGCGATCACCTGCGGCCGGCCATAGGGGCGAAGCTGTGTCCGGCAGGATGTCGCCGCAGCCGGGCACGACGGGCACGACGAGGACCGGCGGCCCGTCCATCAATTCGAGGTGCATGGAGCGGTCATCCGACGCATGGCACCATCCGGCGCAGGCGTGAAGCAGCACCCACCAGAGCAGTTCCCGCTCGGTCACGGGCGCCTGGACCGCATTCCGGCGGGCATCGGCCATCATGGCGCCCAGGTCGCGCCCGAGAGCGAAGAGAACCCGCTCAGGGTCGGTGCGCGGCGCCCAGCCTTCCGCATAGGCGAGCCCGACCATGGCTTTCGCGTGCAGGTCGGGAAGGGTGCGCGCGGGCGCGTCGATGACCCGGCCGGCCAGTTCGCTTTCCAGCGGCCACAGTCGGCCGCACTCTTCCACGAGGCCCGTGATCCCGGCCGCGTCTTCAGCCGCAAGGCGGGCCGACTCCAGCGCCAGGAACTCGGCGCGCAGCCGCTCGCGGTCCTCTGCGGTCAGGGAATCGCACCCGTCGATGTCTTCCACCCTGGACACGACGCCGCGCCCAGGCAGCGACACCAGCGGGTACGGGGCATCCAGCACCCCGCACCGCCTGTCAGCCTCACCCCCAAGCTGGCAGCCGCGACGGCGCAGCGCGCGCCATTCGCGGTACAGGGGAGGCAATGCGCGGGCGGAGACCGGGATAGCGCCCTGGTCCGCGATGCTGGGA
>DASWVP010000471.1:0-1695 GCA_036401175.1 Azospirillum sp. | reverse complement strand
AGCTGCAGCCGCCGGCGGGCCATGCGTTCGCCCGCGTGGTGAAAGCCGCGGGCGTGCAGCTCTACGAGTGCCGCGCCGGGGCCGGTGGTCCGCAATGGGTGTTCGTCGCGCCCGACGCGCAGCTGTTCGACGAAGGCGGGCGTCGCGCCGGGCGCCATTACGCCGGTCCGCACTGGGAAGCGCCGGACGGCAGCAAGGTGGCCGGCGCGGTGGCGGCGCGCGCGGACGCCCCGGCCCCCGGGGCCATTCCCTGGCTCCTGCTCAAGTCGCAACCGGCGCCCGGCCCGACCGGGGCGTTCACCCGCGTGGCCAGCATCCAGCGCGTGAACACCACCGGCGGCGGCGCGCCGTCGCGGGCCTGCAAGGCCGGCGAGTCGGCGCGCGTGCCGTACACGGCCGACTACCGCTTCTTCACGGCGGGCCGCTGATGGACGCGAGCCCCGTCGCACGCGCCCAGCCGAACTTCCGCGAATCCGGGAGCGGCCCGGGCATCGTGTGCCTGCACTCCAATGCCGCCAGTGCCGCGCAGTGGGGCGGGCTGATGGTGCTGCTCGCGCCGCGTTACCGGGTGCTGGCGCCGGAGCTCTGGGGCGCCGGCGACAGCCCCGCGTGGCACGGGGGCCGGCTGCGCCGGCTGGACGACGAGGTGGACCTGATCAAACCCGTGCTGGAGCGCGCCGGCCCGGGCGCGGTGCTGGTCGGCCATTCGTACGGCGCCGCCGTCGCGTTGCGCGCCGCGCTGCGCATGCCGGGCCGCATCCGCGCGCTGGCGTTGTACGAGCCGACGCTGTTCTCGCTGCTCGACCAGGAGTCCGCCGCGCCGAACGACGCGGACGGCATCCGGCTCGCCGCCGCGGCGGCGGCGCAGGCCGTCGAACGCGGCGACCTCGACGCGGCGGCGCGTGGCTTCATCGACTACTGGACGGGCGCGGGCAGCTGGAACCGCGTGCCGGCCGCGCGGCGCGCACCGATCGCGCGCAGCATGGCGGACGTGGGGCACTGGGCCCACGCGCTGTTCACCGACGATGCCACGGCCGCCGACTTCGCCGCGCTGCGCATCCCGGTGCTGTACATGTCCGGCTCGAGCAGTCCCGCCTCGGCGCTGGGCGTGGCGCGAATCCTGGTCTCCGCGCTGCCCCGCGTCACCGCACGCACCTTCCGCGGCCTGGGCCACATGGGCCCGCTGGCCGACCCCAGCGCCGTCAACGGCGCCATCGAACATTTCCTCCACGAGCTCGACGCCCGCTGAGCGCGCGAGCCCAACCTCTTCAAGGACACATCATGAAACCGATCTCCTCCCTGCTGCTCGCCGCCACGGTCATGGCCGCCGGCGCTGCCCGCGCCGACGCCGTGACCGACTGGAACACGCGCGCCGGCGATTTCATCGCCGAAGCGAAGATGGGCACCCCGCCCGCCGTGCGCCTGATGGCGATCGTGCAGACCGCCGTGCACGACGCTGTCGGGGATGCCTCCGCGCGCCAGCCGGACGCCGCCGCGCGCAGCGTGGCCATCGATGCCGCCGTCGCGGCCGCCAACCGCGCCGTGCTGGTGAAGGCCCTGCCCGCGCAGGAGCCCGCGATCACGAACGCCTACAAGGCCACGGTGGCGGCCCTGCCCGAGGGCGCGGCCCGGGCCGCGGGCATCGACGCCGGCGAAAAAGCCGCACAGGCCGTCCTCGCGGCGCGGGCCGACGAC
>DASWVP010000470.1:0-7007 GCA_036401175.1 Azospirillum sp. | reverse complement strand
GCCGGGCGCGCCGGCAGCACCGTCTGGCCGGGCAGCACCGGCGGCGGTGGCGCAGCGCTGAGCGCCAGATCGCGGCGGGCCAGCGCCTGCTGCAGACGCTGCGCGTCGCCGCGCGCGGTCAGGGTGACGATGGCCTCGCCGCGCGACAGCGACACGATGTCGGCGCGCGTGATGCCGGTGACGCCGGACAGCCGCCGCCGCGCCTCCACCCAATCCTCGATGCGGCTGAGCGGCACCGCCACGGTGAAGGTCTGCTCAGGCCCGGAGGAGACGGTGTTCTCGCGCTTCCACATCTCGTCCAGCGTGGCGCCGGTGAAGCTGACGGCGCGCCGCAGCAGGTCCGCCGCGCGGTCGTCGGGATCGGGGCGGACGGTGACGCTCTGCTGCTCGCGCGTGCCGTCCAGGCCCAGGCGGATCACCTCCACCGTCAGCGGCGCCTTCGGATTCGGGCCGCCCGGCGGCAGTTCGGTGCGGGCGACGACCACGCCGCCGGCGCGGTGGCGCTGGGCGATGCGGGCCAGCGCGTCCGGCGTGCCGGCCAGCGCGTCGGCGGTGGTGATGGCCTGGATGTCCTCCAGCTCGCCGTCGGGCACCACCAGCGGCACCAGCGAGCTGCCGGGCTCGCGCGCCTCCCAGGCGTCGCGCCAGGGGGTGCTGTCCTCCCACAGGATGGTGCGCCCCTCGGTCACGGTGATCGGCAGCACGACCAGCGGCCGGGTCGGCGGCTCCACGATGCTGCCGGCCCCGGCGCCGGCCAGCTGCTCGCGCACCGGCTGCGGGCGGAAGCGCACGGTGTAGGTGCCGATGTAGCGCGTGGCCGAGACTTTCTCGTCGTCGATCTCGAACCCCTGGACGAGGCGGGAGAGGTCGAAGTCGGACAGCCGCGGCGCCGAACCGCCGCCCGGCACCATGCGCTGGTACAGCGTGTCCCACGCCTTGCGCTGCGCCTGGACGATGGCCTGATCGCGCGCGGCGTTGGCGTTGGCGGCGCTGATGTCCACCTGGATGCCGGACACGGCGAAGGCGTCGTTGGCCGAGGGCGCCGGAGTCGCGACGATCTGCGCGCCCGCCGGGCCGGTCAGACCCACCAGGAGGAGGAGGACGGCGGCGAGGCCCGCGCAAAGGGACCAGCGACGGCGGTGGAGCATTGCAATGCCTTCCGATTCGAGTATGTTCGGCCCGTTCCGTTGGCCCGGTATATAGCCCAGCCCAAGCGAGGATACCATCAGCACCCAGTCGAAAAACACGTCCGACGCCTACAAAGAAGCGGGCGTGGACATCGATGCCGGCAATGCGCTCGTCGAAGCCATCAAGCCGCTCGCCCGCTCCACCGCACGGCCGGGGTCCGACGCCGGACTCGGCGGTTTCGGCGCGCTCTTCGATCTGAAGGCCGCCGGCTACCGCGATCCGCTGCTCGTCGCAACGACCGATGGCGTCGGCACCAAGCTCAAGGTGGCGATCGAATCCGGCAAGCACGACACCGTCGGCATCGACCTCGTCGCCATGTGCGTCAACGACCTCGTGGTCCAGGGGGCGGAACCGCTCCTGTTCCTCGACTACTTCGCCACCGGCAAGCTGGAGGTGGAGGCGGGGCGCGCCATCGTGTCGGGCATCGCCGAAGGCTGCCGTCAGGCCGGCTGCGCGCTGGTCGGCGGCGAGACCGCCGAGATGCCGGGCATGTACGCCAAGGACGACTACGACCTCGCCGGATTCTCGGTGGGCGCGGTGGAGCGCGAGAACGCGCTGACCGGCACCACCGTGCGGGCGGGCGACGTGGTGCTCGGCCTCGCCTCGTCGGGCGTGCACTCCAACGGCTTTTCGCTGGTGCGCCGTCTGGTGGAGAAGTCCGGGCTCGGCTACGCCGCTCCCTGCCCGTGGGCGCCGGAATCGACGCTGGGCGAGGCGCTGCTGACGCCGACCCGCATCTATGTGAAGAGCACGCTGGCCGCCGTGCGCGCCGGCACCGTCAAGGCGATGGCGCACATCACCGGCGGCGGCCTGATCGAGAACATCCCGCGCGTGCTGCCCGCCGGCCTGGGCGTGACGCTGGAGGCCAAGGCGTGGCCGCTGCTGCCGGTGTTCGGCTGGCTGGCGAAGACCGGCGGGCTGACCCCGGCGGACATGGCGCGCACCTTCAACTGCGGCCTGGGCATGGTCATCGTCTGCCCGCCCGAGCGCGCGCACGAGGCCGCCCTGATGCTGAAGGCGCACGGCGAAACGGTCTACACCGTCGGCATCGTGCACCCGGTGGGCGACGGCGAGCGGGTCACCGTCAACGGGATGGACACGGAATGGCCGGTCTGAAGCCCCCGGTACTGAAGCTGGGCGTCCTGATCTCGGGCCGGGGGAGCAACCTCCAGGCCCTGATCGACGCCTGCGCCCAGCCGGGCTTCCCGGCCGGGATCGCGCTCGTCCTTTCTAATAAGGACGACGCGTACGGCCTTGAACGCGCACGCAAATCCGGCATCGCCACGGCGGTCGTCAGCCACCGCGACTACCCCGGCGACAAGCCGGCGTTCGAGGCGGCGATGGACGCCGCCCTGCGCGACGCGGGCGTGGAGCTGGTATGCCTCGCCGGCTTCATGCGCATCCTGTCGCCGTGGTTCGTCGAGCGTTGGCAGGACCGGCTGATCAACATCCACCCGTCGCTGCTGCCCTCCTTCAAGGGGCTGGACACGCACGAGCGCGCCATCGCGGCGGGCGTGCGCGTGCACGGCTGCACGGTGCATTTCGTGCGCCCGGCCATGGACGACGGCCCGATCATCGTGCAGGCGGCCGTGCCGGTGCTCGGCACCGACGAGCCGCATGACCTGGCCGAGCGCGTGCTGGCGCAGGAGCACCGCATCTACCCCCTGGCCGTCCGCCTGATCGCCGAGGGCCGCGCCCGCGTCGACGGCGAGCGCGTGGTGGTGGAGGGGCATGTCCCGGAAGCCGGCGCGGCGCTGGTGAACCCAACCGACAATCCGATACCCCCACTTGCCGACTCGCGCGGCGCTCCCTAATTCCTTCCGGCGACAACCGCCAATAACGAAGGAGGGGCTCCATGGCTTCGGTTGGTCACCACGAACAGGCCGTCAGCGACGAGCTGGTGCGCGAGCACGCCGCCGGCTGGGACGCGTTCACCCAGTTCACCAAATACGCCACCGGCGCGGTCGTCGTGCTGCTGGTGCTGATGGCGCTGTTCCTGCTGTAACGCGCCACCCGCTCACGCGCCAATCGATTACGCGCCACCCGATCAAACGGCGGGCGGCTCCTCGCCGGCGGGGAGCCGTCCGAGCAGAAGGTCGCGCACCTCGACCACCAGCGAATCGACCTGATCCTTCCAATCCGGCTGCGCGCCCTGGAGCGCGTACATGACGTGCGTCGCCATGTGGACGAGCGTGGCGCGCACGCACTCCTCCGGCGGGAAGTCGAAATCCAGCGTGTCGCGCAGGAAGGTGCCGAGCTGGTCGGGCGCGTTCCAATCGTGCACGACGATGGTGTCGAAGCCGGTCTGGCCCAGGAACACGGCGTTCAGGGCGCTGGCCAGCCGGTAGATCGAATCCACCGCCTCGTCCTGGGTCACCGCGTCGCTCATCGCCTGCTGGAACGCGTCCAGGCATTTGTCGACGTATCCGCGCACCAGAAGCTCGACCACGGCCTCGTCGGCGAGGTCGTTGCGGCCCTCCACGATCGTCGGGGCGAGCGGCTCCAAGAGCGAGATGATCGGCTGCTTGTCCTGGAAGTCCATCCCACATGCTCCTCAAGCGCGGCCCCAATGGGGGCACGGTTCCCTCGCATAGCCTACACCAGCGGCCGTGTCCACGACACCGGTGTCACGGAACATCAGCCCCGGAACGAGAAAAGGCCGCCCCGAGGGGCGGCCTTTCCCGTGACGGACGGTGATCCGGCCGGTGATCCAAAGGATCAGCCGACGATCTCCAGGTCGCTGAAGAAGAAGCGGATTTCCTGGGCGGCGGTTTCCGGGGCGTCGGAGCCGTGCACCGAATTCGCCTCGATCGACTCGGCGAAATCCTTGCGGATGGTGCCCTCGGCGGCGTTGGCCGGGTTGGTGGCGCCCATGATCTCGCGGTTGCGGGCGATGGCGTTCTCGCCCTCCAGCACCTGCACCACGACCGGGCCCGAGATCATGAAGCTGACGAGGTCGTTGAAGAACGGACGCTCGCGGTGCACGCCGTAGAACTGCTCGGCGACTTCCTTCGACAGGTGCATGCGCTTCTGCGCGACGATGCGCAGGCCGCCGTCCTCGAAGCGGGCGTTGATCTTGCCGGTCAGGTTGCGGCGGGTCGCGTCGGGCTTGATGATCGACAGGGTGCGTTCGACGGCCATGGCGGTGCTCCTTATGGAAGCGCCCCCGGAAAAGGCCGGGGGCGTTGTTTGCGCGGGGTTATACTGGCGTGGCGGCGGCGCGGCAACCGGATCTTCGGGCATCGCGGGCCGCCGCCGGCATGGGGCCGGCATGGGCGCCGTGCGCGCCGTCACGCGCGGATCACTGTAAAACCGGCCCGCTCCGTGCTACATGGGGCACCGACATGCTGCACATCAATGACCTGACGTTCCGCTTCGGCGGCCGCGTCCTTTTCGATCAGGCCGCCGCCGTGGTGCCCAGGGGGCACCGCGTCGCGCTGGTCGGCCGCAACGGAACCGGCAAGAGCACGCTGCTCAAGCTCATCGCCGGCTGGCTCCACGCCGACGCCGGCGCCATCACCGTGCCCGCCGGGACCCGGATCGGCATGGTGGCGCAGGAGGCGCCGGAAGGCCCGACCAGCCTGATCGACGCCGTGCTGGCCGCCGACACCGAACGGACCTCCCTGCTGGCCGAGGCCGAGACGGCCGACGACCCGCACCGCATCGCCGAGATCCACACGCGGCTGGCCGACATCGAGGCGCATTCGGCCCCGGCGCGCGCCGCGCAGGTGCTCGCCGGGCTGGGCTTCGACGCGGAGGCGCAGCTGCGCCCCTGCTCGGCCTTTTCCGGCGGCTGGCGGATGCGCGTGGCGCTGGCCGGCGTGCTGTTCGCGCGGCCCGACCTGCTGCTGCTCGACGAGCCGACCAACCACCTCGACCTCGAAGCCACGCTGTGGCTGGAGAACTACCTCAAGAACTACCCGCACACCGTGCTGCTGGTCAGCCACGACCGCGACCTGCTGAACTCCGTCCCGACGACGACCATCCACGTCGACCAGTGCAAGCTGGTCAGCTACACCGGCAACTACGACACCTTCGTCCGCACCCGCCAAGCCAACATCGACCGGCTGAACGCCAGCGCCGCCAAGCAGGACGCGGCGCGCAAGCACATCATGTCCTACATCGACCGGTTCCGCTTCAAGGCCAGCAAGGCCCGGCAGGCGCAGAGCCGGATCAAGGCGCTGGAGCGCATGGAGGTGATCGCCCCGATCGCCGAGGACAGCGCGGTCCGCTTCGACTTCCCCTCCCCCGACCGGCTGGCGCCGCCGCTGCTGGCGCTGGAGGACGTGACGGTCGGCTACGGCGACAAACCGATTCTCAAGCGCCTGGACCTGCGCATCGACATGGACGACCGCATCGCCCTGCTGGGCGCCAACGGCAACGGCAAGTCGACGCTGGTCAAGCTGCTGGCCGGCCGGCTGGCGGCCATGGGCGGCGAGGTGCGGCGGCCCGGCAAGCTGAAGGTCGGCTATTTCGCCCAGCACCAGCAGGAGGAACTGGACCTCCAGCTCACCGCCGTGCAGCAGGCGCACCGCCTGATGCCGCATCTGCTGGAGGAGAAGGTGCGCGCTCACCTCGGCCGCTTCGGCTTCCCCCAGCAGAAGGCGGACACCCGGATCTCCGACCTGTCGGGCGGCGAGAAGGCGCGGCTGCTGTTCGCGCTGATGAGCCGCGACGCGCCGCACATCCTGATGCTCGACGAGCCGACCAACCACCTGGACGTCGACAGCCGCGAGGCGCTGATCCAGGCGATCAACGGCTATGAGGGCGCGGTCATCCTGATCAGCCACGACCCGCACCTGATCGAGCTGACCGCCGACCGGCTGTGGCTGGTGCACGACGGCACCTGTCAGGCTTTTGACGGCGATCTGGACGACTACAAGCGCCTGCTGCTGGAGCGCGCGCGCGCCGAGCGGTCGGACGCGCGCGGCGACACCGGACCCAGCCGCAAGGACCAGCGCCGCGCCTCGGCCGAGGCCCGCGCCGCGCTGGCGCCTCTGAAGAAGAAGGCCACCGACGCCGAGGCGCTGATGGGCAAGCTGAGCGCCGAGAAGGCGCGGATCGAGGCGAAGCTGGCCGACCCGGCGCTTTACACCGGCCCGGCCGACAAGCTGACCAAGCTGCAGATCGACCTGGGCGCCGTCGACAAGAAGCTGTCCGCCGCCGAGGAGAGCTGGCTGGAGGCGGTGGAGGCGTACGAGGCCGCGGCGGCCGAAGCGGGCATCGCCGCATGAGCGACTTCCCGCGCGACCGCATGCCGGCCTTCGACGCCGAGGGGGAGGAGGAAGTCCGCACCTCCGACGTGCTGGCGCGCTTCCGCGCCGACCTGCCCGGCCCGCGGGTGACGCTGGGCGACCTGATCGCGGCGCTGGGCGACCGCTCGCTCGGTACCGTCCTGCTGGCGCTGGCGCTGCCGACGATCGCGCCGGTGCCGCTGGGCGTGTCGGTGATCTGCGACCTGCCGATCGTGCTCTACTCGCTCCAGCTCACCTTCGGGCGGCGCGGCGCCGTGCTGCCGGACTGGCTGCTGCGGCGCTCGGTGGAGCGCGGCACGGCGGCGCGCATGCTGGACGCCATGATGCCGCGCCTGACGCGCATCGAATCGCTGCTAAAGCCGCGCCTGCCGCGGCTGGCGGCCATCGACGGGGAACGCTGGTTCGGCCTGCTGATCTTCATCCTGTCGATGATCTGCATCGTGCCGGTGCCGCTGATGGGCTGGCTGCCCGGATTCGCGCTGGTGCTGATCTCGCTGGGGCTGATCGAGCGCGACGGCGGCGCCATCGGCGTGGGGCTGCTGCTGTCGGTCGCCGCGGTGGTCG
>DASWVP010000469.1:0-10780 GCA_036401175.1 Azospirillum sp. | reverse complement strand
GTGGGGGAGGGCTGGGGTGGGGGCCCGGCGCGGGCGCCTTGCTACGCCCGCGTCTGCCCATCGCCCCGCACGACGTACTTGTAGCTGGTCAGCTGCTCCGCCCCCACGGGCCCGCGGGCGTGGAACTTGTCGGTGGAGATGCCGATCTCCGCGCCCATGCCGAACTCGCCGCCGTCGGCGAACTGCGTGCTGGCGTTGTGCAGCACGATGCCGCTGTCCACCCGGTTGAGGAACCGCTCCGCCGCCGCCGTGTCCTCCGTGATGATGGAGTCGGTGTGGTGGGAGCCGTGGCGGTTGATGTGGTCGATCGCCGCGTCCACCCCGTCCACCACGCCGCAGGCGATGATGGCGTCCAGGTACTCGGTGTCCCAGTCGGCCGGCTCCACCGGCTTGACGCGCGCGTCCACGGCCAGCGCCGCCGCGTCGCCGCGCACCTCGCAGCCGGCGTCCAGCAGGTCCTTCACCAGCACCGGCAGGTGCGTGTCCGCCACCGCGCGGTCGACCAGCAGCGTTTCCGCCGCGCCGCAGATGGAGGTGCGGCGCATCTTGGCGTTCAGCACCACCTTGCGCGCCTTCTCCAGCTCCGCCCCGGCGGCCACGTAGACGTGGCAGTTGCCGTCCAGGTGCTTGATCACCGGGATGCGGCTTTCCTCGGCGATGCGCTGGATCAGCGACTTGCCGCCGCGCGGCACGATCACGTCGACAAAGTCGCGCATGGTCAGCAGGTGCCCCACCGCCGCGCGGTCGGTGGTGGGGACGAGCTGGATGGCGGCTTCCGGCAGGCCGGCGGCGCGTAGCCCTTCGGTCAGGCACGCGGCGATGGCGCGGGCGGAGTGGAAGCTCTCCGACCCGCCGCGCAGGATGGCGGCGTTGCCGGACTTCAGACACAGCCCGCCGGCGTCCGCCGTCACGTTCGGCCGGCTTTCATAGATGATGCCGATGACGCCCAGCGGCACGCGCACGCGCTGGATCTTCAACCCGTTGGGCCGCGTCCATTCGGCCAGGACGGTGCCGATGGGGTCGGGGAAGGCGGCGATGTCCTCCAGCCCCTTGGCCATCGCCTCGATCCGCTTGTCGTCCAGCGTCAGACGCTCGACCATCGGGCCGGCGAGTCCACGCGCCGTGGCGGCGGCCACGTCCTTGTCGTTGGCGGCCTGGATCTCGGCCTTGCGGGCGCGCAGCGCAGATGCTGCCGCGCGCAACGCCTCGTCCTTGCGCGGGCTTGGCACGGTCGCCAGTTCCGCGGCCGCCGCACGCGCCGCGCGACCAAGCGCGAGCATCTGGTCCAGCAGGGGATCGGCAACATCGTGAAGCGCAGACACGGGACACATCCTCAACGTCGGAAAAGGGCCGAAACTGTACCCGATCGCCGGGGGCGGGGAAAGCGCCGCGGGGAGGGCTTTGGGTGGTGGCCTGAATCGATACGCGATTTCAGTCGCTCTTTTCTCGGAGGTGGGGGATTGGGGAGGAAAAAGTGATCGGCCACAGATGAACGCAGATGAACACAGATAAAGTATATGGATTGTCGAGCAATGCGATTGCCTGCAGGTCGGCGTTCATCTGTGTTTATCTGTGTTCGTCTGTGGCAAAATTTCCTTGGCGCTTCAGGGCATGCCGGTCGAGCGGCTTCATCCCATCCTTCCCGCCCGACGGCTTGCCCGCACCGCGCGAAGGGCCAAGCCCTGGCCGAAAGGCTTACTGTTTTGCTCGACTTTCCTCTGGCGCCGGCCAAGGTACCTCGCTAGCGTTTTTGTCGCAGAGGCGAAAAGCCCGCACAGGTTCAGGGAGAGTTGAGAGATGACGAACTGGATTGCCGGCGCCGCGCTCGCGGCGTCGCTGCTGTCGGCCGTGCCCGCCGCCAACGCCGAAACGCCGCTGGAGCGCGGCCGTTACCTGATGAACGGCATCGTCGCCTGCGGCAACTGCCACACGCCGCAGACGATGGAAGGCCCGGTCCCCGGCAAGGAACTGGCCGGCGGCACGCCGTTCGAGGACGCGGCCTTCACCGCCTACGCCCCGAACATCACGCCGGACCCGGAGACGGGCATCGGCCGCTGGACCGACGCGCAGATCATCGCGGCGATCCGCGAGGGCAAGCGGCCGGACGGCTCGCTGATCGGCCCGCCGATGCCCGTGCAATTCTACCGCGACATGGCCGACAGCGACGTCAAGGCGCTGGTCGCCTACCTGCGCAGCGTGCCGCCGGTGAAGAACGCCGTGCCGAAGTCGGTGTACCGCATGCCGCTGCCGGCGTCGTGGGGTCCGCTGGTCGGTTCGGTGCCCGACGTGCCGCGCGCGGACCGGGTGGCCTACGGCGCCTATCTGGCCGGACCGCTCGGCCATTGCCAGGACTGCCACACGCCGCGCCTGCCCGACGGCCGGCTGGAGACGTCGCGGCCGGGCGCCGGCGGCCAGCCGTTCCCCGGCCCGTGGGGCGTGTCGGTGGCGCGCAACATCACGTCCAGCGGCAAGGCCGGCCTGGGCCAGTGGACGGACGCGCAGATCAAGCGCGCCATCACCCAGGGCATCCGCGCCGACGGAACACGGCTGGCGCCGCCCATGGCCTTCCACTGGTACCGCAACATCGCCGCCGACGACCTGGACGCGCTGGTCGCCCACCTGCGCACCTTGCCGCCGCAGGAGTAGGCGCCGCAGGCGCGGTGTGCGGAAAAAGCAGTACCGTCCGGGGGGCGGGCACGGCATAGTCCGCGCTCGATCCCCTCCCGGACCCCGCGAACCGCTCCATGCTGACCGTGCTTCTGCTGGTTGTCTCCGCCTTCCTGGCCGGCGCGCTGAACGCCGTGGCCGGCGGCGGCAGCTTCCTGACCTTTCCGGCCCTGCTGATGGCCGGCGTGCCGCCGGTGAACGCCAACGCCACCAGCACCGTGGCGGTGGCCCCCGGCGCGCTGGCCAGCGCCTACGGCTACCGGCAGGAGCTGCGCACGCTGGGCGACTTCAACCTGCCGGCCGTGGTGGGGATCAGCCTTGTGGGCGGCCTGATCGGCGCGTTGCTGCTGCTGTGGACGCCGCAGCCGGTGTTCGCGGCGCTGGTGCCGTGGCTGCTGCTGTTCGCCACCATCCTGTTCGCCTTCGGCCCGCCGATTTCCGCCTGGGTGCGCAAGCGGTTCAGCATGGGCCTGCCGACGCTGCTGGGCGTGCAGTTCCTGATCGCCATTTATGGCGGCTATTTCGGCGGCGGCATCGGCATCCTGATGCTGGCGACGTTGGGCGTGTTCGGGCTGACCAACCTGCACGCCATGAACGGCGTCAAGGTCCTGCTGTCCGGCTGCCTGAACGCGGTGGCGGTGGTCGCCTTCGTGGCCGGCGGGGCGGTGTACTGGACGGAAGCGATCATCATGACCGGCGCCTGCATCGCCGGCGGCTACGCCGGCGCCTCCATCGCCCGCCGCATCCCCGCGCCGGTGCTGCGCAAGTTCGTCATCGTCGTGGGGCTGGCGATGACCGCGTACTTCTTCTGGAAGGGGGCGTGAGGAACGGCGGCTACAGCGCGATGGAGGCGCGGATTTCGTCGACCTCCACCCGCACGCCGCCATCCGCGCCGCGTTCGACCAGCCCGAGTTCCGTCAGGTATTCCACATCCTCGTGCACCCGCTTGTAATCGCGGCCCACGTCACGGGCCAGGGCGGCGATGCTGGCTGAAGGGTGGCGGCGCAGGTGGTGCAGCAGTTCCATCCGCTTGGGCGTGAGCACCTTCACCAGCGTCTGCCAACTGTCGAAGGTCAGGTGATTCTCACCGACGCTCTCGCCCTGCTCCGCACGGCGGCAGGCATCGAGCGCGCGCGCCGCCATGGCATCGAAGCCTTCGCCGACGTGGATCTGCAGCGTTCGCATGCCGACTGCGTCCCCTCGCTTCGCCATTCAAGTGCTTGAGCCGGCTGGAATCCCGCCTTCGCGGGAATGACGATTCAGGAACCGAAATCGTACGGCATTCCAATCCGGGATCCAAGGGCCCCGGCCCTTGGCGGAGAGCGCGAGAGGCGGCGCCTCTCGCATCACTCTCAATCCGCCGCCAACCGTTCGCCTTCATCCGCCGCGATGGCGCACAGCGTGTCCCAGTCGATCTCGCCAGGGTGGGTGACGACGTGGTCGGCGGCCTCGAAGACCAGATGCGTGTGCTGCGGCCATGCGACGGTCAGCATGCCGGCGGCCATGGCGGCGCGGGCGCCGGTCGGGCTGTCCTCGATCACGGCGCAGGCCAGCGGCGAGACGCCCAGGCGTTCGGCGGCCAGCAGGTAGGGGTCGGGGGCGGGCTTGCCGTTGGTGACGTCGTCGCGGCTGACGGCGAAGGCGAAGTGGGGCAGGGCCATGGCGCGCAGGTTGGCCTCCACCACGCGCCGGCCGCTGTTCGACACGCACGCCTGCAGCAGGCCCTTGGCGGCGAACGCCTCGACCAGGGCGAAGGCGCCGTCGCGCGGGCTCACCTGATCCAGCCGTTCGATGTAGCGGTCGGTGATGGCGTCCACCCAGGCCCGGAAGCTCAGCGGCATCGGCCGCGCGGCGTGCAGGCGCGCGTAGAATTCGGGAAAGGCGATGCCCAGCGAGGCCGTGTAGTCGGCGTCGCTCAGGTCATAGCCGTGCGCGCGGCACACGGCTATGGTGGCGCGCTGGTGCCAGGGCTCGCTGTCCATCAACGTGCCGTCGATGTCCCACAGCACCGCCCGGATCGGGGGGCGGCGCCGGGGCAGGGTGTGCAGGGTCATCGCACCACCAGATCGTCGCGATGGATCATCTCGTCGCGACCACGGTAGCCGAGGATGGTTTCGATCTCGTTGCTTTTGCGCCGCAGGATCAGCCGCGCGTCGTCGGCGGAATAGGCGGACATGCCGCGGGCGATCTCGCGCCCCTGCGCGTCCTTGACCAGCACGAGGTCGCCGCGGTCGAAGCCGCCCTCCACCGCCGTCACGCCGGCCGGCAGCAGGCTGGCGCCCTGGCCCAGCGCGCGGGCGGCCCCGTCGTCCACCACGAAGGCGCCGGCCGGGTTCAGGTGCCCGGCGATCCACGCCTTGCGGGCGCTGGAGGGCTCGGCCGAGGGCAGGAACCACGTGCAGGGCGCGCCGCCCGCGCTTTCCGGCGTTTCCAGCGCGGCCAGCGGGTGCATGCGGGCCCCCTTGGCGATCACCATGCGGCAGCCGCCGCCCATGGCGACGCGCGCCGCGGCGATCTTGGTGACCATCCCGCCCGAGCTGTAGCCCGGCGGCGGCTCCCCGGCCATGTCCTCGATCTCGCGGGTCAGCTCGCGCACGATGGGGATGTGCGTGGCGTTCGGGTCCTTGCGCGGGTCGGCCGTGTACAGCCCGTCGATGTCGGACAGCAGGACCAGCGTGTCGGCGCTGATCATCTGCGCCACGCGCGCGCCCAGCCGGTCGTTGTCGCCGAAGCGGATCTCGGAGGTGGCGACCGTGTCGTTCTCGTTGATCACCGGCACGGCGCCCAGCTTCAGCAGCGTGTGGATGGTGGCGCGGCCGTTCAGGTGGCGGCGCCGCTCCTCGGTGTCCTCCAGGGTCAGCAGCACCTGCGCCACGGTGATGTCGTGGCGGGCCAGCGTTTCCTGATAGGCGTGGGCGAGGCGGATCTGGCCGGTGGCGGCGGCGGCCTGCTTTTCCTCCAGACGCAGCGTGCGGCCGATCAGGCCCAGGTGCTCGCGCCCGGCGGCGACGGCGCCGGAGGTGACGATGACCACCTCGGTTCCGCGGGCGCGGCAGGCGGCGACGTCGTCGGCCAGCGCGTCCAGCCAGGTGCGGCGGATCTTGCCGGTCTTGCCGTCGACCAGCAGGGCCGAGCCGATCTTGACGACCAGACGGCGGGCGTCGCGCAGGGTGGGTACGGCCGGCGCCTCAGTGGCTGTCGCCGTCGTCATCATCGTCATCCGAGTCGCCGTCCTCGTCGTCCCATTCGTCGTCGCCGTCCTCGTCGCGGCCGGTCTTGTAGGCCGGCTGCAGCGGGGCCAGGGTCTTGGTGGCTGCCGCCTGCAGGATGCCCGGCTCCGCCTCCTTGGCCTCGCGGATGGCCTGGAGCAGGCGGTAGAGCACGGCCTGCACGCCGTCGCGCGTGGCGCCGGACAGCACCATCACCTCGGCCCCCGACGCCTCCTCCAGGGCCGCCTTCTTCTCGGCGACCTCCTCTTCCAGGATGGCGTCGGACTTGTTCAGCCCGATGATCTCCGGCTTGTCGGCCAGCACGCCGCCGCCGTAGGAGGATAGCTCGTTGCGGATCACCTCATAGGCGTGCACCACGTCCTCGGCGGTGCCGTCGATCAGGTGCAGCAGGATGCGCGTGCGCTCCAGATGGCCCAGGAAGCGGTCGCCCAGGCCGTGACCCTCGTGCGCGCCCTCGATCAGGCCGGGCACGTCGGCCATCACGAATTCCTCGTCGCCGACGCGCACGACGCCCAGGTTGGGGGTCAGCGTGGTGAAGGGATAATCGGCGATCTTCGGCTTGGCGGCGGTGGTGACGGCCAGGAAGGTCGACTTGCCGGCGTTGGGCAGGCCGACGAGGCCGGCGTCGGCGATCAGCTTCAGGCGCAGCCACACCCAGCGCTCCTCGCCCGGCCAGCCGGGGTGGAACTTGCGCGGCGCGCGGTTGGTGGGGGTCTTGTAATGCGCGTTGCCGAAGCCGCCGTCGCCGCCCTTCAGCAGCACGACGCGCTGCCCGACCTCGGTCAGGTCGGCCAGCACCGTCTCCTGGTCCTCGTCCAGCACCTGCGTGCCGACGGGGACGCGCAGCAGCATGTCCTCGCCGCGCGGGCCGTTGCGGTTGCTGCCCATGCCGTGGTGGCCGCGCTGCGCCTTGAAGTGCTGCTTGTAGCGATAGTCGATGAGCGTGTTGAGGCCGTTCACCGCCTCGATGACCACGTCGCCGCCGCGTCCGCCGTCGCCGCCGTCGGGCCCGCCGAACTCGATGAATTTTTCGCGCCGGAAGGCGGTGGCGCCGGGACCGCCGTCGCCGCTCTTCAGGAACACCTTGGCCTGGTCGAGGAACTTCATGAACCACCAACAACGAAAATCGGGGGCCGGTCGCCCGGTCCCCCGATCACGCAAAACCTATCGGATCGAACGGACGAGATTACTCGGCCGCGACCGCCGGAGCCTGCTCGGCGGCGACCAGCACGTAGGTGCGGCCGCCCGAGCTGCGCTTGAACTCCACCCGGCCGTCCGTCAGGGCGAACAGGGTGTGGTCCCGGCCGATGCCGACGTTGGCACCCGGATGATACTTGGTGCCGCGCTGACGGACGATGATGTTGCCGGCAACGGCGACCTGACCGCCGAACAGCTTCACGCCGAGACGGCGACCGGCGGAATCGCGACCGTTGCGCGATGAGCCGCCTGCCTTCTTATGTGCCATGGATCGCTACTCCTTAGAACTGGTCGGCGCCGGCTCAGGCCGCGCCGTTGATCCCGGTGATGCGCAGCACCGTCAGGTCCTGACGGTGGCCATTCTTGCGGCGGTAGTTCTGGCGCCGCTTCTTCTTGAAGACGATGATCTTCGGGCCGCGGTCCTGGGCCACCACATCGGCGACGACCGTCGCGCCCGCAACCGTCGGCGTGCCGATCGTGGTGCTGCCGCCGTCGCTGACCATCAGCACGTCCTGAAGCGTGATGGAAGCGCCAGCCTCGCCCTCGAGCTTCTCGACCTTGATCACGTCGCCATTGGCGACCTTGTACTGCTTGCCGCCGGTGCGGATCACTGCAAACATCGTCGTCTACCTATTCCAAAACAAACGGCGGGCCGCCTGCCCACCGTTTTGAGGTGCGCGCCCGTTTCGTGAGAGCGGCGATTTACACCCACCGCGCGGCGAGAGTCAACAGGGATCTCCCCCGAAAGGAAAACCTGGGCCGGGGCGTCCTGAAATGCGCCGGACGGATCCGCGCACCGGGTAATTGCCCAAATCATAATCACTCCGTCCTCCCGCCGTGCAAGCGCAGGCGCAGCCGCAAGCGTCTCCACTCCAATCCCCCTAGGCCCCGGATTTGCCTAGCGAATCCGCAATGCGCCGCATTCGTCCGCAGTTCGCCCGAAAATTTGGCAGAAATGTTGCAGGCAAGGGCGCCCATGTGCCGCGCGGCGGCCGGGGATCACGGTTTCGATGCACAGGTTTCGGGCTCTCGGGGGCACGCGCGCATCGGAACGGCGGGTCGCGGCGGTCGCCATGGTGGGGCCGGTAAATCGGCTGTGTCGTGGGCACATGCACAAGATTTGGGCGAAGCAACGGCGCGGGGCGGGGACGGCCCGGCCATCCAGGGAAACGCCAGGGGAAATGATGGAAATGGAACTTCGGCTGATGAAGATCGCGGCGCCGGCCGGCCTTGCCGGCGCCCTCCTGTCGGGGCTGTCGGCCTGGGCGCCGGCATGGGCGGCGGACGCGCCGGCACCGGCGGCGGCGAGCGCAAACACGGCGTGGATCCTCGTCGCCTCGGCGCTGGTGCTGTTCATGACGCTGCCGGGGCTGGCGCTGTTCTACGGCGGGCTGGTGCGGGCGCGCAACGTGCTGTCGGTGCTGATGAACTGCTTCGCGATCTGCTGCATCGCCTCGCTGATCTGGGTCACCTTCGGCTATTCGCTGGCCTTCGACGCCGGCAATCCCTGGATCGGTACGCTGTCGAAGGCGTTCTTCGCCAATCTCGACACGCCGACGGCGACCGGCCTGCCGGAGAACGTCTTCGCGCTGTTCCAGATGACCTTCGCCATCATCACTCCGGCGCTGATCATCGGCGCCTTTCCCGAGCGCGTGCCCTTCGCCTTCGTCGTCGTGTTCAGCGCGGTCTGGCTGGTGCTGGTCTACATCCCGGCGGCGCATTGGCTGTGGGGCGGCGGCTGGCTGGCGGCGATGGGCGCGCTGGACTTCGCCGGCGGCATCGTCGTGCACACCACGGCCGGCGTTTCGGCGCTGGTGGCCGCCATCATGGTGGGCAAGCGCCGCGGCTTCCCGCACGAGCTGATCCCGCCGCACAGCCCGGCCATGACCATGGCGGGCGCCGGCATCCTGTGGGTGGGCTGGTTCGGCTTCAACGGCGGCTCGGCGCTGGCCGCCGACGCCAGCGCCGCCAACGCCATCATCGCCACGCACGTCGCGGCCTCGGCCGGCGCCCTGACCTGGACGGCGATCGAGTGGCTGAAGCTGGGCAAGCCGACGTCGGTCGGCCTCGTCACCGGCTGCGTCGCCGGGCTGGCCACCATCACGCCGGCCGCCGGCTATGTCGGCCCCGGCGGCGCCATCGTCATCGGCACGCTGGGCGGCGTCGTCTGCTTCTATGCGGTGATGCTGGTCAAGCACCGCCTGCTGATCGACGATTCGCTGGACGTCTTCGCCGTGCACGGCGTGGGCGGCATGCTGGGCTCGCTGCTGCTCAGCGTCTTCGCGCTGCGCCAGTTCGGCGGCAACGGGCTGGCCGAGGGCATGACGTGGCTGAGCCAGCTCGGCGTGCAGGCGCTGGCGGTCGGCGTGACGGGCCTGTGGTCGGGCGTCTTCACCTGGGGCATCGTCAAGCTGATCAACCTGGGCATCGAGCGCCGCGTCACGGCGGAAGTGGAGTACGAGGGCCTCGACCTCACCACCCACGGCGAGCGCGCGTACGAGATCGGATAGGGCCGGAAAACGGCGGAAATCCGCCCCTGGATCGCCCTCCGGACAAAAAGTTCGGGGGGCGCAATCCAACGCTTGCAGGGGCGGAGGCTTTCGGTTAGGTTCCGCGCCGCTCCGCACTGCGGCGCCACGGATGGGTGGCAGAGTGGTTGAATGCACCGCACTCGAAATGCGGCGTACCCGCAAGGGTACCGGGAGTTCGAATCTCCCCCCATCCGCCAGCTTCGCTGGCACATAGGTCCGAAAATCCCCGGCACAGCCGCCCATTGCTCTTGCCGATTGCACCTCGCATAGTCGTGGAGCAACGCGCGGAGGGGTTATGGATTTCGGACTGCTCCTGATCCTGGGGCTCGCCTACAGCCTGCTTCCCTTCCTCGGTCTGGTCAGCTTCCTGCGCCAGCGCCGGCAGGCGGACCGCATCGACGGGCTGGAGCGGCGGATCGCCCGCCTGAGCGCCGAGGTCGAGAGTCTGCGCGGCGGGGCGCCGCCGCCCGTCCAGGCCGCGCCGGAGTCGCCCGCCGAACCGCTGGCCGAATCCTTGGCCGAAACCCCGCCAAGCCCGGCCGTAACGCCCGTGGACGGACCGGCGTCCGCCGCGCCGCCACCCTTCGAACCGGCGCCGGAACCCGCCGTCCTGGCGCGGCCGTCGCTGGAAAGCCGGCTGACCGGGCGCTGGCTGGTGTGGATCGGTGGCGTGGCGCTGGCGTTGGGCGGCGCGTTCCTGGTGCAGGTGTCCATCGAATCGGGCCTCGTCACCCCATCCGTCCGCATCCTGTCCGCGCTGGCGCTCGCGGCGGCGCTGGTCGGCGGGGCGGAATGGCTGCGCCATCACCCGCCCACGCGCGGCGTCGGCCCGCTCGGCCCCGACCATCTGACGCCCAGCGTCGCCGGGGCCGGCGTCGCCGTCGCCTACGCCGCGATCTACGCCGCCTATGGGCTGTACGGGCTCATCGCCCAACTGTCGGCCTTCATCGGTCTGGCGCTGGTGTCGCTGGTGGCGGTCGGGCTCGGCGTGCTGCACGGGCCGCCGGTCGCGGCGCTGGGCATCGCCGGCGCGCTGGCCGTGCCCCTGGTGGTCGGCGGCGAGTCGAAGGACGGCGTCGGGCTGTTCGCCTACCTCGCCGCCGTCGCCGCCGTCGGCGGCTTCGCCGCGCGCTGGCGCGGCTGGTCGTGGGCGCT
>DASWVP010000468.1:0-11888 GCA_036401175.1 Azospirillum sp. | reverse complement strand
GATTTTCCTGGGCACGGTGCTGGGCGGCGGCACGGTGGCGCTGCTCGACCCGAAGTGGAGCGCGGGGCAGCGGCGCGCGGCGCTCGACCTCGTCCGCCCGGCCGTGGTGTTCGACGAGCCCGACGCCTACCGCGCGTGGCGCGACGCGCAGCCGGCCGACCGGCCATTCGTCGCGGTCGATCCGGCCACGCCGTTCCTGATCGGCTTCACCTCCGGCACCACCGGGCGGCCGAAGGCGTTCATCCGCACGCAAGCCTCCTGGGTCGCCACGCTCGACGCCAGCCGGGCCGAGTTCGCCATCGGCGCGGACGACGGCATCCTGGTGCCGGGACCGCTGGTGCACGGGCTGGGCCTTTTCGCGGCGGTGGAGGGGCTGGCGGCAGGGGCCACGGTGCACGTGCTGCCGCGCTTCGATGCCGCCGTGGCGCTGGAGGTGATGGCGGCGCACGCGCTGACCACGCTGGTCGCCGTGCCGACCATGCTGGTGGCCCTGCTGGACGAGGCGGGACGGCGGGGGCTGCGCCTGCCGGCCGTGCGGCGGGTCGTCGCCTCGGGCGCCAAGCTCGCCCCGGCGGTGCACGAACGGCTGGCGTCGGCGTTCCCGGACGCAAGCGTGTTCGAATACTACGGCGCGTCGGAACTCAGCTTCGTCAGCGTCGCGCCGTCGCGGGAGGGTGTGCCGTTCGACAGCGTCGGCCGCGCCTTTCACGGCGTGGAGCTGGACATCCGCACGGCCGATGGCGGCCCGGCGCCGCGCGGCGCGGCCGGGCAGGTGTGGGTGCGCAGCGCCATGCTCAGCGACGGCTACATCGGCCCGGCGGATGGCGTGGGGTTTCGCCGGGACGGCGGCTGGGCCACCGTCGGCGACCACGGCTGGATCGACGCGCAGGGCTGGCTGCGGCTGATCGGGCGGGAGGGCGACATGCTGATCTCCGGCGGCCTGAACGTCTATCCGGCGGAGGTGGAGGCGGTGCTGCGCGAGCATCCGCTGGTCGCCGAGGCGGTGGTGCTGGGCCTGCCCGACGCCTATTGGGGAGACGCCGTCGCCGCCGTGCTGTGGTGGCGCGGGGCGGAGCGGGCGTCGCCGGAGGACCTGCGCGCGTGGTGCCACGCCCGGCTGGAAGGCTACAAATGCCCGCGCCGCGTCTTCGCCGCGCGCGACGTGCCGCTGACCGGCAGCGGCAAGATCGCCCGCGCGCAGGTGCGCGCCTGGGCGATGGCGGGCGACGACGCCCTGGAGGAACTGACATGAGCCGCCCGCGCGCCGTCATCGTCGCCGCCCGCCGCACGCCCGTGGGGCGCATCGGCGGCCTGCTGCGCGACCTGAGCGTGGAGGACCTTGCCGCCCCGGTGATCCGCGCCGTGCTGGCCGACGCGGGCCTGGAGCCGGGGGAGGTGGATGACGTCATCCTCGGCAACGCGGTCGGGCCCGGCGGCAACGTGGCGCGGCTGTCGGCGCTGGCGGCGGGGCTGCCGGTGCAGGTGCCGGGCGTCACGGTGGACCGCCAGTGCGGCTCCGGCCTGGAGGCCATCAACCAGGCCGCGCGCCTGATCGAGGCCGGGGCGGGGGAGGTCTATCTGGCCGGCGGCGTCGAGAGCACCAGCACCGCGCCCTGGCGGATCGCCAAGCCCGCCAGCCTCTTCCGCACGCCGCGCTTCTACGACCGCGCCCGCATGGCTCCCGACGCCGTGGGCGACCCGGAGATGGGCGTCGCGGCGGAGAACGTGGCGCGGGCTTACCACATCACCCGCGAGCGGCAGGACCTCTACGCGCTGGGCAGCCACCGCAAGGCCGTGGCGGCGCAGGCCGCCGGCCGCTTCGCGCGCGAGATCGTGCCGCTGGATCTTCCCGGCGGCGGCACGGCGGAGCGCGATGAATGCCCGCGCGCCGATACCTCGGCGGAGAAGCTCGCCCGATTGAAACCGGCCTTCGTCGAGGGCGGCACGGTCACGGCCGGCAACGCCTGTCCGGTCAACGACGGGGCGGCGGTGGTCGCCGTGGTGTCGGAGCGGCGCTTCCGCCGGCTGGGCCTGACGGGAGGGCTGCTCGTGGTCGATTCCACGGCGGCCGGCGTTGACCCCGGCCTGCTGGGCACCGGACCGGTGCCGGCGGTGCGCCGCCTGCTCGCCCGCAATCCGGGGCTGCGCCTGGACGACGTCGATCTGGTGGAGTTCAACGAGGCGTTCGCCGCGCAGGTGCTGGCCTGCCTCGATACGTTGGGCATTGCCGAGGAGAAGGTCTGCGTCGGCGGCGGCGCGCTGGCGCTCGGCCACCCCTACGGCGCCTCCGGGGCGATCCTGGTCACCCGCCTGTTCGCCGGGATGACGGCCCCGAATGCCGCCGCCCGGCGCGGGCTGGCCACGCTGGGCATCGGCGGCGGGCTGGGTCTGGCGACGCTGGTCGAGCGGATCTGATCCGCCTTGCGGGTCAGGCGACGTGATCAGACGAGGAGGATCCAGTCGTTGGTGATCTGGCTTGCCGCAAGGCCCTTCAGCGTCAGTTCTTCGCCGGAACTGAGGCGGATGACGGCGTCGCCGTTCAGCGCCGACGTCTTGGTGTAGGTGACGCTGGCCAGGAGTTCGATGCGGTCGCCGGCCACGAAGCTGAAATCGCTCACCGTGTCGTTGCCGGTGCCGGGGCGGAACGAGAAGACGTCCGCGCCGGAGCCGCCGAACAGCAGGTCGTTGTCGCGGTTGCCGGCCAGCAGGTCGTTGCCGTCGCCACCATAGATGGTGTCGGCGCCCTGGCCGCCGAAGATCGTGTCGTTGCTGACGTCGCCGTTGATGAAGTCGTCGGCGAGGTTGCCGTAGATCAGGTCCTCGTTGTCGCCGCCGAACAGCGAATCGCCGGCCTGACCGCCGAACAGCGTGTCCGCGCCGGACTCGCCGTACAGCAGATCCTGGTCCTGGTTGCCGTACAGAACATCCTCGAGCGCGCCGCCGTACAACGTGTCGTTGCCGGTGAAGCCGGCCAGCGAGTCGCCGTAGTACCAGCCGTACAGCAGATCATTGCCGCTGTAGAGGTTGCTTTCCTTGTACGTCCCGGAAAACACGTCGCGCCACGCCGCCGTCACGTCCGACAGCGTCGCGGTCGGCAAATTGCTGCTATAATCATACTCAATTTTATTGATTGTTCCGGAGATGCCGGCAATCGATGAACTGCCGGTGAATGCGCCGTAATAGGCATGAATACTGTCGGTGCCGTCGACGGTTTCCTTGATCACCACCTTGTCGGACGACAGAAGAACGACTGAATAGTGTGACGGATTGATTTCTCCCGTCGCAAGATTGCTCACGTGGTTCTGGCTGAGCGGTGTGACCGAAAGCTTCGCCATGAGGATCTCCGACGGTGAACATTACGCTGGGGACGCTTATATCCGTGGCGCCTGTTCCTGTCCAGAAGCGACGCGCGCACCGCCCGGATAAGATTCCATCCAGGCGCGAAGCCTCCGCGCCCGCCGGAACGCCGTCTCCCGGTTCAGCCGGCGAGGCGGGCTTCGACCTGTTCGCAGATGTAATGGTAGAGGCAGATGTGCGCCTGCTGGATGAGCGGGGTGTGGCGCGACGGCACGTCGATCAGCAGGTCGCTGAGCGCGCGCAGCCGCCCGCCGCCCTCGCCGGTCATCGCCACGGTGGTCATGCCCATGGCGCGCGCCACGGTGAACGCCTCCACGACGTTCGGCGAGTTGCCGCTGGTGGACAGGCCGAAAAGGACGCCGCCGGGCTGCCCGTACGCCTCGACCTGACGGGAGAACACGGTTTCATAGGAATAGTCGTTGGCCCAGGCGGTCAGCACGGCCGGATTCGAGGACAGGCAGATGGCGTTGAGCCCGCGCCGCTCCTTGAGGAAGCGGCCGACCAGTTCGCCGGTGATGTGCTGGGCGTCCGATGCCGACCCGCCGTTGCCGCACACCAGAAGCGGCTTGCCGGCGCCCAGCGCGTCGGCGATGCGCGCCACCGCCGTCTCGACGATGGTAGCGTCCAGCGCCTCCTGCGTCCGCCGCAGCACGGCGATGGACTCTTCGAGGTAACGGCTCAGCATGGTGTGCTCCGGGTTGCGAAACGGGCCGATGGTGGTGGCAAAGTGGCAGGGCGCCCGCGACGGTTCAACGGGCCTGCGTGCAGGGCAGGGTTTCCGGCACGGCTTTCCCTCAATGGCAGAACGACAGGCAGTGCGCCGTGATGGCGTCGAGCACGCTGTCCGAACTGCGTTCCGCCAGCCGCCGGGCGACCACCCCCGCGTTGTGGCGGAAACTTTCCTTTTCCACGAGGTGGGCCAGCGCCTGCATCACGTGCGGCGGCTCGAACTGCCCGGCCGAGCGCATGGACACGGCGACGCGCATGCCGCCCAGCGCGTTGGCGTTGCCGCGCTGCTCCTGGTGGCGCGGCACGATGAGCTGCGGCCGCCCGAGGGCGAGAACGGTCTCGACCGTGCCGACGCCGCCGTGGTGCACGACGACCCGCGCCCGGCCGACCGCCTCGCGCATGGGCTGCGGGCGGTCGTGGATCGCCAGCCCGCGCTCGCGCCACGTCCGGAAGGCGGCGGGTGACGCGTCGCGCAGGTAGATGCGCCCCGTCCGGCCGCTCTGCGCCAGCCCTTCCAGAACCTTGGCCGTGTGCGCGTAGGACAGCGACAGGTAGGCGAAGTAATCCTCCTCCGGCTCCACGTCCAGCGGCGGCGGCAGGGGCGTCAGCGTGCCGATCGCCGGCTGCCGCCGATGCTGGCCGTAGAAATCCAGTTCCGGCAGGGTGATGACGAACACGCCGCTGCCGGCCAGGATTGACGGCACGGTCGGCGGCACCGGCCGGCCGCGGCGGCGCTGCACCTCCTGCACCGCCGCCAGGATCATCGCCTCGTCGGTGCGCGGCGGGGAATCGCGGAATGGCGGGAAACGGTCCAGCTCGGGCGGCGGCAGCACGAAGCCGTCACCGATGTTGACCACCGGCCGCGTGCCGTAGGCCGCCAGACACGCGCCGGGCGCGTAATCGGCGACGATCAGCGCCGGGTCGACCACGTCGATCAGCCCCTGCCACGCCGCCACCATCGGCATCAGGCGGTTGACGTCGGCGAAGCCGACGGTCGCCAGGATGTCGCCGAAGGTGCTCAACGGCTCCTTCTCCTTGCCCGGCGCCGTGGCCGGAATGGCGAAGGGGGCCTGGACGAAGGTGAAGCCCTCCGGCGCCAGCGCGACGTGCGAATTGTCCAGCGAGCGCACGGCGAAGACGCAGTCGTGCCCGGCCGCGCGCAGCCGCCGCGCCACCGGCAGCAGGCGGGTGACATGGCCGAAGCCGTCCCCCAGTTCCCAGGCAAGCAGGACCCGCGCCATCACCGTGTCTCCGTCCGTGCCGCGTGCCTGCCGGCCGCCACCTGTTCCCGAAGCGCCCCGGCCACCTCGGCCAGCACGCCGTCCCAGTCGCCGGCGCGGCGTTGCCGGAACAGGCGCGCCGTCGGGTACCAGGGGCTGTCGTCGCGCCCCAGCATCCAGCGCCAGTCGGGCGCGTGGTGCAGGACCACCCACACCGGAATGCCGAGCGCGCCCGCAAGATGCGCCGTCGACGTGCAGGTCGAGATGACGATGTCCAGTTGCCGCATGGCCGCCGCGGTGTCGCGGAAGTCGCCGATGCGGTCGCTGAGCCGGACCAGTTCCGGCGGGGCGTCGGCGAGGTCGTCCTCGCGCGGGCCCTTTTGCAGGCTGAAGAGTTGCACCCCCGCGACATCGAGCAGCGGCAGGAAGTGTTTGAGCCGGGAGGAGCGCGCGCGGTCGCCGCTGAACTGCGGGTTGCCGCCCCAGATGATGCCGACCTTGAGCCGGTCCGGGTCCGCCTCCGGAATCGGGAACCGCGCCTCGGGGGGCACCGGCACGTAGGGCACGGCGCGCGGAATGTCGTCCAGCGTCGCGTGGCCCAGCACCAGCGGCGCCGACAGCAGCGGCAGATGCAGGTCGAACGGCGGCGGCGGCGCGAAGCGCGGGATGATGGCGTCGATCTCCGGCATGCCTTCCAGCAGCGGGATCAGCGGCTCGTGGGATTCCAGCACGATGCGGCCGCCCAGCGCGCGGATCCGCGGCAGGTAGCGCAGGAACTGGAAGACGTCGCCCATGCCCTGTTCCGTGTGGATGAGCAGGGTCTTGCCGGCGAACGGCCGGCCGTCCCACATGGGCTGCGCGAAGTCGCGCCGGCGCGAGGGGAAGCCGTCGTAGCGCCAGCGCCACTCGTACTCGGCGAAGCCCTCCGCCATCCGCCCGTCGGCCAGCAGCGCCAGCGCGAAGTTCCAGTGGAGCTGGGCGTTCTCCGGCTCGACCGCAATGGCGCGGCGCAGCGCCCGGATGGCGCCGTCGAGGTCGCCCATCTCCTTGAGCAGGTTCGACAGATTGTAGAGCATCCCGGCGTTGGCCGGCTCCAGCGCCAGCCCGCGGTCGTAGACGGTGCGCGCCTCCTCCAGCCGGCCCATGCGCCGGTAGAGCGCCCCGATGTTGGTGAACAGGAACGCCGGCCGGCCGGCCCGCCCGGCATAGCGCCGGTACCAGTTCAGGCTCTCGTCGCACCGGTCCAGGCGCTGCAGGACGTTGGCGAAGGCGAGCTGAACGTTGCCGTTCTCGGGGTCGAGCCTGACGGCGATCTCCAGCACGCGGGCCGCGCGGTCGAGGTCGCCGGCCTGCTCCAGGCAACGGCCGAGCGCGCCGATGGCCGGGATGTTGAACGCCTGCAGGTTGACCGCCGCCTCCAGGTGCTTGACGGCGGCGCGGTACTGGCGCTTCTCGAACAGGTCCAATCCGGCGATCAGCTGCAATTCGGCGGAGTTGCCGGCCTGCGCCAGCCCCGCGCGCAGCCGCGCCTCGAACAGCGGCCGGTCCTTGGCCGCCTGCGCCATCCGCACGGCCAGCACGTGCGCCGCGGCGGGAGCCGGCCCGCCGGACGCCAGCAGCGGATGGAGACGCGCGCGCGCGGCGTCGGCCTGCCCGGCCCGCCATTCCAGCCCGGCCAGACGGACGGTCAGCCCGACATCGCCTGGAAACTGCGCCAGCGCCTTCTCCAGCATCGGCCGTCCTTCCGATTGCTGTTTCGGCGCCGGCAGGCGGTCGACGTGCTCGCACACCACCCAGGCGGACGCGAAGGCCGGCGAAGCGGGCGCGGGGGAGGCCGGCTGCACGGCGCTTCCGGCGGGGGCGTCAGAGATCGACAAGGCCATATTTCTTCAACCAGGCGAGGGTGCGCAGCAGGCGGCGGCGCACGGGCAGGGGATGGTTGTGGAGCAGTTCTTCGACGCGCTTCGGCCCGGCCGACAGACCGGCCAGCAGCGCCCGGATGCCGTCGGGCGGCACCGTCGTGTTGCCGGCGAAGCGGTTCAGCGACCCGGTCAGCACCACCTCCAGCCGCTCGGCCGCGTCCGGCCCGGCGAGGCGGACCACGTCGGCGCCGGCGATCTGGCGCGTGGGGTGGCGGCGGAACATGGTGAAGGGATCGGCGCGCAGCGGCGACGCCGGCTCGCCCACCCGCCGGGCGGCCGAGGGCGGCGCGGTGCGGCGGCGCTCCGCCAGATCCGCCCACAGGGTCTGGTAGGCGGCGATGACGTGCCGCCAGTCGAACACCTCCCGCGCGCGCCGGCGCCCCGCCTCGCCCATGCGCCGCCGCAGGTCGTCGTCGGATGCCAGCGTGGCGACCACCTCCGCGCAGGCGTCGATGTCCACCGCCGTGGCCAGACAGACCGCGCCGATGAAGTGGTCGTAGTTGTCCAGTTCCACCAGGAAGCGGTCGGACAGGTCGCCCGCCGCGCGCGGCGGCGGCGTCACCGTGGGCACGGTGAAGCCGGTCTCGCCATGGATCACGGTTTCGCGGTAGCCGTCCCAGTCGCTGACCACGCAGGGCAGGCCGGCGGCCATCGCCTCCACCGGCGTCAGGCCGAAGCTTTCCTGGATGTTGTCGGACAGCGAGCAGAACAGGTCGGCGGCGAACCAGGAGGCGCGCGCCAGATCGGCGTCGGCGCCGTCCAGGATGTGCACGGCCACGGACGGGCAGAAGCGCGGCACCGCGTCGCGGAATTCGCGCTCGATGCCGGCGTTCGGGAACTGGCCGACCAGCATCAGGTGCAGCTTGCGCCCATCGCCCAGACGCGCCTGCGCGCGCTCGAAGGCCATGAACATCGGCACCGGGTGCGCCTTGGCGTGGAAGACCAGCCGGCCGAGGAACAGCCCGGCCACGTCGCCGTCGGCGATGCCCAGGCGGGCGCGCAGCGCGCGGCCGGCCGTGTCCTCCTCCGCGCCGCGCTCGAAGGCGTCGCAATCGACGCCCAGCGGAATGACGGGAAGCTGCAGGTTGCGCCTGGGCCGGGCGCCGACCCGCTCCTCCAGGTACCCGGCGTAGCCGTCGAGAAGCTCCTCCACCGCCGCGCGGACGCTCTGCGTCGTGCAGATCAGCGCGTCCCATTCCTGCATGGGCGCCGTCAGGAAGGCGCCGATGGCGTCCATCGCCCGGTCCGAGGACACGGTGTGGGTGATGCCGCACAGGCTGTAGGTGCGCTCGTCCACGGTGCGGCGCTGCCACGCCATCTCGGCAAGGCCGGGGCCGGGCAGATACAGGCAGCCGGGATCGGCCAGCGCGCCGAGGTTGGCGATGTTCAGCCAGCGCGTCTCGCAGGCGGCGCCCTTGAGCGCCGCGGTGCGTTCCCGGAAATCGTCGTAATGGGCGCGCACGTTGGTGAAGCAGTGGAACGGCTCCACCCCGATGTGATCGACCAGCCCCTTGAGGAAGCCGGCCCCGGCGGCGTGCCGGCCCTTCACCTGGGCGCGGGCGGCGTTGAACCCCTCGGGATGGTAAAAGAGCGCGGCCGTCGCGCGACGCGATGCGGGGGCAGGGGACTGGTCCATGGGATCCTGGGGCGGGGTCACGACGCGCCGTTTTACTCGAATGCCGTGCGGAGCGCGAGACTTTAAGAGCCGCCATGCCGTGTGCTAAACGGGGGCGCAAACCGGTCACATCAGCACGGGGGGAGCCTTGCGCATGTCGAAGGCGCAGCAGCGCGCGGAGCCGCCCGAACGCTGGCTGCCGCTCGCCGTGCAGCACCATCAGGCCGGCCGGCTGGCGGAGGCGGAAGACCTCTACCGCCGCTTCCTGCGGAGTTTCCCCGGCCATGCCGGGGCGCGCGCCAACCTGGGCGTGGCGTTGCGGGCGCTGGGCCGGCTGGACGAGGCGATCGCCTGGTACCGCTCGGCGCTGATCATCGATCCCGGCAACGGCGGCGTGCACTACAACCTGGGCAACGCGCTGCGCGCCGCCGGGCGGCGGGGCGAGGCGGCGGCCTGCTTCCGCGCCGCCGCCCACCACCGCCCCGACAACGCCGAGGCGTTCAACAACCTGGGCATCACCCTGCGCGAGATGGGGGAGCGGCGGCGGGCCGCCACCGGCTTCCGGCAGGCGCTGGCCCTGCAGCCCGACCACCCCGAGGCGCACAGCAATCTGGGCCTCGCGCTGACTGACGACGGCCGCGGGGACGACGCCGTGCGCGGCTTCGCGCGCGCCGTGCGGCTGCGCCCGGACCGGCACGACCTGCGCTACAACCTCGCCGTCGCGCTGAAGGGGCAGGGGGGCGCGGCGGCGGCGCTGGACGCGCTGCGGCGTTGTGCCGCGCTGCGGCCCGAGCACGCCGAGGCGTGGTTCACCCAGGCCAACGTCCTGCGCGAGGGAGAGCGGGCGGCGGCGGCCCTGCCGCTGTTCCACCGCGCCCTCGCCCTCGCCCCCGACCACATCGAGGCGCGCAACAACCTGGGCCTCGCCCTGACCGGGCTGGAGCGGCTCGCCGAGGCGGAATCGGTGCTGCGGCGGACGCTGGCGCTGCGCCCGGATTACGCCGAGGCGTTCAACAACCTGGGCGCCGCCCTGAAGGAGCAGGAACGCCTGGACGAGGCGGTGCGCGTCTTCGGGCACGCGCTGTCCGTCCGCCCCGATTTCCCGGAAGGGCACATCAACATCGGCGTGGCGCTGAAGGCGCAGGGGCACCTGGACGCTGCCATGGCGCATTACCGCCGCGCCATCGAACCGGGCGCGGCACCACCCTACGCCTATTACAACATGGGCAACGCCTTCCAGGCGCAGGGCGACCTGGACCGCGCCATCGCCAGCTTCCAGCAGGCGGTGGAACGTGACGCGGAGTACGTGGACGCGCACTGGAACCTGTCGCTGGCGCTGCTTTCCCGCGGCGACTTCGACGAGGGCTGGCGCCGCTACGAATGGCGCTGGCGCAACAGGAACACGCCGCCCCGCGACTTCGCGCAGCCGCAGTGGGCGGGCGAGGACATCGCCGGACGGACGATCCTGCTGCACGCCGAACAGGGGCTGGGCGACACGCTGCACTTCGTGCGCTACGCCCCGCTGGTCGCCGCGCGCGGCGCCCGCGTGATCCTGGAGGTGCAGCCGCCGCTGGTCCGCCTGCTGGCGCCCATGGCCGGGCAGGGCGTGGAGCGTGTCATCGCCAAGGGTGATCCGCTGCCCGATTTCGACGTGCATTGCCCGCTGCTCAGCCTGCCGCTGGCCTTCGGCACGCGCCTGGACAGCATCCCGGCGGCGATCCCCTACCTCCACCCTGACCCGCGCGACGTCGCGGCGTGGCGGGAACGGCTGCCGGACGGCGGGCCGCTGAAGGTGGGGCTGGTGTGGGCCGGCAACCCGCGCAAGGAGGTGCCCGGCGCCAACGCCGTGGACCGCCGCCGCTCCATCGCGCTCGGCCAGCTGGCGCCGCTGGCCGGCACGCCGGGGGTGCGCTTCTACAGCCTGCAAAAGGGCGACGACGCGGCGGCGCAGCTTCGCAACCCGCCGCCGGGGCTGGAGCTGATCGACCCGATGGACGAGGTCGGCGACTTCGCCGACACGGCGGCGCTGGTCAGCCGGCTCGATCTGGTGATCGGGGTGGACACCTCGGTCGTGCATCTGGCCGGCGGCCTCGGCCGCCCGGTGTGGGTGCTCTCCCGCTTCGACGGCTGCTGGCGCTGGCTGACCGGGCGGGACGACAGCCCCTGGTACCCGAGCTTGCGCCTTTATCGCCAGGAAGACCCCGGCGACTGGGCGCCGGTGATCGGGCGGCTGGCCCGCGACCTGCGGGACTGGGCGGCGGGCGCGGGGGCCTGACCGGGGCTCCCCCGCGCCGCAAAAGCGCCCATCTTTACCGCCAGGGTCGAAGCCCGACCGGCAACGACGCGGAGGGGGAGCTGTGAAGCGACTGTCCTGGATGACCGCCTTTGTGCTGGCGGGCGGCGTCACCCTGCTGCTGTGGAGTCACGCGCGCGCGCAGACGGCGGGTGCCACGCCGACGTTCCGGCTGCCGATCGCCTGCACGCCGGGCGCCGACTGTTGGGTGCAGAACTACGTCGACGAGGACCCCGGACCGGACCGCGCCGACTACACCTGCGGCCGGTTGAGCTACGACGGCCACAAGGGCACCGATTTCCGCCTCGCCGATTATCCGGCGCTGGAACGCGGCGTGCCGGTGCTGGCCGCCGCCCCCGGCGTGGTGCGGGCGGTGCGCGACGGCATGGAGGACGTCAACATCCGCAAGATCGGCCGCGACGCCTTGAAGGGCCGGGAGGCCGGCAACAGCGTCGCGGTCATGCACGGCGACGGTTGGGAAACCCAGTACGCCCACATGAAGCGCGGCAGCGTCGCGGTGAAGCCCGGCGACCGGGTCGAGGCGGGGCAGAAGCTCGGCCTCGTCGGCCTGTCCGGCAACACCGAATTCCCGCACGTCCATTTCGAGGTGCGGCACCACGGCAAGACGGTGGACCCCTTCGTCGGCGTGGCGGAGGCGCCGCGCTGCGGCGGTCCGCGCGCGCCGCTGTGGGCCGCCGAGGTGGAGCCGGCGCTGGCCTACCGGCCGACCGCAGGGCTCAGCGCCGGCTTCG
>DASWVP010000467.1:0-6487 GCA_036401175.1 Azospirillum sp. | reverse complement strand
CGGCGCGCTGGACGCGCCGGCGCGCGCCGCCTTCGACGCCGCCGTCACCGGCAAGCTGCCGGCCGACCTGCCGGCCGTCGTCGAGGCGTTCAAGAAGAAGGCGTCGGAGGAGAAGCCCAACTGGGCGACCCGCGTCGCCTCGGGCAACGTGCTGGAGGTGCTGGTCCCGGCGGTGCCGGAGATGATCGGCGGCTCGGCCGACCTGACGCCGTCCAACAACACCAAGGTCAAGAACACCGCCGACGTGAAGGGTTCGGGCGAGTTCGCCGGCCGCTACGTGCGCTACGGCGTGCGCGAGCACGGCATGGCGACGGTGATGAACGGCATGGCGCTGCACGGCGGGGTCATCCCCTACGGCGGCACCTTCATGCAGTTCGCCGACTATTGCCGCCCGGCCATCCGTCTGGCCGCCCTGATGAAGACGCGCACCATCTTCGTGATGACGCACGACTCCATCGGGCTGGGCGAGGATGGGCCGACGCACCAGCCGGTCGAGCATCTGGCGGCGTTGCGCGCCATTCCCAACCTTCTCGTCCTGCGTCCGGCCGACGCGGTGGAGACGGCGGAGTGCTGGCAGATCGCGCTGGAAAGCGCCAAGGCGCCGTCGGTGCTGGCGCTGACCCGCCAGAACATGCCGACCCTGCGCACCCGCCACACGGCCGACAACCTCAGCGCCCGCGGCGCCTACGTGCTGATGGAAGCGGAGGGGGAGCGCAAGGTCACGCTGCTCGCCACCGGGTCGGAGGTCGAGATCGCCGTGCAGGCGCGCGCCACGCTGCAGGCCGAGGGGATCGGCGCCGCCGTGGTGTCGATGCCCTGCTGGGAGCTGTTCGAGACGCAGAGCGACGCCTACCAGGAGCAGGTGCTGGGCGACGGCGTGCGGATCGCGGTGGAAGCCGCGGTGCGCCTGGGCTGGGACCGCTGGATCGGCCGCGACGGCGGCTTCGTCGGCATGGCGGGCTTCGGTGAATCGGCGCCGTACCAGGAGCTGTACAAGCACTTCGGCATCACCGCCGACGCGGTCGTGAAGGCCGCCAAGGCGCGTCTGTAACGCAAAACGGTTTTTACCGGTCAACGGGCCCCGGACGCGAATGTCCGGGGCCGCAACGAGAGGTGGAGGACGTCATGGCAGTTCGGGTTGCGATCAACGGGTTCGGCCGCATCGGCCGTCTGGTGCTGCGGGCCATCTACGAGAGCGGCCGCAAGGACGTCGAGGTGGTGGCGATCAACGACCTCGCCGATCTCGACACCAACGTGCACCTGCTGAAGTACGACAGCGTGCACGGCCGTTTCCCCGGCACGGTCGAGGCCAAGGACGGCAACCTCGTCGTCAACGGCCACAGCATCAAGGTCGTGCAGGAGCGTGACCCGACCAAGCTGCCGTGGAAGGACCTGGGCATCCAGGTCGCCATGGAATGCTCGGGCATCTTCACCTCGCGCGAGAAGGCGTCGCTGCACCTGGAAGCGGGCGCCGAGAAGGTCCTGATCTCCGCCCCGGCGACGGACGAGGACATCACCGTCGTCTTCGGCGTGAACAGCGACCAGCTCAAGGCCGAGCACCGCATCGTGTCGAACGCGTCGTGCACCACCAACTGCCTGGCGCCGGTGGCCTTCGTGCTGAACAACACGATGGGCATCGACCACGGCTTCATGACGACGATCCACTCCTACACGGGTGACCAGCGCGTCGTCGACACCATGCACAAGGACCTGCACCGCGCCCGCGCGGCGGCCCTGAACATGATCCCGACCTCGACCGGCGCCGCCAAGGCGGTGGGCAAGGTCCTGCCGGAACTGAAGGGCAAGCTGGACGGCACCGCCATCCGCGTGCCGACGCCGAACGTCTCGGTGGTCGACTTCAAGTTCGTCGCCAAGCGCGCCACCACGGTGGACGAGATCAAGACCGCCATTCGCGACGCCGCCAACGGCCCGCTGAAGGGCATCCTGGGCTGCTACGACGAGCCGCTGGTGTCGACCGACTTCAACCACGACCCGCACAGCTCGATCTTCGCGCTGAACGAGGCCAAGGTCATCGACGGCACCTTCGTGCGCATCATGACCTGGTACGACAACGAGTGGGGCTTCTCCTGCCGCATGAGCGACACCGCCGTCGCCATGATGAACGCCAAGTAAGCCCACCCGTCGGCACCCGAACGGCAAAGGCCGCCCCCAGGGGCGGCCTTTTTCGTTGCCAGGATCCGCATTGGTGGTAGGGCGCTGTCGCCTCCCGGCGTACCGCGTCATGTCATTTCCTGATGCGCCGCGAGGCCGGTGCCAGGGAGGACGACATGGTTGCGCTGGAAAGGGACGATTCCGCCTTTGCCACCGGACGGGTGCGGGAAGTGGTGGCGGTGTTCGACGACCCGGACTGCCTGGACGGCGCCGTCGCCGACCTGCAGTCGAGCGGCTTCAACCGCGCCGACCTCAGCATCGCCAGCGGGGAGCGCGCGTTGCGGGCCAAGCTCGGCCGGTCGTGCTCGGACGTGCGCGAGATCGAGGACGATCCCGCCGCGCCGCGCACCGTCTTCATCTCCAAGGCGTCGCTGGGCGATGCGGAAGGGGTGCTGATCGGCGTCGCCGTCTATGTGGGCGCCGTCATCGCCGCGGCGGTCGCGGCGGACGCCGGGGCCGGCATGTGGGGCGTCATCCTGGCCGTCACGATCACGGCGGCAATCACCGGCCTGATCGGTGCGTTCCTGGTGATGCGCCTCGATCGGGGCTATCGCACGGGCATCCGCGAGCAGGTGCGGCGCGGCGGGTTCGTTCTGTGGGTCAACCTGCACTCCCCCGAACAGGAACGACGTGCCCTGGAGGTGCTGTCGGCGTGCAACGCCAAGCGCATCCATGTGCACGAGGTGCCCGTGCTCTGACGCTCACCCCGCCCGTTTGCAGTTGGTCCGCACGCACGGCACCATGCCCACCGCCTCGCCCAGGCGGTCGGCGATCCAGGCGGACACGCTCTTGCCATCGCGCTGGGCGCACGAGGCGATGGCGCGGTGCAGCGTCGGGTTCACGCGGATGGAGATCTGCCCCGACGCCGGGCGGTCGGTGTTGGCCGCCATGTCGCTGGCCAGCGCCAGATACTCGTTCACGGCGCCGTGGAAGGCGGCGCGCAGCTCGTCCACCGAGCGGCCGCGGAAGGTGATGCCGTCGCGCGTGTTGATGACTTCGCCCACGAAGATTCCGGCGTCGTCGTCAAAGTCGATCTGGGCTTTGTAGCCCTTATACTCCATCATCGGCGGCGTCCTTGGGGAGTGTTCGCACGCGACCATAGCGCGGCGGCGGCGCCGGCGGTTTGACCTGCCTCAATTGATGCAATCGGCGTGGGGCTATCCGTCCGCCACGATGCGGCCGTCCACCAGCACGACGCGGCGGTGCGTCTGGGCCGCCAGATGCTCGTCGTGCGTCACCGTGACCACCGCCGTGCCTGCCTCGCGCGCCAGCGCCGCGAAGATGTCGAACACCGCCTGGGCGTTGCGGGTGTCGAGGTTGCCGGTCGGCTCGTCCGCCAGGATCAGGCGCGGGCCATTGGCCAGCGCGCGGGCGATGGCGACGCGCTGGCGCTGCCCGCCGGAGAGCTGGTCGGGCCGCTTGCCCGCCTGATCGGCGAGGCCGAGGCGGTCGAGCAGGTCCATGGCGCGCTCCCGCATCGCGCGGTCGGGCAGCGCCGCCAGCTTGCGCATGGGGATCGTCACGTTGCCGAGCACCGTGAACTCCGGCAGCAGGAAATGGAACTGGAACACGAAACCCAGCCGGGCGAGGCGCAGATTGGCCAGTTCGGCGGAATCCAGAGACGCCGTGTCGCGCCCCTCCAGCCACACGCTGCCGGATGTCGGGCGGTCGAGCAGGCCCAGCAGGTACAGCAGCGACGATTTGCCCGACCCGGACGGGCCGGTGATGGCGACGAACTCCCCGGCGCGGATCGTCAGGTCCACGTCGCGCACCAGCGTCACCGGCACCACCCCCGGCAGCACGCGGGTCAGCGCCCGCGCTTCGACGAGCGGTGCCTCGACAAGTGGCGCTTCGATAGGAGGCGGGCCGTTCACGCCGCCCCCCGGATGATCTCGACCGGGTTGAGGCGGGCGGCGCGCCGCGCCGGCAGCCACGCGGCGAAGGACGACGCGGTGATCGAGAAGGCGGCGCCAATCAGGTAGTGCGTGATCGAATAGGACATGTAGAAGCGGTCGTTCTGGATGGCCCCCTGCCCGCCGCCCAGGTCGAATCGGATGCTCGCCAGGATTGACACCAGCGCGAAGCCGATCGCCCAGCCGATCAACGCGCCGATGACGCCGACCAGCACCCCTTCGATCAGGAAGATGCGGCGGATGTCGGCTTCCGCGAAGCCCAGCGACTTGAGGATGGCGATGTCGCGGCTCTTCTCGAAGACCACGGTGGAGATGATGTTGAAGATGCCGAAGGCGGCCACCACCATGATGGCGCCGACGGTCGAGTACATGATCGCGTTCTGGATGACGAAGGCGTTGAAGATGCCCTGGTTCGCCTCCTGCCAGCTCTCGGCCTTGTAGGCGAAGCGCGCCTCGATGCGCGCCGCCACGGCGCGCGCCGAATCGACGTCGGCAAGGCGCACGCGGATGCGGTTGATGACGTTGGCCCGGTCCTGGAGGATCTGCGCCTGCTTCAGGAGCATGAACGCCATGCCGTCGTCGAAGGCGGTGACGCCGGTGCGGTACAGGCCGACCACGGTGACCTGCCGCCGCACGCCGGCCGGCGAGATGGCGGTCAGCCGGTCCCCCAACGCCGCGCCCAGGCGTCTGGCGAGCGCCACGCCCATGACGACGCCGTCCGGCCGGCTTTCCAGGTCGAGCAGGCTGCCCGCGACCATGTCCTGTTCCAGGCGGGTGATCCGCAGCTCCCGCCCCGGATCGATGCCGACCAGCGAGGCGTTGCGCTCGGTCGCGCCATAGCGCAGAAACACCTGCCCTTGCAGGCTGGGCGCCACCACCACGCCGGGCATCTCCTCCAGCGCGTCGATGATGGCGAGGCCGCGCTTGATGCCGCGCCGCTCGTCCTGCGGCTTGACGCCGCGCACCGTCACGGCGCCGTCGGGGAAGGCGGTGAAGGCAGGCTGGCGGGCGGGCTCGCGGAACTCGTCGCTGATGGTGATGTGCGGCGCCACGTCCACCACCGTGGCGATGAAGAAGGTCTGGAAGCCCTGCATCAGCGCCGCCATCCCGATGAAGAACCCCACTCCCAGCGCGGCGCCGATCACCGACACCAGCGTCTGCCGCTTGCGCCCCAGCAGGTGGGTGAGCGCCACGTCGACGTGCAGCGGCAGGGCCATGGCGCGCCCTCCCCCCTCACCGGTCCACGACGCGCACCGGCGCGCCGTCGCGCAGGCCGGGCGGCGGCGCGGCGACGACCCGCTCCCCCTCGGCCAGCCCCGAGCGGATCTCCGCCCGGCCGTTGCCGACGACGCCCGGCTCCACCGCGCGGACGCGCGCCATCCCGTCCTCGAGGACGAAGACGCGCCCGCCGGCCAGCGCGGTTTCGGGCACCAGCAGCGCGTGGTCGTCGCGGCGCACCACGATGTTGGTCTCCACGGTCATGCCGATCAGCAGCGGCGTGTCCGCCGGCAGGGCGACCCGCACGCGGTAGCTCTTGTTCACCGGATCGCCCATCGGCGTCGCCTCCGCGACGGTGCCCTCCAGCGCCCGGCCGGGGAAGGCGTCGGCCTTGATCAGCGCGGTCTGGCCGACGCGCACGCGCGGCCGGTCCTCCTCGTCCACCTCGACCACCGCCCACAGCGGCTGAAGCTGGCCAATGGTGAACAGCACCTTGGCGCCGGTGGTGCGCACGCTGTCCCCGACCTCCGCGTCGCGGCGCAGCACCACGCCGTCGATGGGGGCGGTCAGGGTGTAGCGGGTCAGCGCCTGACGCTGCGCGGCGATCATCTCGCGCGTCGCGGCCAGTTCCGTCTGCGCGCGCTCGCGCGCCTGCGGGCTGGACACGCCGCGCTTTTCCAGCGCCTCCTGCCGGACGACCTCCGATTCCAGGAAGCCCGCCCGCGCCTCCAGCTCGCGCAGCTTGGCCTGCGCCTCCTCGTCGTCCAGGCGGGCCAGCACCGCGCCGCGCTCGACGCGCTCGCCCTCGCGCGCCGGCACGGCGACGATGCGGGCGGAGACCAGCGCCTCGACGCGCGCCCAGTGCACCGGCTCGACCGTGCCGGTGGCGTACACCGCCTCCACCGCCGGCCCACGCGCGACGGCGGCGAGTTCCACCTCCGGCGGCCGCCCCCTCCACCACAGCCAGCCGGCGACGCCCCCGGCGAGGGCGAGCATGAGCACGGCGGGAAACACGAAGCGGCGGAGGCGGGGCATGCGGGACGGGCGGGAGGAAGGGATGCGTTCGGCGACGCTTACGGTATCATGATCGGCCGATGATGAAGACCGCCAACGACACCCCCCGCTTCGCCCGCCCCGTGCGCGTCCACGGCGCGGCCGACGCGCGCGCCGCGCTGTCCGCCGCC
>DASWVP010000466.1:0-13460 GCA_036401175.1 Azospirillum sp. | reverse complement strand
TCCGGCGCCGTGCCGGCGTTGCCCATGCTGCCGGGGGTCCGCAGCACCAGCGGCGGCGGTGCGGCGGGTGAGGCGCCACCCTGGGCGCCACTCTGGCCGGCGACCGCGATGGCCGGGGCGGCGGGCGTCACCGCGGCGGTTTCCACCTGGGCGCCGTTGTTGCGCTGGTCGAGGATGATCACCCCGGCGCCGATGCCGACGGCGGTCAGCAGGGCCGCGGCGATCTTGCCGTAGGGGATGCGGCGCGGCTCGGCCTCCTCCGCGCCCTCGTCGCCCTCGTCGTCAAGGTCGAGGTCGAGCGGCTCCTCGTCGGCGGGGGCACGCGGATCGGCCCGCAGGTCGTCCCTCATGTCGTCCCGCAGATCTTCGTTGAGCGTGCGCAGAAGCCGCGCGATGTCGTCGTGGGTGTTCGACTCCGTCGCGTCGTCCGCCTTGGTGGCGGCCTTCATTTCGTCTTTGAAGGTCACAGTGGGGGGCGCCCCCGAGAGGTCCGGTGCGGTGCCGCTGCCCGCGGGCGGCGACCATGAACAGCCCTTTTACAATATTCCGCCGCGCCATAAAACGGCCATGCGACATCCTGCCGTGAGAAAGAAGGGATCATTCACGCGGCCGGCGGCTTGACCGGCGGTCCGGGCGGCTGGTCGCGCGGCGAATCGGCGGGGGTCTCGACGCGCGGCGCCGTGACCGGCGCCGTTTCCACCGGGTTGGCCTGCACCGGGTTGGCCTGCACCGGCGCCGGGGCGGGCGCCGGCTTGTCGGCGTCGTCCTCGTCCTTGAGGCCGGCCTTGAAGTTCTTGATGCCCTTGGCCAGGTCGCCCATCACCTGCGGCAGCTTGCCGGCGCCGAACAGGAGCAGCACGATCAGAAGCACGATGATCCAGTGCCAGATGCTGAAGCCGCCCATGACCGTCCCTCCACCCGTTCCGCCCTGCCGTCCGGCTTACCCGCTTCCGCGGCCCAGGGCAAGCGCCCACCCGGACCTTGTGACCCCGCCCCACGGATGCGAGGTTGCGGCGGCCGCGTCCACGCTCCCATAATGCGCGCCTTTCCGGAAGGCAGGCAGTCGGCGGCGGCATGACCATCGAACAGATCTTCGTGCTGATCCTACTCGTCGGCGTCTTCGTCGCCTTCGTGCGCGAATGGGTGCCGCCGGACCTCGTGGCGCTGTGCACCACGGCGGTGCTGCTCGGCACCGGCATCCTGACCACCAAGGAGACGCTGGAGGTCTTCTCGAATCCCGGCGTCATCACCGTGGGCGCGATGTTCGTGCTGTCGGCGGCGCTGGAACGCACCGGCTGCATCGAGGCGCTGGGCGACGCCGCCACCCGCATCATGGGCGGCACGCGGGCGACGGCGCTGTTCGGGCTGGTGGCGCTGGCCGCCGGGGTGTCGGCCTTCATCAACAACACGCCGGTGGTCGTCATCCTGACGCCGGTGGCGATCCGCCTGTGCCTGCACATCAAGGCGCCGCCGTCGAAGATGCTGATCCCGCTGTCCTATGCGGCGATCTTCGGCGGCACCTGCTCGCTGGTCGGCACCTCGACCAACCTGCTGGTGGACGGCGTGGCGCAGCGGCTGGGGCAACCGGCCTTCAGCCTGTTCGAGATCACGCCGCTGGGCCTGTGCATGACGCTGGTCGGCATCACCTACCTGATGCTGTTCGCCGACAAGCTGCTGCCGGTGCGCGACACGGTCGCCACGCTGCTCGACCAGTTGCCGCAGCGCAAGTTCCTCACCGAGCTGGTGGTGCTGGCCGATTCCGACCTCGTCGGCAAGACGCTGGAGGAGGCCCGGCTGGCCACCGCCGCCACCGGCGGGCGGGTGGTGGACGTGGTGCGCGGCGACGAGAGCCACCGCCGCACCCTGAACGCCCTGCGCCTGGAGGTCGGCGACCGGCTGGTCCTGAAGACGGCGGTCGAGGGGGTGCTGGACCTGCGCGAGCGCAGCGGCATCGGCTTCGCCTCGGAAAGCGGGCTGCAGCCGGTGGCCAGCCGCAGCACCGTGCTGGTCGAGGGCATCGTCGGCCCGCGCTCCAGCTTCGTCGCGCACCGTTTGTCGGAATTCAACCTGCGCCGGCGCTATGGCGTCTACATCGTCGCCGTGCACCGCCACGGCGAGAACCTGCGCGGCAAGTTCGAGGACGTGCGGCTGGAGGTCGGCGACACGGTGCTGCTGGAAGGCCCGGCGGACGGCGTGCGGCGGCTGGTGGCGTCGGGCGACCTGATGAACCTGACCCAGCCCGAACACCGCCCGGTGCGCCGCGACAAGGCGTGGATCGCCGTGGCGGCGGTGCTGGTCGTGGTGCTGCTGTCGGCCGGCGACGTGCTGCCCATCGCCGCGCTGGCGCTGATCGCCGCGGTCGTCGTGGTGGTGGCCGGCTGCCTGCCGCATTCCGAACTCTACCGCTCCATCGACTGGCGCATCCTGTTCATGATCTTCGGCATGATGCCGCTGGGCATGGCGCTGGAGAAGACCGGCGGGGTCGCGCTGCTGGCCGGCGCGCTGGCCGACGTCGCCGGCTCGCTGGGGCCGCACGTCATCCTGGGGCTGGTCTACCTGCTGGCGCTGGTGCTGACCGAACTGGCGTCGAACAACGCGGTGGGCGTGCTGCTGACGCCGATCGCCATCGGCATCGCCGAACAGATCGGCGTCGACGCGCGGCCCTTCATCGTCGCGGTGATGTTCGCCGCCTCGTCCGGCTTCGCCACGCCGATCGGCTATCAGACGCACCTCTTCGTCTATGGCGCGGGGGGCTACAAATACATGGATTTCGTGCGCATCGGCCTGCCGCTGGACATCCTGTTCTGGATCACCGCGACGCTGCTGATTCCCGTGTTCTGGCCGTTCTGACGGCCCCACACCCATTGGGGGTAGGGGATGTTGCGGCGCAACATCAGCGTTGACCCTGCCGTTCCGCCTATGCCAGCTTCACCGTCCCACGGGAAGGGTGGAACGGACAGGCAGGACAATGGCCGCGATGAAACAGGGTTCGAGCCAGCCGCACACGGTCTGCTGCCATTGCGGGCAGCCGGTGGTGGCGGGACAGCCGCGCTGGGCGGGCGATCCGGACGACCGCGCCTGGCACTACGACTGCGCCGAAAAGGCGGACCTCGTCGTTCCGCACCGCACCTGGGTGCGCCAGCCCCGGAGCGCCTAGCCCGCCGAGGCTTCCTCCTCGTCCGTCACCTGATGGCGCAGGATCAGCGGGGTCTGCAGCGCGCTGAACAGCAGCGTCAGCGGCAGGATGCCGAACACCTTGAAGTTCACCCAGGCGTCGGTGGTCATGGTGCGCCACACCACCTCGTTCAGGGCGGCAAGCACCACGAAGAAGCACGCCCAGCGCAGCGCCAGCGTCCGCCAGCCCTCGTCGGACAGGCTCATCACCGTGCCCAGCAGGTGCTTCATCACGTTGCGGCGGGTGACGTGGGCGGCGAACAGCACGGTGGCGAACAGCAGGTTCACCAGCGTCGGCTTCAGCTTGATGAACAGGTCGTCGTTCAGCCACAGCGTCAGCCCGCCGAACACCAGGACGAAGCCGGCGCCCACCAGCGGCATCACCGGCAGCCGCCGTTCGAAATGCCAGGACACGGCCAGGGCGACCAGAATCGCCACCATGAAGACGGCCGTGCCGGTCATGATGCCGGCCTGGGCGTTGGCGAAGAAGAAGACGGCCAGCGGCCCGGCTTCGGTGATCAGTCGCACGTATGGGTTCATGCCCTTCACATAGCCCGAAGCGCTATCCGGTGAAAGGGGGAGAGGGGGAGTTTCGCCATCAGAATTGCAGCGTCACCCGGACGGAGCCAAAGCTGGCGATGCCCTTCTGCCCCTCGAACTCGGGCGTCAGCAGGTTGTGGGCGTAGGTGACGCCAAGCCGCCCGTACCGCACCGTGACGCCCAGCTGGGCGCTGCCCACCACCGGAATGCGGCGCACGCCGTGGCTGGAAACAAAGCTGTTGCCGTCCAGGAAGATGTTGCGCGCCACCAGCCGCGCCTCGGCCGCGGCGTAGACGTACCAGGAGAAGCGCGCCGGGTCGGCGTCCTCGTAGGGCAGGGCGGTGGTGGGGCGCATGACCAGCGCGCCGACCGGCGGCGGCATGTTGCCGCCCAGCCGCACCGTGGCGCCGCCGCCCGCGAAGGTCAGCACGTTGCCCACCGCGAACGCGGCGTGCGGGCTGACGTCGGCCTGGAAGGGGCCGAGCGTCCCCGGCCGCTCGTCGCGCCAGACGCGCTCATAGCTCAGCACCACGCCCGGCTCGTTGCGCAGCTGGTTGCGCCAGCCCTCCGGCCAGACGGCACCGGGCACGACGCGGTGCACCGCCTTCTGCGTCGGCTCGGCCAGCGAGGCCGGGCCGACGACGCCCAGGTCGATGTCGATTCGGTCGACCCGCCGCGGCGCCTCGGACAGCAGCGACAGCCGGCCGTACAGCCAGCCGGCGTAGGGGCGGTCGTCGCGGATCAGCTCGCGCCGGCGGGTATCCTCCGGCGTGTAGATGTTCTGGCCCAGCGCGAAGCCATAGCGCCGCGCGGCCGGTTCCGGCAGCCCGCCGGGCACCCGGTCGGCCAGCCAGTCCATGACGCCCAGCTCCGGCCGCGCCCTGGACAGGTAATAGAACTGGACCCCGTTGGTGTAATAGCGGTCGGAACCGGAGAACAGGTCGTTGTCGAGCCAGAACCCGATGGTCTGGGCGGTGGCCGGGGAGGCGAACAACCCGACCTGCGCCAGCACCGCCAGCAACCACACCCGCACCCCGCGCACCGCCATACGCCGTCCTCCATCCCGTAATCGGTCCCGCAGTGCCAAATAGGCGCCGCGCGCGCCGTGTCGCGGGATTCTTTCGGGTAGGGGGTGCGAACGGGGCCGGCGGATTGCGCAAGATGAGTTAGCCCAAAGAACCGCTACGATGCTCGAATGGGGACTTGGCGACGCAATCGTAAAGGTCTAGCTATGAGGTTGGTAGTGGTTGTGCGAGTGATCGTCAATGAAGCCGGAAGCGCTGCTGGATCGCATGAACGCAGGTCGGTTGGCGAACATCGCCTTTGACGATCTCCTGCGGCTTGCATTGGCGTTGGGGTATGAATATCGCCGGACGGCCGGCAGTCACCGCATTCTCAAGCACCCCGTGGCGGGCATGCTCAACCTGCAGCCTGCCCCGGACGGTACGGCGAAGCCCTACCAAGTTCGCCAGTTGAAAGCTGCGGTGGATGTGTTCAAATTGTCCCTCTGAAGGGACGCCGCAGATGCATCGCTATCACATCAACGTCTTCTGGTCCGACGAGGACGGCTGCTGGATCGCCACGGCGCCGGATCTGGAGTTCGTGTCCGCCCACGGCGACACGCCGGCCCAGGCCGTGTCCGAGCTGGACGTGGCGATCGAAGGCTGTCTCGCCGTTCTGCGCGAGGACGGCCAGCCGGTTCCCGAGCCGCGCTACCGGTCGGAAGCCGCCTGACCCCCTATTGGAACGCCGCTTCCGCGAAGCTGCGCAGCTTGCGGGAGTGCAGCGTGTCCATGCCGTGTTCGCGCAGCAGTTCCATGGCCAGCACGCCGATCTTCAGGTGCTGGTCCACCCGCTCGCGGTAGAACTGGTCGGCCATGCCCGGCAGCTTGAGCTGGCCGTGCATCGGTTTGTCCGAGACGCACAGCAACGTCCCATAGGGGACGCGGAAGCGGAAGCCGTTGGCGGCGATGGTGGCGCTCTCCATGTCCAGCGCGATGGCGCGGCTCTGGCTGAAGCGCATCAGCGGCTCGCGGTGGTCGCGCAGTTCCCAGTTGCGGTTGTCGATGGTCGCCACGGTGCCGGTCCGCATGACGCTTTTCAGCGCATAGCCGTCCAGGCCGGTGATGCGGCTGACCGCCGTCTCCAGCGCGCGCTGCACCTCGGCCAGCGCCGGCACCGGCACCCAGGTCGGCAGGTCGGCGTCCAGCACGTGGTCGTCGCGCACATAGCCGTGCGCCAGCACATAGTCGCCCAGCCGCTGCGTGGAGCGCAGGCCGGCGCAGTGGCCCAGCATGATCCAGGCGTGCGGGCGCAGCACGGCGATGTGGTCGGTGATCGTCTTGGCGTTCGACGGGCCGACGCCGATGTTGACCAGGGTGATGCCGTTGCCGTCCGGCCGCGTCAGGTGATAGGCGGGCATCTGCGGCAGGCGCAGCCGCCGGGCGATGGACACCTCCGCCGGGTCGGCGCCGGGCTGAAGGTTGCGGTTGGGCGTGACGGTGTCCCACGGCTCGACGAAGCGGTCGTACTGGCGGCGGTAGGCGGCGACCTGCGGGTCGTCGGACGGCGCCATCATCGTGTGGGCGAACTCGATGAACTCGTCCACGTAGAACTGATAGTTGGTGAACAGCACGAAGTTCTGGAAATGCTCGGGCGCCGTCGCCGTGTAGTGCTTGAGGCGATGCAGCGAGAAATCCACGCGCGGCGCGGTGAACAGCGCCAGCGGCTTGGGCTCGTGGATGCCCCATTCGTAGGTGCCGTTGACGATGTTGTCGTCCATGCGGGCGAGGTCGGGCAGGTCGAACAGGTCGGGCAGGCGGCCCACGCGCTCCGCCGTCAGGTCGCCCTCCACGTACAGGCCGTGCGGGAAGGCGAAGTGGATGGGGATCGCCTCCTCGCTGACGCCGACCTCCAGCGGGATGGCGTGGTTCTTCAGCAGCAGCGAGAACTGTTCCAGGTAATAGCGCTCGAACAGGTCGGGCCGGGTGACGGTGGTGACGTAGGTGCCCGCGCCCTCGACGAAGCCGTAGGCCAGGCGCGTGTCCACCGCCGCTCCGCTGTCGGTGACCAGCTTCACGTACGGATAGCCGGCGTGCGCGCGGGTCAACGGGTCTTCGCCACGGGCGAAGGCGGCGAATCGGTCGCGCAGGTACGCGGTGTTGCGGTCCCACACGTCGGTCACGCAGGCCAACGCGGCGCGCGCGTCATCGAAAGTGCCCAGCGGGCCGGGCGGCAGGGGGGCGGGCGCGGTTCTCATGTCCATGCCCATGACATAGCCACGCCGGGGCGGGGTGGAAAGGGGGCGGAAGGGATGATGCCCTTACGACTCCAGCCCCATCAGCGACTTGGCGAAGGCGTCGGCGTCGAAGGGGCGCAGGTCGTGCACGCCTTCGCCGATGCCGATGGCGTGCACCGGCAGCTTGAACTTCTCGGCCAGCGCCACCAGGACGCCGCCGCGCGCCGAGCCGTCCAGCTTGGTGAGGATCAGGCCGGACACGTTGACCATGTCGCGGAACACCTCGACCTGGCTGTGGGCGTTCTGGCCGGTCGTCGCGTCCAGCGTCAGCAGCGTGGTGTGCGGGGCGGCCTCGTCGATCTTCTTGATGACGCGCACCACCTTGCGCAGCTCGTCCATCAGGCCGGTCTTGTTCTGCAGGCGCCCGGCGGTGTCGATCATCAGCACGTCGATGCCCTCGCGCCGCGCCTGTTCATAGGCGTCGTACGCCAGACCCGCCGCGTCGGCGCCGGTGTCGCGGGCGACCACGGGGCAGCCCGTGCGCTCCCCCCAGATCTTGAGCTGGCTGACGGCGGCGGCGCGGAAGGTGTCGCCGGCGGCCAGCATGACCGTCTTGCCCTCCTCGCGGAACTGGCGGGCCAGCTTGCCGATGGTCGTCGTCTTGCCGGTGCCGTTGACGCCCACCACCAGGATGACGTGCGGCTTCAGCCCCATGTCGATGGTCAGGGGCCGCGCCACGGGGATGACGATCTTCGCCACCTCGGCGGCCAGCGCGCGCTTGACCTCGTCGGGCGAGACCTCCTTGCCGAAGCGGGTGCGCGCCAGCTCCGCCGTCAGCTTCGCCGCCGTCACGGGGCCGAGGTCGGCGGTGATCAGCAGCTCCTCCAGCTCCTCCAGCGCCGCATCGTCCAGCTTGCGCTTGGTGAAGATGCCGGTGATGCCGTCCGTCAGCTTGGACGAGGACTTGGACAGCCCCTCCTTCAGCCGCGCCAGCCAGCCCTTCTTGGGCGGCTCCTCGGCCGTCGGCGGTTCCGTTGCGGGGTGGTGTTCGGGCAGGAACGCCGCCACGGCGGGGGCCTCCGGCACGGGCGCGACGGGCGGCGGCGGGGGCGTCTCGACGGCGGGCGGGGGCGGCAGCTCTTGCGCGGGCTGCGCCTCGGCGACCACCTCGGGGATTTCGGGCGCGGGCTCCGGGACGGACGGCTCGGCGGCCTGCTCCTCCGCGGGCGTCTCCTCCGGGCGCGTTTCCGTGGGGCGGGTTTCTTCTTCCGGCTTCTTGCGGCCGAACCAGCGCAGAATCATGGCGTATCCGAATGCGGGAGGGGAGTGCCGGTCAGCTGCCCGTCGGCGACCCCGGTGATGAGCGTGCGCACCAGCGTGCCGGGCGCGAAGGTCTGGCCCAGGCGGACCTCGGCGAAATGCTCGGTGCGGCCCAGGTCGTCCTTTTCCACCAGCACGGTGGCGGTGCGGCCGATCTGCGATGCCAGATGGCGGGCGACGGCGGTCTCGCCAGCCGCGCGCAGGCGGGCCGCGCGGTCCTTGCGGAACGGCGCGTTGTCCTGCGGCATGCGGGCGGCGGGGGTGCCGGGGCGCGGGCTGTAGGGGAAGACGTGCAGCCACGTCAGCCCGCAGTCCTCCACCAGCGCCAGCGTGTTGCCGAACATCGCCTCGTCCTCGGTGGGGAAGCCGGCGATGAGGTCGGCGCCGAACACCATGTCGGGGCGGACGCCGCGCACGCGCGCGCAGAAGGCCACGGCGTCGGCGCGGCTGTGCCGGCGCTTCATGCGCTTGAGGATCAGATCGTCGCCGGCCTGCAAGGACAGGTGCAGGTGCGGCATCAGCCGCGGCTCCTCCGCGATCAGGCGCCAGAGGTCGTCGTCGATCTCGATGCAGTCCAGCGAGGACAGGCGCAGCCGCGGCAGCTCCGGCACCAGCGCCAGCAGGCGGCGCACCATCTGGCCCAGCGTGGGCGTGCCCGGCAGGTCGGGGCCGTAGCTGGTGATGTCGACGCCGGACAGCACCACCTCGGTGTAGCCGGCCGCCACCAGCGCGCGCACCTGATCCACCACCGCGCCGATGGGCACGGAGCGGGACGGGCCACGGCCGTAGGGGATGATGCAGAAGGTGCAGCGGTGGTCGCAGCCCTGCTGCACCTGCACGAAGGCGCGCGCCCGGTCCTCGAAGCCGCCGATCAGGTGGCCGGCGGTTTCCGTCACCGACATGATGTCGTTGACCAGCACCTTCTCGGCCGGCGCCAGCCCCCAGCTTTCCGCCTGCAGCTTCTCCTGGTTGCCCAGCACCTGATCGACCTCGGGCATGGCGGCGTATTTGGCCGGGTCGATCTGCGCGGCGCAGCCGGTGACGACGATGCGGGCGTCCGGGTTCTCGCGGCGCAGCTTGCGGATGGTCTGGCGGGCCTGCCGCTCGGCCTCCGACGTCACCGCGCAGGTGTTGACGATGACCACATTCTCCAGCCCCGCGTTGCGCGCGTGGCCGCGCATCACCTCGGACTCGTAGGTGTTGAGCCGGCAGCCGAAGGTGACGATCTCGGGATCTTTGGGGGGCGGAGGCAGGGCGCTCATACCAGATTCATTTCAAACAGCGACCGGATCGGACGAAGCCAGATCGGCCGACAGCCGGCCGGTGAAGGCCACGGCGACCGGGCCGGTCATCAGGACGCGGCCGTCCTCGGTCCATTCGATGGTCAGCGTGCCGCCGTCCAGCACCACGTCGGCCGTGCGGCCGGTCAGGCCACGGCGCGCCGCCGCCACCAGCGTGGCGCAGGCGCCGGTGCCGCAGGCCCGCGTGATGCCGACGCCGCGCTCCCACACCCGCATGCGGATGCGCGACGGGCCCAGCACGGCGGCGAACTCCACGTTCGTGCGCTCGGGGAACAGCGGGTGGTGCTCCAGGCCGGGGCCGATGCGCTCCACCGGCACCGCTTCGGCGTCGTCCACGAAGAACACGCAGTGCGGGTTGCCCATGTTGACGGCGACCGGGTCCGACACCCCGTCCTGGTCGATGGGCAGGTGCAGCGTGTCCACCGCCCGCGCCAGCGGGATGGCGGTCCACTCCAGCCGCGCCGGACCCATGTCCACGGTGACGAGGTCCTTGCCGGCGCGCCGCGCCTCCAGCGGTCCGCACACCGTCTCGAAGGCGGCGCGGTCGGCGCCCGTCTCCTCCATCAGCAGCCAGCCGACGCAGCGCGCGGCGTTGCCGCACGCCTCCACCTCGCCGCCGTCGGCGTTGCGGATGCGCATCAGCGCGGCCGAACCGGGCGAGCGCGGCGGCTCGACCACGATGAACTGGTCGCAGCCCACGCCGGTCTTGCGATCGGCAATCGCCCGCACCTCCGCCTCGGCCGGGGCGTAGGGCTGGTGGCGGGCATCGATCACGACGAAGTCGTTGCCGAGCCCGTGCATCTTAAGGAAGTCGCGCGTCATGACCGCCGTTATATGGCGATGGGGGCTTCCGAGTCCATGGGGTGGGGTTGCGGGGCGAGGTTGCCCGATCGGGCGGTGGGCTATGCCGTCGGGGGGTGGCGTCCCCTCCGATGCACCGCGTCCGGGTTGCGGCGGCCATGCGATACTCGACATGGCCTATCCCAGGCTGATTCGGGGGAGGATACCATGACCGTCTACATGGCCGAGCGGAACCTCAAGGGCATCAGCATGGACGACCTTGCCGCAGCCCAGAAGCGCGCCATCGACACCGCGCGCCAGATGTCGGAGCAGGGCACCCAGGTTCGCTACATCCGCAGCATGTTCGTTCCCGGCGAGGGGCGCTGCGAATGCCTGTTCGCCGCCGACGATGCCGAGACGGTGCGCGCGCTGAACGACAAGGCCGGGCTGCCCTACACCCGCGTGGTCGAGGCCATGGACCTCACACCCCCTTGAACACGACCTTCTTCGACGCGGTGAAGTTGAACACCATGCCGGCCAGCGATCCGACCGCCACCGCCAGGATGGGGTGGGTGGTGAAGGGTTCGTCGTAGGCGATGCAGGCGGCGTAGACCGCATAGTTGATCACGCCGCCCAGCGAGTTGGCGGCGATGAACTTCGCCCATTGCCGGTGCAGCGGTTCGTCGCGGGCGCCCTTGAAGGTGAAGCTGCGGTTGAGCGCCCAGGTGGCCGTCGCCGCCGCCAGGAAGGAGGGGACGCGCGCGACCAGGAAGCCCCACTCCTCGTGCGTCTCCAGCCCGACGCCGAACAGCAGCGCGTACAGCACCGCGCCGTCGACCAGCATGCCGATCACGCCGACCAGGCCGAACTTGCCGAACTGGTAGGCCAGCCGGCCCAGCCGTGGCCCCAGCAGGCGCGTCAGCAGCCCGCTGATCCAGTCGAGCAGGACACCGTCGCTCATGCGCCGGCCCGGCTTCCGGGCGGCACCGTGCCCGGTGCGGGAATGGTCAGGTAGCGCAGCCGCTTCATCTCGCGCCGTCCGTGCGTCACCGTGTCGAGGATGAGCCCGCAGGTCAGGCTCAGGAAGGCCAGCAGCGTCAGCCCGGTCGACAGCACCGCCGTCGGCAGGCGCGGCACCAGCCCGGTCTGCATGTAGGTGGCCAGAACGGGGATCGCCAACGCCAAGGCGGCGGTAATCAGGATGGCGAAGATGGCGGAAAAGAAGGCCAGCGGCCGTTCCTCCTTCACCAGCACCAGGATGGTCTTCAGGATGCGGAAGCCGTCGCGGAAGGTGCGCAGCTTGCTCACCGAACCCTCGGGCCGGTCCTTGTAGGGCGTCTTCACCTCGGCGATGGGCATGCGCAGCTCCAGCGCGTGCACGGTGAACTCCGTCTCCGTCTCGAAGCCGGCGGCCAGCGCCGGGAAGGTCTTGACGAAGCGGCGCGAGAAGACGCGGTAGCCGGACAGCATGTCCTGGATCCGATGCCCGAACACCTGCGCCACCATGCCGGTCAGCACCCGGTTGCCCAGGCGGTGGCCGGGGCGGTAGGCGGCGACGATCTCGGTCACGCGCTGGCCGTTGACCATGTCGAGCTGCTCGTCCCACAGCCGCCGCACCATCAGCGGCGCCGAGGGGGCGTGGTAGGTGTCGTCGCCGTCCACCATCACGTAGACGTCCGCCTCGATGTCCGCGAACATGCGGCGCACGACGTTGCCCTTGCCCTGCAGCGGCTCGCACCGGACCACCGCGCCGGCGGCCGTGGCGACCTCCACCGTGCGGTCGGAGGAGTTGTTATCGTAGACGTAGACGGTGGCGTCCGGCAGGTGCGTCCGGAAGTCCCGCACCACCGTGCCGATCGCAGCCTCTTCGTTGTAGCAGGGGATCAGCACCGCCACGACGGGCGCGGCCGAAGCGGCGCCCACGGTCGGAATGGTCGGGCGGTCGGCGGTGGAGACGGTCATGGCGCGGGCCTGGGCCTTGGGACGGGGCGTGGTTTCAGGATAAACACCACAAACGCCCGTCTCATTCCACCTTTGCGCGGTGCACCGCGCACAGGTTGAGCGGCTCGCCCAGATTGTTCGGGATGACGCGGCAGGCCCCGGCGTCCAGCGTCAGGCCCATCAGCGCCGCTGCCCGGGCGGCGCCGGCCGTGTCGGGGATGGTGCTGAGCATCAGGAAGCGCCCCTTGTGCTCCCGCACGCGCCGCTGGACGATGCCGAGATAGCCGTTGTTCACGGAATCCGGCTGCAGGAAGTTGGACTGGATGCGCACGAAGGGGATCTGCGGCGGGAACAGCGGCACCACGTGGGAAATCGCCCAGTAGCCGGCCATCAGCACCATGGTGTCGTCGGCGGCCTCGATGGGCGGCACCTCGGCCTCCACCCAGTGGCGCGACCACGGCACGCGGCCCCAGTCGGCGGCGCTCACGGTGGCCTGCACGACCAGCAGCAGCACCGCCGTCAGCAGCGCCTTGGGCGCGCGCGGCGCCGGCAGCAGCCCCGCCGCCATGACGATGGCGAGCGGCGCCAGCATTTCCATCGGCACCAGATAGCGGTAGATCCCGAACATGTAGGCCCACAGCGCGTAGGACACCGCCAGCGCCACCAGCAGATAGCGCGTCGCCGCCCCGTGGGTGAAGGTCTCGCCGCGCGGCGCCAGCAGGCGCGCCAGCGCCGCCACCGGCACCAGCACGTACAGCACCAGCACGCGCAGGTCGAACCACGGCACCTCGCCCACCTTCAGCGGCTGGAAGGTGAAGGTCAGGGGGAACAGCACCCGCTCCCACAGGGTGTCGGGGAAGAAGTGCGTGTTGCGGTAGTCGTCGGGCGCCGCGAAGGGCGAGCGGAAGAGGTTGTTCATGTGCGGGAACACCGGGTTCCCGTACTCCTGCCACAGGTGGACCATCCAGTATCCGCCGGTGGCGGCGATTCCGGCCAGCACCCCCAGCCCGAAGAAGAAGGCCAGCCACAGCCGCCGCCACGGGCCCGCCGGCAGCGCCAGGAAGGCGAGGCACAGCCCGACGCCGTAGACGACCGACGGGTTCTTCAGCCCCATCGCCGCCCCGGCCAGCACGCCCGCCACGGCGACCCGCGCGAAGGCCGGCGCC
>DASWVP010000465.1:0-5846 GCA_036401175.1 Azospirillum sp. | reverse complement strand
GCGCCCGCCCGGACGCGGACGCGCCGCCCCCCGCCGCCGAGTCGGCGCCGCCGGAGGTGCTGGCCCGCCTCGCCGCGCTGACCCCGCGCGAGCGGGACGTGCTGCAGGGGCTGGTCGACGGGCAGTCCAACAAGGTGATCGCCTTCGAGCTGTCGATCAGCCCGCGCACGGTGGAGATCCACCGCGCCCGCGTCATGGAGAAGATGCAGGCCAACAGCCTGCCACACCTCGTGCGCATGGCGGTCACCGCCGGCGTGGCCCCGCGCGGCGGCGCCTGACGCCACCCCGCGGCGCCTGCCTCTCGCATTGGTCCCTTCGTCGCGGTTGAAGCCATGCCCGGCCGGCGCCCCGGCAGCGGCGCAAAAAAGGCCCGGCGCAAGGCCGGGCCCAAGTCCCAACACCACCTGATCGTGCTGGGGGAGAGAACCGCGAAACGTTGGGGTCAGCTGCCGCCGATGGCCTCCAGCACGCCAACGCTCAGTTCGTTTTCCGTCGCCTTCGGGTCGTTGTAGACCGGCTGCGGCGTCGACAGGAACAGCGTGCCGTGGTTGCGCTTGAAGTCGAACATGCCGCCGGCGTAGGTGCCGACGACGGGGTTGCCCTCCATGTCACGCTCGTTCTTGCTGATCCAGGTGCCCCACTTCCAGAAGTCGCCGCGCTTGTCGTAGATCTCGGTGAAGCGCGGCATCGGATACTGGGCGTCGATGTACAGGACCTTCTTGCCGTAGGGGTGCGCCGGCGGCGGCGTCGTCTCCACCACGTGCACCTCGCGCGGCTCGTAGGCGACGGCCGGGTACCAGTACGGCGCCTTGGTGAGGTCCAGCGCGGGGTACATCTCCTTCTTGGAGGCCGCGTCGGGGCGCCACAGAACGGCGTCGGTGTTGGCCGGCGCCAGCACCCAGCGCTTGCCCAGGTACTTCAGCCCCTTGTACCAGCTGGGGTGCGCGTTGAAGGTGTCGACGTCGTCGTTGACCATGTCGGTGCCGCCGCCGACCGGGTCCATCCAGCTCGACCCCGAGATGGTGCGCACGCGCCGCACCGAGCGCACGTAGGCCCAGCTTCGCGCCACGTCGCCGTTCATGAACTGCGCGCTCAGCATGCCGGTGCCGCGCATGTCGAACGGCTCCAGCGCCACCAGGATCTCCTTGGAACGCATGGTCCCGTCGCCCAGCGTCAGCTTGCCCTGCGGGTCGCAATAGCGGCCCACGAGGTTGATACGGCTGAAGCGCCACAGCATTTCGCGCTCGATGCCGCTGTTGCCGTCGAAGGTGACGAAGGTGTAGCGCGGCTGGCTCCAGTAGCAGCCGACCGGCTGGCCGACCAGCAGGTTCCACACCGCCTTGGTGCCGGCCTGCGGGTCGTTGGCGTCGATGGCCGGGAAGGGCACGCCGGCCTGCCAGTTCTCCAGCCCCTTGCCGTCGGCGATCTTCACTTGGCCGGCGCGGTTCTTGTCGGTCCACTCCTGATAGCGGCGGTCGACGGTCCAGGGCTGCGACGCCTTCAGCGTGATGGAAAGCCCCTTCTCGCGCACCTGCCACGCCAGCTTGTCGGGCAGCAGGCTCGAAATCGTCTTGCCCTGGAACGTGTCCTTCATCCGCGCGTCGAGATTGCGCGCGTCGATCACCGTTCCCGCCGGCAGCTCGGCGGCGCGGGCGGCGCCCGCCGCCGCCACGCACGCGAACATGCCGGCGGCGCACAGCTTGGCCAACTCTCTCATGACGTTTCCTCCGTGGCTGGGTCGGGTCAGAACTGGTAGGTGCCGCGCACCACGAACTGCGAGTTGTTGTCGAAGAAGCTGATGAAGCCGACCTTGTCGGAACCGCCGCTCTGCGACGACTGCGAACCGCGGGCGAAGAACAGGTCGGCCTCGGCGCGGATGCGCAGGTGGTCGCCGATGACGAAATCGACGCTGGGGATGACGAAGCCGCCGCCGTAGCTGATGTCCCACCCGGCGGCGAGGCCCGGCTTTACCGTGTCGTTGAAGTAGCTGAGCTGAAGGACGCCGGTCAGGGTGAAGGCGTGCTGCTTCAGCTTGGTCTGGAAGCCCGGCCAGTACAGCAGGTTGTCGCTGTCCTTCAGGCCCGGATGCCAGCTGTCGAAAAGCTGGAACGACAGGAAGGAGCTGCCGTCGGTGCCCAGCACGTCGCGCAGGTCGACGTTGAAGTCGCTGCGCACCATCCAGCGCACCAGATCCGTCTTGCGGATGCCCACGGCGTTGGACGGGATGGCCCCGGCGCTGACCAGGAACGCCGGGTAGAGCCCGGTGCCGCCCAGGTTGTCGTAGTTGTAGGGCATGTCCGGGATGTAGGCGACCTCGGTCGACAAGACCGCGTCGATGGCCGAAACGTAGCCCGACGCGGTGGCGCCGAAGACGTTCACGGTGGGGTGGAAGTCGTCGCCGAGCATGCCGCCGGGCGTGCGCCCGCCATAGGGGTTGGCCGCCGGGTTGACCAGCGGGTCGGGCCGGAAGGTGCGCAGGTAGAGCAGCGAATAGTTGATGTCGCCGGCGATCATGCCGCGCCAGCGCCCGCCGTAGGTCGGGTCGCGCACGTCGCCGTCCGGGTGCCGGGTGTCGCGGCCGACGAAGCCGTCGCGCCAGAAACCGCGGTAGGGCTGCGGCGACCAGCGCCCGCCCCAGGTGTCGAAGGTGTTGCCGATGTCCCGCCCGCGGTCGAGGCCGGGCCGCACGAAGGCTTGCAGCGAGCCATCCACCTCCGGCACCTGGAGGATGGCGTTGGCGAGGATGAGGGGCTTGCGCAGCTCCTCGTTCTCCGTCTCCAGCATGGCGCGCCAGCTGTAGTCGAAGCCGTGCACCATGTCGGAGGCGACGAAGAAATCGGTCTCGCCCCACACCACCTGCTGCTTGCCCAGGCGCACGGTGAGGCGGTCGAAGGTGCTCTCGGCCCACGCCTCGCGCAGGTCGAGCGTGTTGTACTTCTTCATCAGGTCGCTGCCGCCGGCCGCGCCCATGCGTTCCAGGTCATGCAGCCAGCCGGTCTCCACCTCGCCGGCCGCGCGGCCGCTGGCGAACAGCTTCAGGAACGGCGTCGTCAGCGTCGTGTCCAGGCGAAGCTGCGTGCGCGCCATGCTCGTGCGCCAGCGGTCGTTGTCCGGCGTTTCCGGCATGTCGTTCAGGTTGAAGGACAGCCACTGCCGGACGTAGCCGTTCACCGACAGCCGGGCGTCGCCGCCCAGTTCGTAACTCGCCGCCCCGGCCGGGCCGGCGCCTGTCGCCAGGGCCAGCGCGACCGCCGCGCCGGCCAGCACTCTCTTTCCAGACGTACCCTTCATTTATGTTTCCTCCCAAGCATGCCCCACGGCCCCGGTTGTCCGGGGCCGACGGCTCATTCCCCCGCGCACTTCCAGGCCAGCGCGTCGCCGGCCGGCACCTTGCCGGCGCCGCCCTCGCAAGGGCGGGTGCCGACGACGAATCCAGGCTTGAAGATCACGACCAGCGCCGGCATGAGCACGAGCGCCGCGGTGGCCGACACCAGCAGCCACACGCCCATCAGCAGCCCCATTTCGGCCTGGAACTTCAGCGACGACGCCGACCACACGAAGACGCTGAGGCACAGCGTGACGCCGGTGATCAGCACGGCGCGGCCCGAGCCGCGCAGCGCGGCGTGCACCGCCGTGTGCAGCGTCCGGCCGCGCGCCGTCTCCTCGCGCATGCGGTCGACGACGTAGAAGGCGTAATCGACGCCGAGGCCGATGCCGAGCGCGGCCACCGGCAGCGTGTTGATGTTCATGCCGATGCCGACGGCGGCCATCAGGCAGAAGGTCACCGCGTTGGACAGCAGCACCGGCACCATGAAGACGATGCCCGATCCGGCGTCGCGGTAGGCGAACAGGCAGCACACCACCACCACCAGCAGCGCCAGCGCGATGGAGCGGATCTGATCGGCCAGGATGATCTCGTTGATGGCGGCGGTGTTGCCCACCACGCCGCCGGCCAGCCGGAACTCGATACCCGGCACCGGATGCTCGGCGAGGTAGCCCTTGATGCGGCCGATGGCGGTCGCCACCGTGTCGCCGCGCCGGTCGGTGAAGAAGGCGGTGATCGAGGCGCTGCGGTACTGCGCGTCGAAGAACAGCGCGGTGTCGCTGGCGTCCAGGCCGGTGCCGAAGAAGAACAGCATCTCGCCGATCGCCATGCGATCGTCGGGAAGGTCCTGATAGCGCGGGTTGCCCTCGTGGATGGTGCGGTTGATCGCCGGGATCAGGTCGGCGACGGACACCGTGGCGCCGATCTCCGGCTGCGCCTCCATGAAGCGCTGCAGGTCGCGCATGGCGCGCAGCACCTCGGGCCGCTTGATGGCGTCCGCCTCGTTGCCGGCGACGACGATGAACATGCGATCCGCGCCATGGAAGCGGGCGTTGATCGCCGCCGCCGCCCGGTTGTAGGCCGAATCCGGCCACAGGATGGGCGAGCCGGCCGAGGCATCGCCGATCGACAGATGGAAGGAGTACGCGAAGGAACCGGCGAACAGCGCCGCCGCTACCCCCACCACCCAGCCGCGCCGCCGCCCCAGCGCCAGCCGGGCGCAGCCGTCCAGCAGCCGGTTCAGCAGCGGCGTCACGTCCGCCCGCAGCCGGAACCCGACCGGGGCCGGCACGTAGGACAGCAGGATCGGCGTCAGCAGCACGCTGGTCACCAGGATGGTGGCGACCCAGATGCAGCCGATGATCGCCACCTTCTCCAGGAGCGGGATGGGGGTGAGCGCGACGATGGCGATGCCGCCGGCATCGGTCAGCACGCCCAGCGTGCCGGGCTTGAACAGCTCGACGATGGTGCGCTCGGCGGCGGCGCGGGGGTCCAGCCCGTCGAACAGCACGCGGTCGTCGAAGTGCGCCACCACCTGCACCGAGTGCGACACCGAGCGCGCGGAGATCAGGAACGCCACCACGACCACCAGCGGATCGAAGGAGAAGCCCAGCATCCGCGCGAAGCCCAGCGCCCACACCGCGCTCGCCAGCCCGGCCAGCAGCGGCAGCGCCGTGCCGCGCAGCGTGCGCGAGGTGACGAAGAGGATGAGCGCGGTCAGCAGCACCGTCGCCAGGAACACCGCCACCGTCTCCGGCAGGAACTGCGCCACCCAGCCATAAAGGACCGGCTCCCCGACCACGTGCGCGGTGACGCCGGGCAGGCGATGGCGCTCGACGATCTCGCCGAGTTGGGCGAACACCGCCCGGTGATCGACGGCGTTCTCGAAGAAGTCGGCGGTGATCAGCGCCGCCTTGAGGTCGCCCGAGACGTAACGCCCGAAGACCAGCGGGTTGCTGAGCACCGCGCGTTGCAGCGCGGCGACGCCGTCGGCCCCCTGCGGCACCTCAGGCCACATCAGCGGGCGCGATTCGATGCCCCGGTCGTCGGCCCGCACCTCGGTCATCTTGCGCGCGGCCAGCGAGTTGATCTGGAAGGGGTTGACGCCCCGCACGTACTCCAGGTCGCGGGTGATGCCCTGGATGGCGCGCAGCACGTCGGTGCGGAAGATGGTGCCCTCCTCCACCTCCAGCATGACCGAGACCATGTTGGCGCTGCCGAAGGAGGTGCGGAAGGCGCGGTCGACGGCAACGTAGGGGTGATCGCTGGGCAGCAGGTCGGCGAGGTCGGTGCGCACCTGGATCTGCGTGGCGAACCAGGCGACGACCGTCGAGGCGGCGATCATGGCGGCCAGCAGCGGCAGGCGGAAACGGATGATCAGGGCGGCGATGCGCTCCATGGCGTCACGTGCTCCGGCGGGCGTCAGCCCGGAAAGGGAGTGAATTGGTTGGCGACGATCCAGCCGGCGCCGGCGCCGGTCGCCAGCAGGCGGTCGCCGACGCGCAGCAGCGCGGCGCGCCAC
>DASWVP010000464.1:0-14739 GCA_036401175.1 Azospirillum sp. | reverse complement strand
CGCAGCCTGCGCGTGCTCGACGGCGCGGTCGTGGTGTTCGACGGCGTCGCCGGCGTGGAGCCGCAGTCGGAGACCAACTGGCGCCTCGCGGACAACTACAACGTGCCGCGCATGTGCTACGTCAACAAGATGGACCGCTCGGGCGCCAACTTCCGCCGCTGCGTGGACATGATCCGCGACCGCCTGGGCGCGCGTCCGCTGTGCGTGCAGGTGCCGCTGGGCTCGGAAGACAACTTCCGCGGCATGGTCGACCTCGTCGAGATGAAGGCCTACGTCTGGTTCTCCGACGACAAGGACGCCAAGTGGGAAATCTGGGAGATCGACGAGGACGAGCTGATCTCCAAGCTGAACCTGACGGTCAAGGAAGACCTCGACAACATCGCCAGCATCCGGGCGCTGCGCACCGACCTGATCGACACCTGCCTGGAGCAGGACGAGGCCGCCATGGAGGCCTATCTGGACTCCGGTGAGGAGCCGTCGGCCGACGTTCTGCGCGCCTGCCTGCGCAAGGGCACCCTGGTCAGCGCCTTCACCCCGGTCCTGTGCGGCTCGTCGTACAAGAACAAGGGCGTGCAGCAGGTGCTGGACGCGGTCGTCGACTACCTGCCGGCCCCGACCGACGTCCCGGCCATCAACACGGTGGACGAGGACGGCAACCCGAACGGCACGCGCGACAGCTCGGACGAGGCGCCGTTCTCGGCGCTGGCCTTCAAGGTCATCAACGACACCTACGGCTCGCTGACCTTCGTGCGCGTCTACTCGGGCGTGCTGACCAAGGGCATGTCGATCCTCAACACCACCCGCGGCAAGCGCGAGAAGATCGGCCGCATGGTCGAGATGTTCGCCAAGGAGCCGCACCCGGTGGAAGAGGCTCGCGCCGGCGACATCGTCGCGCTCGTGTCGCTGACCGAGACCGAGACCGGCGACACGCTGTCCGACGCCTCGGCCCCGGTGATCCTGGAGCGCATGCGCTTCCCCGAGCCCGTCATCAGCGTTTCGGTCGAGCCGAAGAGCAAGGGCGAGCAGGAGAAGTTCTCGATCGCGCTGGGCAAGATGGTCCGCGCCGATCCGTCGCTCCGTCTGGAGACCGACCGTGAAACCGGCCAGACCATCCTGCGCGGCATGGGCGAGCTGCACCTGGAAGTGACGCTGGACCGCATGCGCACGGAGTTCGGCGTGGAAGGCAACATGGGCAAGCCCCAGGTCGCCTACCGCGAGACGATCACCAAGCCGGTCGAGTACACCTACACCCACAAGAAGCAGACCGGCGGTTCGGGCCAGTTCGCCGAAGTGAAGATCGTCTTCGAGCCGCGCGAGCGTGGCGAAGGCTTCGAGTTCAAGGACGAGACGGTCGGCGGCACGGTGCCGCGCGAGTACGTGCCGTCGGTGAACAAGGGCCTGGAGGTCCAGAAGGAAGACGGCGTCCTCGCCGGCTACCCGACGGTCGACTTCCGCGCCCGTCTGGTGGACGGCAAGTACCACGACGTCGACTCGAACGCCCTGACGTTCGAGATCGCCGCCAAGGCCTGCTTCCGCGAGGCGCTCAAGCTCGCCGCCCCGATCCTGCTGGAGCCGGTGATGAAGGTCGAGGTCGTGACGCCGGAGGATTACCTGGGCGACGTGATCGGCGACATCAACCGCCGCCGCGGCACCGTCCTGGGCCAGCTGGAGCGTGGCTCGAACATCGCCGTGGAGGCCAACGTGCCGCTGAACGAGATGTTCGGCTACATCGGCCAGCTGCGCGGCATGACCTCGGGCCGTGCGTCGTACACCATGGAGTTCAGCCACTACGAGCCGGTGCCGCGCAACGTCACCGAGGAAATCGTGGCCGGCCGCGCCAAGGCCGCCTGATCTCCAGTACCCTGTCGAAGGCAACGGCCGGCGGAGCGATCCGCCGGCCGTTTCTTTTTGCTTCCCTGGCGAGGAGGCGTAGGTTGGGTTGAGCCGCAGGCGAAAACCCAACGCCGTCGCCACGCCAGGACCGTTGGGTTTTCGCTGGCGCTCAACCCAACCTACGAATGGCTTTGGGAAAACAGGCGGTTGCAGGGAGGCATCCATGGACGACGCAAGGCCCGCCATCACCTTTGCCGACGTCGAAGCCGCGGCGGAGCGGCTGCGCGGCGTGGCGGTGGTGACGCCGCTTCTGGAGAACGCCCAGTTCAACGCGCGCGTCGGCGGCCGCGTGCTGCTGAAGGCGGAGACGCTGCAGCGCTCCGGCTCCTTCAAGTTCCGCGGCGCCTACAACCGGCTGAGCCAGATCGACGCGGCGCGGCGGACGGCGGGCGTGGTGGCGTGGTCGTCGGGCAACCACGCGCAGGGCGTGGCGGCGGCGGCGCGGATGCTGGGGATGCCGGCGACCATCGTCATGCCGTCGGACGCGCCGGTGCTGAAGATTGCCAACACGCGCGGCTATGGCGCGGAGATCCGCCTGTACGACCGCTGGACGGAGAGCCGCGAGGACATCGCGGCGGGCATCGCGCGCGAACGCGGCGCGGTGACCGTGCCGCCCTTCGACGACCCGAACGTCATGGCCGGGCAGGGCACCGTCGGGCTGGAACTGGGCGCCCAGTTGGAAGCGGCGGGGGCGCGTCTGGACGCCGTGCTGGCGCCGTGCAGCGGCGGCGGACTGATGGCCGGCCTTGCCACGGCGGTCAAGCACCTCGCCCCGCAGGCCGAGCTGTACAGCGTGGAGCCGGCCGGCTTCGACGACACCGCCCGGTCGCTGGCCGCCGGCGCGCGGCTGAGCAACGAGCCCGGCGCCGCGTCGTTCTGCGACGCGCTGCTGACCCCAGCGCCGGGCGAGCTGACCTTCGCGGTCAACCGCCGCCTGCTGACCGGCGGCCTGTCCGTCACCGACGCCGAGGTGGCCGAGGCGATGGCCTACGCCTTCTCCGTGCTGAAGCTGGTGGTCGAGCCGGGTGGCGCGGTGGCGCTGGCCGCCGTCCTGTCGGGCAAGCTGCCGGTACAAGGGCGCACGCTGGCCGTGGTGCTGAGCGGCGGCAACGTCGATCCGGCGGCGTTTGCGCGGGTGCTCGGCCAAGCCTAGCCCATGGTGCGGCGCAACGCGATACAGTTGGTCCGCGACAAAGGCGCCCACGTGTATCGCCTTGCTTGACGGGGCTTCCCTTCGTTCGGTAACAAAGCCGACGTCCCCAATCGACGTGGGGACATTGTGTTGCCGAAGGAGAGGCCCCTTTGAACGCTACTGTCGCGGTGCCGGCGCCTCGCCGGCTCCTGCTGTCCGGCAACGAGGCCATCGCCCGCGCCGTGTGGGAAGCCGGATGCCTCGTCGCCTCCGCCTATCCGGGTACGCCGTCCACGGAGATCCTGGAGAGCCTCGCCACCTACGACGGCATCGACGCCCATTGGGCGGTGAACGAGAAGGTCGCCCTGGAGGTCGCGATCGGCGCCTCGCTGTCGGGTGCGCGCGCCTTTGCCGCGATGAAGCACGTCGGCCTGAACGTGGCGTCGGACGCGCTGATGTCGCAGACGCTGGCCGGCGTGAAGGGCGGTCTGGTCATCGCCGTGGCCGACGACGTCGGCCTGTCGTCGTCGCAGAACGAGCAGGATTCGCGCTACTGGGGCCGCTTCGCGCACATCCCCGTGCTGGAGCCGGTGGACAGCCAGGACGCCTACGCCATGACGCGCGAGGCGTTCGCCATCTCCGAACGGTTCGAGGTGCCGGTGCTGCTGCGCCTGACCACCCGCATCTGCCACGTCAAGGCGGTGTGCGAGGTGGGCGAGCGGGAGGAGCATCCGGCCACCGGCTTCGTGCCGGACGCCAACCGCTGGGTGCTGGTGCCCTCCACCGCCAAGCGGCGCCTGCCGGCCTTCTTCGAGCGCGAGAAGGCGCTGGTCGCCTTCGCCGAGACGGCCCCCTTCACCGAGGTGTGGGCGGGGTCGGACACGCGCGTCGGCTTCATCTCGTCGGGCACGGCGGCGCTGGCGACGCGCGAGGCGTTCCCGGACGCGCCGCTGTTCCGCCTGGGCTTCTCCCATCCCCTGCCGATCGAGCGCATCCGCGCCTTCGCCGGGACCGTCGACACGCTGGTGGTGGTCGAGGAGACCGAGCCGCTGGTCGAGCGCGAACTGGCGGTGGCCGGCATCAAGGCGCACGGCAAGGACATCCTGCCGGTGATGGGCGAGCTGTCGGCCCCCATCGTCACCCGCGCCGTGCGCGGCCTGCTGGGCGAGGCGGAGCCGGCGGCGGCGGGCACGGCGGCGGTGGAGGTGTTCCCGCGCCCGCCCACCATGTGCGTGGGCTGCCCGCATCTGGCGCCGTTCACCGTGCTGTCGCGCCTGCGCAACGACATCATCGTGGCCGGCGACATCGGCTGCTACACGCTGGGCGCCATGCAGCCGTGGGGGGCGCTGGACACCTGCATCTCCATGGGCGCCTCCATGGGCACGGCGCTGGGCATGGCGAAGTCCAAGGCGGCGGCGCACGAGGGCAAGGCGATCCTCGCCACCATCGGCGATTCGACGTTCCTGCACATGGGCATGCAGGGGCTGCTGGACATCGTCTATTCCAAGGCGAACATCACCGTCCTGCTGCTGGACAACCGCGCCGTCGGCATGACCGGCGGCCAGGACCACCCCGGCACCGGCCGCGACATCAAGGGGGAGGAGGCGCCCCGCGTCGATTTCCGCAAGCTGGTCGAGGCGCTGGGCGTGCGGCCGGAGCGCATCCGCGTCGTCGATCCGCACGAGCTGCCGACGCTGTTCAAGGCGATCACCGAGGAGATCGAGCAGCCGGAGCCGTCGGTCATCATCACCGACCGCCCCTGCGTGCTGACCGACTGGCAGACGCTCAAGCCGGCGCTGAAGGTGCTGGACGACCTGTGCAACGGCTGCGCCGCCTGCCTGAAGACCGGCTGCCCGGCCATCCTCACCACCCGGCGCGAGCGCAAGGAACTGCCGAACGGGCGGCACCGCGACCTTGCCTGGGTCACCATCGACAGCACCGCCTGCACCGGCTGCGGCCTGTGTCTGGCGTCGTGCGCGCCCAAGGCCATCGTGCCGGTCAAGCTTTCGGAGATGCTGCAATGAGCGACACGGTCACGAACGTCCTCGTGGTGGGCATCGGCGGGCAGGGCGTGCTGACCGCGACCGAGGTGCTGGCCGAAGCGGCGATGGAGCTGGGGTTCGACGTCAAGAAGACGGAAGTGGCGGGCATGGCGCAGCGCGGCGGCTCCGTCACCTCGCACCTGCGCTTCGGGGGCAAGGTGCTGGCCCCCGCCATCGCGCCGGGCGAAGCCGACCTGATGCTGGCCTTCGAACCGGCGGAGGCGCTGCGCTGGGCGCCGCACCTGCGGCCGGGCGCCACGGCGGTGGTCAACACGCTGCGCGCCATCCCGCCGGTCGTCTCATCGGGCCTGTTCCGCTATCCCGACGACCCGCTGGCGTCGATGCGCGCCCTGCCGATCCGCGTGCTGTCGCTGGATGCCTCGGGCATCGCGCGGGAGGTGGCCGACGTGCGGCTGACCAACACGGTCATGCTGGGGGCGGTGTCCGACCTGCTGCCGCTGGGGGCCGACCTGCTGCGCAGGCGAGTCGAGGCGCGTTTCGCGCGCAAGCCGAAGCTGCTGCCGGCCAACCTCGTCGCCTTCGACCGCGGCCGGCAGGCGGCGGCGGAACTGGCGGCCGAACGCGCCGTGGCGTGATGTGAGGCAAGGCCGTCGATCCGCCGCCCTGGCGGGTTGACGGCGCGGCGCCCTTGGCTTAGAGCGGATTGCGCAACCAACCGTATGTCGTAGGTTGGGTTGAGCCCTTGCGAAAACCCAACGCCCCCGCAGCGCCGGTACGTTGGGTTTTCGCTGGCGCTCGACCCAACCTACGAACGTGATGGGAGCGCCGTAGTTTGGCGCCCGGCCCACGCTTTCGCATCTTCTCACACCCGCGCCGGCCGGTTTTTGGCGAAGGTCGGGCGGGTGTTCCGTTGCAGAGGGTTTCTTCGGTGATCGGCGTCTTCGATTCCGGGCATGGCGGGCTGACGGTGTTGCGGGCCCTGGTGGACGCGGCCCCCGGCCGGCGGTTCGCGTACCTCGGCGATCACGCCGCCGCCCCCTATGGCCGGCGCAGCGACGAGGAGATCCACGCGCTGACCGTGCGCGGCGTGGAGCGGCTGTTCGCGCAGGGCTGCGGGCTGGTCGTGCTGGCCTGCAACACGGCCGCCGCCGTGGCGCTGCGCCGGCTGCAGCAGACCTGGCTGAAGGACGCCTACCCCGGCCGCAACGTGCTGGGCGTGCTGGTTCCGGTGGTCGAGGCGATCACCCGCGTGCCCTGGATGATGGAGGCGCCGCCCGCCGATCGCCTGCCCGAGCCGCGCACCGTGGGCGTGTTCGCCACCGTGCCCACCGTGCAGTCCGGCTCCTTCCCACGCGAGATCGGCAAGCGCGCGCCGGACGTCACGGTGGTGCAGCAGGCGTGCCCGGACCTCGTCCCGCTGATCGAGGCGGGGGCGGAGGACGACGCCATCCGCCCGGCGGTGCACGGTTACGTGGCGGCGCTCCTGGAGCAGCTCGGCGGGCGGCGGCTCGATTCCGTGGTGCTGGGGTGCACGCACTATCCGCTGGTGGCCCACCTGTTCACGCAGGCCCTGCCGGAGGGGGTGGAGGTGCTGTCCCAGCCGGCGCTGGTCGCCCGCTCGCTGGAGCATTACCTGGAGCGCCATCCCGAATATGCGCCGCCCCCCGGCCCGCATCCTGTCATGCCCCGCTTCTTCACCACCGGCGACGCGCGTCGGGTGAGCGAGCTGGCCGGGCGCTTCTTCGGGCATCCGACGCCGTTCGAATTCCTCGCCGACTGACCTCCGCCGAACCCTCCTCGGGCTGTTTGCCGGGAACCTCCGGCTTGGCCGTGCTGTTCATGGGGCACGGACCACGCGAGCCGGAGGGGAACGCCCATGCGGTCGAGGAACTTTCATCTGCTGTTTGCGGCCGCTCTGGCGGGAGGTCTGGCAACCCCGGCCCAGGCCCAGCAGCCCTGCGGGGAATCGCTGCGCACGCTCGACCAGCGCACGGCGGCGCTGGAGGCGGGCGGCGTGCCGGGGCCGGCCCTGACGGCCGCCGAACGCGGCGCGCTGCACGGCATGCGCCAAGCCGCCGAACGGCTGCAGCAGGCGGGCAACGCCGATGGCTGCCTCGCCGTCGTGCACGACGCCCAGGCGCTGATCCGCAACATCGAGCGGCCGCAGGTGACGTCCGCCGAGGACCTGGACCACGTCAGGCTGCAAAGCGCGCAGGGCGAGAAGATCGGCGAGATCGACGAGGTGATCGTCGATCCCGGCACCGGGCGTATCGCCTACGCCGTGGTCGAGATGGGCGGCTTCCTCGGCATGGGCGAGCGGCACGTGCCGGTGCCGTGGGCGGCGTTCCAGCCCGGCCCGAACGGGGACGGGCTGGTGCTCAACGCCACGCGCGACCGGTTGACGGCGGCGCCGCAGTTCAGCCGCGACAACCGTCCGAACATGTCCGACCGGCAATGGGCCATGGCCGTGCACACCTATTTCGGCGTGGCGCCCTATTGGGTGCAGGGCGCCGCCGCCTTCGCCGCTGAGACGCAGGGGAAGGCGATGCAGAACGCCGACACCGCGCGCCTCCAGCAGGAGGTGCAGCGCCTGTCGCAGGAGGTGCGGCGCCTGAACGAGGATCTGGCCCAGGCGCGCGAGGGACAGCCTCAGCCGTCGTCGGGCGCCGCGTCGTCCGCGCCGTCGGGCGCGCCGGCGCCGCAGCCCGACCCGGCCAGCGGCGCCGGCCAGGGCTCTGGCCAAGGCTCCGGGACGTCACAGTGAACGACGAACGAATCCGGCATTCGAGGAGGCGAGCCATGGCGCAGAACAGTCACACCGACGATCCCGACCGCATGATCAACGTTGGCCACACCGAGAGGCTGCTGTCGCTGGTCGGCGGCGGCGTGCTCGCCGTGATGGGCGTGCGCCGGCCCAACGCCGCCGGGGCGGCCATGGCGCTGGTGGGGGGCGCGCTGGTGGCGCGCGGCCTCACCGGCTATTGCCCGATGTACGGCCTGATGGAGGAGTGGGGCCACCGCGGCCACGCGGCGATCCCGGCCCAGGACGTGGAGGAGGGCCGGCACCGCTTCGCCCGCAACCCCGGCGACATCTATGATGGCGACGCCGACGACAAGGTCGACGAAGCGTCGGAGGAATCCTTCCCGGCCAGCGATCCGCCGTCGTTTGCGCCCGGCACCGCCTGATGCGGACGGCGCCTGAAGGCGTCGTCCGTATCACCCTATCGATCAATGCTATCGCATTGATCTGTCGGGCTTTACCGGCGGCGCTCGATGGAAGCGATCAAGCGCCGCCGGTATGATACCCGGCCCGCATGCGCAGGCCCTCTCCCCCACGCCGGGGGAGGGGGCCTTGCTTTTTGCGGTGCAACGACCGCCGTGGATGCCTGTTGAGCGGCAAGAACACCGGACCACCGTCACAATAGTGTCTGATTATTGACACTTGTCAAAAGTTGCACGGTCCGTCCGACTGCTTTATGTTGCGCCGCAGCAAACAACAGATCGGGGATCCGCGCCGCGTCTGTTCGCCCCGAACCGGCGCCGTCGGCCTCCCTACACCGTCCAATCCCGAACACGGAAAGGCATCCATGTCCACGATGATCCCGGCGGTCGCCAGCCTCAAGGGCAAGAAGGGCCTGATTCTCGGCATCGCCAACGACCAGTCCATCGCCTGGGGCTGCGCCAAGGCGTTCCGCGCGCTCGGCGCCGACCTCGCCATCAGCTACCTGAACGAAAAGTCCAAGACCTACGTCGGGCCGCTGGCCCAGCAGGTCGAGGCGGAGATCTTCGAGCCGGTCGACGTCACCGGCGAGGGGCAGCTCAAGGCCATGTTCGAGAAGATCGCGCAGAAGTGGGGCAAGCTCGACTTCGCGCTGCACTCCATCGCCTTCGCCCCGCGCGAGGACCTGCACGGCCGCGTGGTGGACTGCTCGCGCGAGGGGTTCTCGATGGCGATGGACGTGTCCTGCCACTCCTTCATCCGCATGGCCCGCTACGCCGAGCCGCTGATGACCGAAGGGGGCACGCTGTTCACCATGTCCTACTTCGGCTCGCAGCGGGTCATCGAGAACTACGGCGTCATGGGGCCGGTGAAGGCGGCGCTGGAGGCCAGCGTGCGTTATCTCGCCGCTGAACTGGGCCCGAAGGGCATCCGCGTGCACGCCATCTCGCCGGGCCCGATCAAGACCCGCGCCGCGTCGGGCATCGCCCACTTCGACGAGTTGATGGCCAAGGCCGCCGACCGCGCGCCGGAACAGCGCCTCGTCACCATCGACGAGGTCGGCTACACCACGGCCTTCCTCGCCACCGACGGCGCCAAGGGCATCACCGGCGCCACCACATATGTGGACTGCGGCTACTCGATCATCGGGTAAGCGGCGGGCACGACGGTCTTGTTCGACGGGCGGCGGCCGGCGACGGCGCCGCCCGTTCCGTTCGTGCGCATCTGCCGGCGCGGGTGCGTCAAATTGCCGTCCGCCCAGTGGTAGTATTCTTGTTTTCCGCCGAAGACCGCATAATTGCGTCCGTTGGTGTCCGTGAAACAAAGACGGCAACCGGGTTGCACCTGGGTGACGCGCAATGCGACGAGTGTCTTCGGCGACGAAAGAAAACGCTGGAACCGCGAATGGTTCGTGGGCGAAGCGGCGGGGGAATTGTGAAGTCCCGCGGTTGATTTCGGACGCTTTCGAGCAAAATGCGCGCCGCTTCGCCCGGCCGGCCGGCCACACGCGCGCCCCCGCGCCGGACACCACGCCTGGGGGAGAGAAGCCGGAGGGCCCATGGGTGCGATAGCGTGGAGGCGGCAGCTCAGCGTTGGCCAGCCGTCCATCGACGAAGACCACAAACACCTGATCGAGTACCTGAACCAGCTCGACGACTGCCTTACCGCGCACGTCTACTTGCCGACCCGCGTGGCGAAGGTGCTGATGAAGCTTCTGGAGTACACCAAGGAGCACTTCGCGCGGGAAGAAAAGATCATGGAGGTCGTCCATTATCCGAAGATGGACGATCACAAGCGCCAGCACCGCGAGGCCGTGCGCGCCATCAGCGCGCTGTCTGAAACCTTCGCGCGCGATCCGACGCATGCCAACGCCGAAAAGATCTACACGTTCACCGCGGACTGGCTGGTCAACCACATCATCATGCAGGACACGCAGATCGCCCCGTACGTGCGCGGCGTCTGGTTCGGCTGATTTAACAGACGTGACCGGCGCTGCAATCGGTTGCGCAATTCCTCCGGGGCGGGCACAACAAGGGCCAAGCCGGAGGTCGGCCGGATGGCGCGTCGGGAGATCGGGAATGGCATTCGCGGAACGCAAGCTCTTCGTGGAGCGCTGGGTCCAGGCGCCGCTCAAGGTGGCGTCGGTCACGCCGAGCGGAGTTCTGCTGTGCCGGACCATGGCCGAAGCCGCCGGGGCCAAGCTCGGCCGCCGCGTCATCGAACTGGGGCCGGGCACCGGGCCGATCACCACGGCGCTGCTCGCCGCCGGGGTGGCGCGCGAGGATCTGCTGCTGGTCGAACTGGACGAGATCTTCGCCCGGCACCTGCACGGCCGCTATCCGGGCGTGAAGGTGGTGCAGGGTGACGCCCGGCAGCTTCGGCGCCTTGCCGCGCAGCAGGGCTGGCGGGGCTGCGACGCCGTGGTGTCGGGGCTGCCGCTGATGGCGCTGTCGGTGCCGACACAGTTCCGCATCGCCGCCGGCGCCTTCCAGGCGATGGGGCCGGACGGCGTGTTCGTGCAGCTCACCTACGGCCCGTTCTCGCCGCTCAACCCGGTGCTGCTGCGCCGCCTGGGGCTGGTGGCGCGGCGCTACCGCTGGATCGCCCGCAACCTGCCGCCGGCCTCGGTGTGGGTCTACCGGCGGCAAACCGTCGCGCATCGCCGCTGAGCGGCGCCGGGCGGTTGACGGCGCCCGGCCCGCGCGCCATGTGCTGGACATGACGCACAAGCCGCACCCCTACCACCGCCCGGCGCTGCTGTTCCTGGGCAAGCACCTTGCCGCCGGAGTCATCGCCGGCGTCGTGTTCTGTTCGGCGATGCTGTGGTTCGACGTCGGCGGGCTGGGCACGCTGCTGCTCGGCTCCGACAGCATGGCGGTCGGGCTCTACCTGCTCTTCGGCTCGGTCTGCATCACCTTCGGCAGCGTCGCCATGGGCGTTGGCGTCATGAGCCTGGGCGACCACGCCGACCACCCCGACCGGGATTATTGAGGGGGAGGCGGTCCTACAGGTGCGCCGCGCGGCGACGGGTCGTGGCGTTTTCCCAGGCCCATTCGACCACCAGGCTCATCAGCCGTTCGATGGTCGGGCGCACCTGCGTCGCGCGGTCGTCGCGGAAACGGAAGGGCGGCGCCTCGTCCATGTAGGTGCACTGCGTCAGTTCGAGCTGGACGGCGTGGATGCCGTCGGCTGGCCGGCCGTAGGCGCGCGTGATGTAGCCGCCCTTGAAGCGGCCGTTCAGCACGGACGTGAAGGTGTCGGTGAAGCTCAGCACGTTCATCAGGCGCGACGGCAGGGTCGGCGCGGCGCTGGCGCCATCGGCGGTGCCCAGGTTGAAGTCGGTGAGGCGGCCCGGGAAGAAGCGCGGCACCTCGGACCGGATGGAGTGCGCCTCGAACAGCACGGCGACGCCGAAACGGTCGCGCAGCGCCTCCAGCTCGGTGAGGAGCTGGTCGTGGTAGGGGCGCCAGTACCGCTCGACCCGGCGCTGCACCTCGGCGGCGTCCGGCTCCTGGCCGGGGCGGTAGATGGGCTCGCGGTCGAAGGTGGTCAGTGGGCACAGCTCGGTGTTGTCGGCGCCTTGGTACAGCGCGGCCCCCGACGGGTCGCGGTTGAGGTCGACGACGTAGCGCGACAGGGTCGCCTTCAGAAAGCCGATGCCCAGCGCCGGGGCGAAGTGGTAGAGGCGGTCGACGTGCCAGTCGGTGTCCGGCACCGCCAGCGCGGCGTCGGTCATGGTGGCCGCGATGTCCGGCGGGATCGCCGTGCCGACATGCGGGATGCTGAGCAGAACCGGCGTCTCGCCCGGCTGAAAGCGGAAGTTTTCCATGAGCCCGATCAAGGATTCTGCGCACGTGCGTATGCCGCAACGCAGCAAATATGCGCCGAGTTCCCTGAGGAATCAAACCACTTTACGGATTCATGACCCGGCCAGTTCCTCGCCGCCATCCTCGCCGTCCGTCTCCTCGCTTTCGGCCACGTGATCGACCATGTCGGACAGCACGCGGCGGATGTGCTCGTCGGTGATCAGGTAGAAGACGCGGTTGCCGCGCCGTTCGGCCTGGATCAGGCGGCCGGCGCGCAGCAGGCGCAGATGATGGCTGACCAGCGACGGCGACAGGCCGAGCGCCGACGCCATGTCGCCGACGGACGTGGGCGTTTCCAGGCAGGCGAGGATGATGCGCAGCCGGCTGGGGTCGCTCATCAGGCGGAACATGTCCGCGAGTTCCGTCGTCTGATCCTCGGACAGGCGGAGGTGGGCGGGTTTCTGCGAAAACGCGCGCTGCATGCGGTGCTCGACTCCCCTGGTGGCGGCTGCGGGCAGCAATATGGACCGTCCGGGCGCCGCCGCCCATGGCCGTATTCGCGCCTTTTCGTCGCCGCCCGGGGGGCGGCTTTTTTGTGAGGTTGACGCGGGCGCGGCGATTGGGAACACTTCGCGGCAATCAAGAACCGTCACCGGACGGCATGACGCTCGACCTTCAGGGGAGGAACGCCATGAGGACGCGCCGACAGGTGCTGTTGCCGCTGGCGTTGGCACCGGTAGCCGGATGGGCCGTGTGGTCGTCCGGATCGGCGGAGCCGACGCACCCGTTTTCACGATTCCATCTGCCGCTCGGCGACGTGACCGCGTTGTGGCGCGATCTCGCCCAGGTGCGCCTGAACGGCCGCCTCGCCGATCCCGAATTCCCGGCCAAGGTGCAGGGGTTGGAGGGGAAAACCGTGGCGCTGTGCGGCTTCATGATCCCGCTGGCGGCGGGGACGGAGCACAGCCGCTTCATCCTCGCCGCCAATCCGGCGGGCTGCGCCGCGTGCGAGAGCCCCGGGCCGGCCACCATGCTGCACGTGCACGCCCGCAGCCCCGTGGGGGAAATCCGCGATCCGGTGGTGGTCACCGGCACGCTGCGGATCAAGCCGAACGAGGGCCTGTTCTACCGCCTGGAACGCGCCGAGCTGCGGATGGCGTGAAGCCGTTGGGTTTTCGGCTGGCGCCTCAACCCAACCTACAGGTCGCTCGTAGGTTGGGTTGAGCGCCAGCGAAAACCCAACATCGGGACCCTAATCGAACAGCAGGCCGCGCCCGCTTTCCGGCAGGGGGGTGGCGCCGGCGATCGAGGCGACGAGGTCGCCCAGACCGACGAAGCGCAGGTTGGAGCGCGCCATCAGCAGCCCGTCCGCGCCCGCCGTGACGGGAGTGCGGGCGGTCGCGGGATCGGCGGCGGTGGGGTCGACGATGTCGGCGACGACCTCGCCGGCCCGCACCGCGTCGCCCACACGCCGCCGGAAGGCGATGACACCGGAGGCCGGCGCCGTCAGCCGGTCGAGCCCGGCGAGCGGCGTCGCCGCGCAGACCGGCGGCGGCAACGGTCCGGCCTCGCCGGCCACGATTCCACGGCGGATGAGGACGCGCAGCAGCGCCTGGGCGTCGGCCGCCGCCAGGGCGTCCTCCACATCGGCCTTGCCGCGCAACTCGACGGTGACCGCGAGGCAGGCGGGCGGGATCGGCGTGGCGTCGCCAAGGCGTTCGGCCAGTCGCCACCAGGGGGCGGAGCAGGACTCGTCGAACGGGCGCCCGCCCGACTCGCGCGCCAGCAGCACGGCGCGGCAGCCCAGCTCGGCCGCGATGTCGGCGGCGTCCGGCCACAGCGCGTCGCCGGTGTAGAGGTGCATCACCGATTCGGTGTCGCAGTGCAGGTCGAGGACAAGGTCGGCGTCCAGCGCCAGGCCGAGCAGGGCGTGGCGCAGCGCGCCCAGCTCGCCTGCCGGCCGATGCGCGGCGTGGGCGTCGCGCAAGGCGTCGCGGACGAGCGGCACGTTGGCGGCGGCATCCGGGCCGAGCCGGCCGCGCAGCAGCGCCTCCGCGTGCGGCACCAGATCGGGAAAGCCGCGGTTGAAGTTGCCGCCGCCGTCCAGGCCATGGCGTCCGACGTGGGTTCCCGCGACGACCTGCGCCAGACCGATGGGGTTGGCGGCCGGCACGACGATCACCTCTCCCGGCACGCGCGCGTCGTCGAGGAGGCGCATGAGGTGGTGGGCGACCAGCATGCCCGGCGTTTCGTCGGCGTGCAGCGCCGCCTGGACATACGCCTTGGGCCGGGCGCCGAGCGTGCCGAAGCGGTGCACGGCCAGCGCGCGCCGGGTGCCCAGGCGGGCGACGGGCAGGGCGATCTCTTCGACGGTTCTCGGCATGCGGACCTCCTTGGTGCCCGAGCTTAACCCCGGACGGGTTCCAACGGCCACCGGCGCTTGATAGTGTGCCGGGGGACGAAGTCCCTTGGCAATTCTCGCGGGGGTGGCGGTGCTGCGCGTGCATGCCCTGGTCGCGGCGGTGGTCCTCTATGGATTCCTGAGCTGGCCGGCGCCGCCGGAGATGCGCGCGGTCGAACTGACGATCGCGGCGTTGCTCGTGGCGGCGGCCGGCATCGCGCGCCCGTGGGCGGTGGTGTCGGGCGCGGCGCTGCGCCGGCCGGACGCGCGGCCCTGGGAAGCGA
>DASWVP010000463.1:0-4702 GCA_036401175.1 Azospirillum sp. | reverse complement strand
CGGACGTGCGGGCCGGCGGGCAGGGGGCGCCGCTGGTGCCGCTGTTCCACCGCGCGCTGGCCTCCGGCCTGGACGGCCCGGTCGCCGTGCTGAACGTCGGCGGCGTCGCCAACGTCACCTGGATCGGGCGGGACGGCGCCGTGGTGGCCGGCGACACCGGCCCCGGCAACGCGCTGCTGGACGACTGGGTGCTGGCCCGCGCCGGGCGGCGCTACGACGCCGACGGCGATCTCGCGCGCACCGGCGGCATCGACGCGGTGGCGCTGACGGAGTTGCTGGACCATCCCTATTTCGACCGGCCGTTGCCCAAGTCGCTCGACCGCGACGCCTTTGACCCGGCGCCGGTGCACCACCTGTCGCCCGCCGACGGCGCCGCGACGCTGACCGCCTTCACCGCCTTCGCGGTGGAGCGCGTGCTGCCGCATTTGCCGGAGGCGCCCGCGCGCTGGCTGGTCTGCGGCGGCGGGCGGCGCAACCGGACGCTGATGGAGATGCTGGCCGACCGCCTGCGCGCGCCCGTCGCCCCGGTGGAAGACCTGGGCTGGGACGGCGACGCGCTGGAGGCGCAGGCCTTCGCCTATCTGGCTGTGCGCTCGCGCCTTGGGCTGCCGCTCAGCCTGCCGACGACGACCGGCGTGCCCGCCCCGCTGACGGGAGGGCGCTTCCACGCGGCGGCCTGAATAAGGGAGAGCAACGCATGGCGCGCGAGCACACCTACACCGCCACCGTGACGTGGACCGGCGACCTGGGGACCGGCACCTCGGGCTACAAGGCGTACAGCCGCGACCACGACATCACCGCGCCGGGCAAGCCGGTGCTGGCCGGCTCCTCCGACCCGGCGTTCCGTGGCGACGCCAGCCGCCACAACCCCGAGGATCTGCTGGTGGCCTCGCTGTCGTCGTGCCACATGCTGTGGTACCTGCACCTGTGCTCGCGCGACGGCATCGTGGTGACCGCCTACAGCGACACGGCGACCGGCACGATGGTGGAGAGGCCGGACGGTGGCGGCCACTTCGCCCAGGTCACCCTGCGCCCGGCGGCGACCATCGCCAAGGGCGACCCCGACCACGCCAAGGCGCTGCACCACGAGGCGCACAAACTGTGCTTCATCGCCAACTCCGTCAACTTCCCGGTGACGGTGGAGGCGACGGTGGTGGTGGGATAGCCGTGGCGCCGCAGGCTGGAACCGCCCCCGTGTTCACGCGGTCGCGTCCTTGTGCCGGCGTGGAACCATGAAGCGGGTCGTGCTCGATACGTCGGTACTGGTGGCGGGATTGCGGAGTCGAAACGGCGCCGCCAATCGCCTCATCGTCGCCGCAGGCCGGCGCGTCATCGTACCGCTGGCGAGCACCGCCCTGTTTCTGGAGTACGAGGATGTGCTCAAACGCCCCGAGCACATGGCCGCCACCGGACTGGACCTTCAGGCCGTCAATCGTTTTCTGGCCGCGCTCGCCGACACCATCGAGCCGGTTCTGGTGTACTATCGATGGCGGCCACAGTTGGCGGACCCATGTGATGAGATGGTTCTCGAAGCGGCGATCAATGGCTTTGCCGACGCGTTGATCACGCACAATCTAAGGGATTTCCGGCGCGCCGAGAGGGTCTTCGGTATTCCGGTGTTGGCCCCGCGCGACGTGTTGAGGGAGTTGGGCGAATGAATGAGGACATGTATCCGCTGAAGCTTCCCCCGTCGATCCGCGCGGCGGCCGAGCGGCTGGCGAAGGAGGACGGCCTGTCCTTCGACCAGTGGGTGGCCTTCGCCGTGGCGCAGAAAATCGGCGCCGCCGAAACGGCGGCCGATTTCTTCCGTCATCGCGCCCGTGGCGCCAAGGCGGAAGACCTGGTGGAGTTCGCCCGCAACGCGCCCGACGTGCCGCCGGAACCCGGCGACGAGATCGACTGAACGCTCTCCCTACTCCGCCACCGCCGCCAGCGGGTTGCCGAGCGCGCGGTCGAGGTAGTCGTCGACCTCGCGGGCCAGCTCGTCGGTGCGGTTCAGGAAGAAATGGTTGGCGCCGGGCACCACGCGGTGGTCGATGCGGATGTCCTTCTGGTGCGACAATTTGTTCACCAGCTTCTGCACCGACGCGTTCGGCACCAGCTCGTCCTTGTCGCCGTGCACGATCAGGCCGGACGAGGGGCAGGGCGCCAGGAACGAGAAGTCGAACATGTTGGCCGGCGGCGACACGGTGATGAAGCCGTCGATCTCCGGCCGGCGCATCAGCAGCTGCATGCCGATCCACGACCCGAAGGACACACCGGCGATCCAGCACAGCGAGGCGTTCGGGTTGTAGGTCTGCAGCCAGTCCAGCGCGGCGGCGGCGTCGGCCAGCTCGCCCTCGCCCTTGTCGTAGGTGCCCTGGCTGCGGCCGACGCCGCGGAAGTTGAAGCGCAGGGCCGAGTGGCCGCGCTTCGTGAAGGCCTGGTACAGCGTGAAGACGATCTTGTTGCTCATCGTCCCGCCGTGCTGCGGGTGCGGGTGCAGCAGGAGCGCGACCGGCGCGTTCGCAAGCTTCCCGTGGGTGTAGCGACCTTCGAGTCGGCCGGCCGGACCGTTGATGATCACTTCAGGCATGTGGGCGACGATCCTGGCGCGAACGGGACAGGGTGAGAACCACCCCGCGGTGGAGGCCGGAAGCGCTCGACAAGCTAGTGTGGACACGCATTCCAGACCACGTTTTTTGCGAACACAATTCTTGACCGTTTTGCTTGGTCATCATATATGCGTCGATAGGCCGTCCGGGGCAACCCGCACGGCCGTTGGAGTTCGGGGCCTTGCGGGTCGTCGGACAAGAGCGCGGACTATACCACGGCGGGTGTCTCGGTGTTCAAGCATCTTCGCGAAGAGATCGACGGCATCATGGCCCGCGACCCGGCGGCGCGGTCGCGGCTGGAAGTCGCCCTGTGCTATCCGGGCCTGCACGCCATCGTCCTGCACCGCATCGCGCACTACTGCTGGCAGCGCGGCTGGAAGCTTCTGGGCCGCGTCATCTCGCAGCTCGCCCGCGCGCTCACCGGCATCGAAATCCACCCCGGCGCCACCATCGGCCGGCGCTTCTTCATCGACCACGGCATGGGCGTGGTGATCGGCGAGACGGCGGAGATCGGCGACGACGTCATGCTGTATCACGGCGTTACCCTGGGCGGCACGGCGCTGCACCACGGCAAGCGTCACCCGACGCTGGAGGACGGCGTCATCGTCGGCGCCGGCGCCAAGGTGCTGGGCGCCATCACCGTGGGCCGGGGCGCCCGCGTCGGCTCCAACGCCGTGGTGGTGGGCGAGGTGGCGCCGGGCGCCACGGTCGTCGGCATCCCGGCCAAGGCGGTGGTGCCGCGCGACCGGGCCGACACCAGCAAATTCCTGCCGTACGGCACGCCGTGCGGCGACATCCCCGACCCGGTGGCGCGCGCGCTGACCGGGCTGCTGGAGCAGGTCACCACGCTGCGCCAGCGCGTCGAGGAACTGGAGCGCGCCACCCCCGGCCTGCCGGACGGCGGCGCGCCGGCGGCGTTGCCCACCGTAAGCCTTGCCGATGGCGTCGCGCGCGAACGTGAGCACCATGCGGTCGGGGCGGGGCCGGTCGGCCCCTGTTGAGCACGAGACCGGCCCGCAAGAAACCCGAAACGGGCGCACCCACACCGGCGGATCCTGAAGCGGGCCGGACAGAATAAAGAGGGAGAGACACATGAGACTGAGCACCAAGGGCCGCTATGCCGTCATGGCGATGGTGGATCTGGCCGCCAACAGCAATGGCAGCCCGGTGGCGCTGGCCGACATCGCGGAACGGCAGGAGATCTCGCTCTCCTATCTGGAACAACTGTTCGCCAAGCTGCGCAAGGGCGGGCTGGTGAAGAGCGTGCGCGGCCCCGGCGGCGGCTACCTCCTGGCCCACACCGCCGACGCCACGCGCATCTCCGACATCATCCTGGCGGTGGACGAGCCGATCCGCACGACGCGCTGCGCCAACATCACGCCGCAGGGCTGCCGCACCAACCGCTCCCGCTGCCTGACGCACGAGCTGTGGGAGGAGCTGGGCAACCAGATCCACCTGTACCTCAACTCGGTGACGGTGGCCGACGTGGTCGGGCGCCGCGTCATCGGCACGTCCGGCATCCTTGGCCAGCTGGCCGAACCCGGCAACGCCGCCGTGGCGGCGGAGTAGCGTGACGCATGCCCTCCCCCGGCCCCGCCGGGGGAGGGAGGGACCCATGCGCAGCATGGGAGGGTGGGGGCAACGGCCTGCCCAAGGATCAATGCGTAGGTTGGGTTGAGTGCTCACCGGCGCAGTGGATGAAAAAGTGGCTGCATTGGGCCCCCACCCCAGCCCTCCCCCACTGCGCGGGGGAGGGCTGGGGCGGGGGCCCGACGACGCGACTTCATCGGCCACCGACACTCCGGCTCCGTCCTTTTTTCTTCTTAACCTCGGGCGAAAACCCAACGTGTCCGCGATGCACAGGATGTCGGGTCGTGACCCAACCTACGCCGGCACGTCGCGGATCTTCGGCGACACCTTGCCCCCACCCTCCCACTTCGTGGGCCCCTCCCTCCCCCGGCGGGGCCGGGGGAGGGGTTGAAAGCCAGCCATGACCTCCCCTGTCTACCTCGACTACAACGCCTCGGCGCCGCTGAAGCCGGCCGTGCGGACGGCCGTCGCGGCGGCGCTCGACCTCGTCGGCAACCCGTCGTCGGTGCACGGCCACG
>DASWVP010000462.1:0-1509 GCA_036401175.1 Azospirillum sp. | reverse complement strand
AGCGCTGGCCGAGAAGGCCGCGCAGCGCCGCGCGCGCAGCCGCGCCGGCACGGTGCGGACCTCGTGGCGCGGCGTGCTCGACACCAACGCGCTGGCGCCCGCGCGCAAGCGCCTGCTGGGGGAATGACACCGTGACCGCATCGAAGAAGACCGCATTGGAGAAGGTCCAGCCGGAGCCGGCGGCCCTGCTCGAACGCTATCAGGCCGCGCGGCAGCGCCGCGCCGTGTGGGAAGGCCATTGGCAGGACTGCTACGACTACGCCCTGCCGAACGGCCGGCCGTTCCTGCATGCGTCGCAGCCCGGCGAACGGCGCGTCGACCGGCTGTTCGACGGCACGGCGCCCGATGCCGTGGAACAGCTCGCCGCCAGCCTGCTGTCGCAACTGACGCCGCCGTGGTCGAGCTGGTTCGCGCTGGTTCCCGGCCCCGACCTGTCGGACGCCGAGCGCGACCGCGTCGCCCCCATGCTCGACCGCGCGACCTCCATCGCCCAGGCGCACTTCGACCGCTCCAACTTCGCGGTGGAGGCGCATCAGGCCTTCCTCGACCTCGCCACCGTCGGCACCGCCTGCCTTCTGATGGAGGAGTCCGCCCCCGGCGAAGCGTCGAGCTTCCGCTTCACCGCCGTGCCCCTGGCCGAGGCGGTGCTGGAGGAGGGGCCGGAGGGCCGGCTGGACGGCACCTACCGCCGCAGCGAGCGCACGCTGGCGCAGATCATCAGGCGCTTCCCCGCCGCCGACCTCCCCGAGGAGGTGCGCCGACGCGCCCAGGAGGACCCGGACGCCCGTTTCGCCGTGGTCGAGGCGGTGCTGCCGGAAGGCACCGCCTACCGCTGGACCGTGGTGCTGGACAGCGGCGTCGCCGAACCGGCGCTGCTGGCCGAGGGGCGCTTCGCCCAGTCGCCGTTCATCAGCTTCCGCTGGCTGAAGGCGCCGGGGGAGGTGTACGGCCGCTCCCCCGTCATGAAGGCGCTGCCGGACATCAAGACCGCCAACAAGGTGGTCGAGCTGGTTCTGAAGAACGCCTCCATCGCCGTCACCGGCATCTGGCAGGCGGACGACGACGGGGTGCTGAACCCGGCCAGCATCCGTCTGGTGCCGGGGACCATCATTCCCAAGGCGGTCGGCTCGGCCGGGCTGACGCCGCTTGCCGCGCCGGGGCGGTTCGACGTGTCGCAGCTCGTGCTCGACGATCTGCGCGCGCGCATCCGCCACGCGCTGATCAGCGACCGGCTGGCCCCGCTGAACGACGCCCGCATGACCGCGACGGAAGTGCTGGAACGCTCGGCCGAGATGGCGCGCCTCTTGGGCGCCACCTACGGCCGGCTGCAGGCGGAGATGCTGACGCCGCTGGTGCTGCGCGGCGTCGCCATCCTGCGCCGGCGCGGCGAGATCCCCGACGTCATGGTCGACGGCCGGCTGGTGCAGCTTCAGCACCGCTCGCCGCTGGCCCAGGCGCAGGCCCAGCGCGACGCCCAGGCGACGCTGCGCTGGCTGGAGGCGGCGCGCG
>DASWVP010000461.1:0-3159 GCA_036401175.1 Azospirillum sp. | reverse complement strand
GTGCTCTCGCGGGTCGAGCCACGGCCGCCGGCCGCCGCTCCGGCCACGGCGGCGGTGCGCGTCAACCTCGGCTGCGGGGACACGCTGCGGCCCGGCTACGTCAACGTCGACATCGCCGAAGCCCGTGCCGGCGTGCGGCCGGACGTGCTGTGCGACCTGCACCGCCTGACGCCCTTCGCCGACGCCAGCGCCGACGAAGTCCTCGCCGTGCACGTGGTCGAGCATTTCTGGCGCTGGGAGGTGGTCGACATCCTGCGCGAATGGGCGCGGGTGCTGAAGCCCGGCGGGCGCATGGTGCTGGAATGCCCCAACCTGCGCACGGCGTGCGAACAGTTCCTGAAGGATCCCGATGCGTTCGCCCAGGCCGACGCGCGCGGGCAGCACACGATGTGGGTGTTCTATGGCGATCCGCAGTGGCGCGACCCGCTGATGGTGCACCGCTGGGGCTACACGCCGGAAACGCTGATGCAGGTGATGGCCGAAGCCGGCCTCGTCGACCTGCGGCGGGAGCCGGCGCTGTTCAAGCTGGGGGAGCCGCGCGACATGCGCGTGGTCGGCCACAAGCCGCAATGAACGAAACGGAGGGCCCGATGGCCGACGTCGCCCAGGACTACCTGCGCTGGTTCCACGAAAGCAACGTCTGGAAGGGCATGGGCTGGCGCGGCGTGCGCACGCTCAAGCTGCCGTCCGACATGTGGAACTATCAGGAAATCATCCACCAGCGCGGCGTGCAGTGGGTGGTCGAGACGGGAACCCGGCACGGCGGCTCCGCCCTGTACTTCGCCGATCTGCTGGACGCGGCCGGGGCGCGCGGCAAGGTGATCTCCGCCGACGTGACGCACGAGGCGCTGCACCCGTCGATCCCGCACAACTCCCGCATTCACCTGCTGCTGGGCGACAGCGGGGCACCGGAGATGGCGGCGGCGATCGCCCGGCTGCTGCCGGAGGATCGCGGCCCGCTGTTCATGATCCTCGATTCCGATCACGCGGCGTCGCACGTGTATCGGGAATTGTGCAGTCTGGTGCCGCTGCTGCGGTGCGGGGACTATCTGGTCGTCGAGGACACGGTGGTCAACGGCCACCCCGTGCGCCCGGAGCATGGCCCCGGCCCATGGGAAGCGCTCGACCGCTACCTTGCCGAGCAGCCGGACACCCTCCAGGCCGACGTGCGGCGGGAGCGGAAGTTCGGCTGCTCGTTCGCCGCGCGCGGCTACTTCGTGAAGCTCTGAGCGGGCTGCGCCCCGTCCGGCCTCAGTAGTCGCCGCCCCCGCCGCCGATGACGCCGACGCCGCCGCTGCTCATCTCTTCGCTCTCCGTCGCGGCGACGTAGCCCTTGGCGAATTTTTCCGGCTTCGCCGTGGCCAGGGCGGTCAGGTCGGACCACGCGAAGCCGTCCTTGCGCGGCTCGTAGCAGCGCTCCGGCGTGGCGCGGGCGATGGCGGCGATGGCGTCGCCGTCGCCGCCGGTCACCTTGCGGAACACGCCCTCGTAATAGCCGCCCTGGTCGTCGCGCAACGCGGTGGAGGGAAGCACCTCCCAGCCCGTCCGGCCGTCTTCGGGCAGCGGCGGCAGGCCGGCTTCCCAGGCGGCGGCCTCCTCTTCGGTCTTGAACAGGACGTAGACGGCGAAAAAGCTCTGGCGCGCCACGACGAGGCTCCCTTCCGGCGACTGCGAAGCGCCGACCATATAGCGCGAACCGGCGGGGGCTGTCACCGTCGAACGCCCCTACACCGTCCCATCGGCCACCTTGCGCTCCCACGCCAGCGCGCTGCGAACGATGAGATCGAGGTCCTCGTGGCGCGGCTGCCAGCCGAGGACCGCGCGGATGCGCTCCGCCCCCGCCACCAGCGCCGGGGGATCGCCGGCCCGGCGCGGGCCGGTGCGCACGGGCAGCGGCCGGCCGGTGGCGCGCTCCACGGCGGCCAGCACCTCGCGCACCGAATAGCCGCGGCCGTAACCGCAGTTCAGCGTCACGCTGTCGCCGCCGGCCGCCAGATGCTGGATCAGCCGGACGTGCGCGTCGGCAAGGTCGCTGACGTGGATGTAGTCGCGCACGCAGGTCCCGTCCGCTGTGTCGTAGTCCTCGCCGAACACAGTCATGTCCGGCCGCTGGCCGGTGACCACCTGGGCGGCGACCTTGATGAGGTGCGTCGCCGCCTTGCCGCACTGCCCCGACCGCCCCTGCGGGTCGGCGCCGGCCACGTTGAAATAGCGCAGGATGCCGTAACGCAGCCCGTGCGCCGGGGCGGCGTCGCGCAGCATCGTCTCGGTCATCAGCTTGGACGCGCCATAGGGGTTGATCGGGCGCGTGGGCGCGTCCTCCACCACCGGCAGCGTGTCCGGCATGCCGTAGACGGCGGCGGTGGAGGAAAACACGAAGCGGCCGACGCCGCAGCGCACCGCCGTCTCGATCAGCGCGTGGCTGTTGACCGTGTTGTTGCGATAGTAGGCGAGCGGCTTTTCCACCGATTCCGGCACGACGATGGAGCCGGCGAAATGCATGATGGCGTCCACGCCGTGCCGCTCGATGGCGGCCGCCACCAGCTCCGCGTCGCCGGCGCTGCCCTGCACGAAGGGCACGCCGTCGGGAACGGCGGCGCGCCGGCCGGTGGACAGGTCGTCCAGCACGACCACGCCGACGCCCGCCGCCTTCAGCGCGAGGACGGCGTGGCTGCCAATGTAGCCGGCCCCGCCGGTGACCAGGACGACGTTGCGTGCGTGCATGGGGGACCGTTCCGCGTTTGTGGCTGTGCGACGGCGAAGAACATAATGCCTGCGCCGGCCGCGGCCCATGCGCCTTCGGGGTAGGGGTGGGTCAACGCAGGGTAACGCGGCGTGTCAGATCCACCACCGTGTCGCCGGCCCGCGTCAGGGTGAAGCGGCCCGTGTAGGCGCCGGCCGGCCAGCCGCCGGGCGGGCGCTTGCGCCCGGCGAAGGCGAACCACGCCACCCGGCTGTCCTTGATCGGGGTGCGCTGGTCGAAGACGGCGCCCCCCGGCCCCTCGATGACGACGCGCGTCTCGTCGCCGGCCAGCACGCCCATCACGTCGGCCCAGAACACCAGTGCCTCGGCGTCGCGCGGCAGCGTGTCGGCGGCATAGGCGCCTTCCCGCGCCCGCTCGGTCTCGACCGGGCCGGGCGCGAAGCCGGCGCTGAGCC
>DASWVP010000460.1:0-2262 GCA_036401175.1 Azospirillum sp. | reverse complement strand
CAGCTCGCCGACGACTGGGCCTCCGACCGCGCCCGGCTGGCCGGAGCGGAGGGCGAGGTGCGCCGGCTGCAGGCGGCGCGGGTCACGCTGCGGGCGCGCATCGCCAGGGTGGCGGCGGTGCTGCCGCTGCTGCGCGAACGGGTGGCGACGCGCGCCTTCCTGGTCGAGAGGAACCTCACCGCGCGCTCCGAACTGCTCAAGCTGCGCCAGGAACTGGTGGAGAGCGAGCGCGAGGCGGAGGTGCTCACCGGGCAGCTCCACCAGGCCGAGCTGGACGTCATCCAGGCCGAGGAGCGCCAGCGCCAGACGGCGGCGGAGCGCACCGGCGCCCTGCTGCGCCGCCTGGGCGCCCAGGAGCAGGAGGCGGCGGCGCTGGCCGCCGAGCTGCGCAAGGCAACCGAGCGGCAGGCGCGGCGCACGCTGCTGGCGCCGGCCGACGGGGTGGTCACCGAACTGGCGGTGCACACGCTGGGCGGCGTGGTGCGCGAGGCCGAGGCGCTGATGAAGATCGTGCCGGAGGACGGGCTGCTGGAGATCGAGGCGCGGGTGCGCAACCGCGACGTCGGCTTCGTGCGGCCCGGCCAGCCGGTCGAGGTCAAGGTCGACACCTTCGCCTTCACCCGCTACGGCGCGCTGCCCGGCACGCTGCTGGACGTCGCCGCCGATGCCGCCGCCGACGACCCGCAGAACGCCACCTACAAGGCGCGCATCGCGCTGGAGCGCGACACGCTGCGCGTCGATGGCCGCGACGTGCGGCTCCAGCCCGGCATGACGGTGACGGTGGACATCCGCACCGGCCACCGCCGCGCCATCGAATACGTGCTGGCCCCCATGCTGCGCCTGACCGGCGAGGCCATGCGCGAACGCTGACCCCATTCCGCCGGCCGCCCACGGGCGGTCCGGCCATTCCCGAACAACCAGGGCGGACGCCGCGACGGGCGCCGCGCCGAAGCGAGATGAGGACATCATGGCCAAGATCGTGGGCACGCCGGGCAACGACGTTCTGGTGGACGGCGGACTGGGGGATGAGATCCATGCCCTGGCCGGCAACGACCGGGTGCGGGCGCGCAACGGCAACGACACGGTCTACGGCGGCGAGGGCGACGACACCGTCTCCGGCGAGGGCGGCAACGACCTGATCTACGGCGGCGCCGGCAACGACGAACTGTCCGGCGGCAACGGCGACGATGTGCTGTCCGGCGAGGACGGCGACGACCTGCTCGATGGCGGCAGCGGCGCCGACACGCTGTCCGGCGGTTCGGGCGTCGACACCGTCATCGGCGGGTCCGGGGCGGACCTGCTGGCGGGCAGCCCGGACGCCTTCGTGTCCTACGCCGGCTCGCCCAAGGTGACCGTCGACCTGCAGGCCCAGACGGCCAGCGGCGGCGACGCCGACGGCGACACGCTGACCGGCTTCCGCCATGTGATCGGCTCGCAGGGCGCCGACGTGCTGATCGGCGACGGCCTCGACAACCGGCTGTACGGCGGCGGCGGGGCCGATGAAATCTCCGGCGGCGGCGGCAACGACACGCTGTCGGGCGGCGACGGCGCCGACGACCTGTACGGCGGCGACGGCGCCGACGACTGGGTGGCGTACGCGGAGTCGTCCAAGGCGGTCGGCGTCGATCTGGCGGCCAACAGCGGCAGCGGTGGCGGCGGCGAGGCCAACGGCGACGGGATCTGGGGGGTGGAGAACGTCTCCGGCTCGCGCTTCGCCGACACGCTGACCGGCGACGGCGCCGACAACGTGCTGCACGGCAACGACGGCCAGGACACGCTGAGCGGCGCCGCGGGCAACGACACGCTGTCCGGCGGCAGCGGCGCCGACGTGATGGACGGCGGCACCGGGGCGGCCGACTGGGCCGACTACCAAGCGGCGACGGGCGGCGTGCGCGTCGATCTGGCGGCCGGCACCGGCGCCTTCCACGAGGCGCAGAACGACCAGCTCGCCAACCTGGAGAACCTCGACGGCTCGGCTCATGACGACACGCTGACGGGCGACGGCAACGCCAACGAGCTGCGCGGCAACGCCGGCAATGACACGCTCTATGGTGGCGCGGGCGCCGACACGCTGTCGGGCGGCGGCGGCCTCGACACGCTGTCGGCCGGCGACGGTGACGACGTGCTGGACGGCGGCGACGATGCCGACCGCGTGCTGGCCGGCACCGGCGACGATCTGGCGAGCGGCGGGGCGGGCGCCGACACCGTGCTGGGCGAGGCGGGGAGCGACACGCTGTCCGGCGGCGACGGCGGCGACGATCT
>DASWVP010000459.1:0-2327 GCA_036401175.1 Azospirillum sp. | reverse complement strand
GGCCGCCAGCAGGGCGGCGATCAGGGCGATCGCGGCGGCGGCCGGCGCGGCGCGGCGGCGCTGGGGAGCGACGGCGTTCCCGGCGCGCTCAGCGCGGGAAGCGGTCATCCGGGATGACCTTTTCCATCGTCTTGGACGGCGCCGGCATGTCCCAGGCGGCGAGGAACGCCATTCCACCGCCAATGACGACCAGCAGCAACAGGATGAGGACGGACAGGGCGCGGCTCATGGTTCGGGACGATCCGGTGCCTTGGGAAGGGGATGGGGGTTGACGCCGACCTAACACGGCAAGACGCCGCAGGGGTTGGGACAAGGATGCGCTTTCATGTTAAAGACGCACACTCGCCTGCGACCCGGCCGGCCGCAGCCCGTTCGGAGGGACACTCTAGCCCCGGCCGGCCGCGCAGGCAACAGGCCCCATGCATGCCCGCAGGGGCGACACCCGCTCGAAGCCCACCGGAGACCCGCGCCGCCATGATCGACCGCCCCACGCCTTCCGCGCCGGACCGTCCGTCAACGGCCGCGCGTCCATCAGGAAGCCCGGCGGCGGCGACCCCGGCCGGCGGATTGCCCAGGACCGTGGTGCTGGTCGGCCTGATGGGCGCCGGCAAGAGCGCCATCGGCCGGCGGCTGGCGGCCAGGCTGGGCCTGCCCTTCCTGGACGCCGACACCGAGATCGAGGCGGCGGCCGGCTGCACCATCGAGGAGATCTTCGCCCGCGACGGCGAGCCCGGCTTCCGCGCGGGCGAGCGCAAGATCATCGCCCGCCTGCTGACCGAGCGGCCGGTGCACATCCTGGCCACCGGCGGCGGCGCCTTCATGGACCCGCAGACGCGCGCCCTGATCCACGCGCGCGGCCTGTCGGTGTGGCTGCGCGCCGACCTCGACATCCTGCTGGCCCGCACGGCGCGGCGGTCCAACCGGCCGCTGCTGAAGAAGGGCGACCCGCGCGAGATCCTGTCGCGGCTGATGGAGGTCCGCTACCCCGTCTACGCCGAGGCCGACCTGACGGTGGAAAGCGACGAGAACCCGCCCGAATACACGGTGGAGCGCGTCCTGGAGGCGCTGGAGGCCCACGTCGGCCACCCGCTCGCCCGCGCGGCGCGCCAGCCCGGCCATCCCCCCGGCCATCCCGAGGAGAAGCACTGATGAGCGAAACCGTCCGGGTCGACCTCGGCCCGCGCAGCTACGAGATCCTGGTCGGCGACGGCATCCTGGCGCAGGCCGGCGCGCGCATCGCCGGGATCACCCGCGGCCGCGCCCCCATCATCGTCACCGACGACAACGTGGCGCGGCACCACCTGCCGACGCTGGAGCGCACGCTGCGGGAATCCGGCCTGGACGCCGGCACCCCCATCGTCCTGCCGGCCGGCGAGAAGACCAAGGACTTCGCCCACCTCGAACGCCTGATGGACGCCGTGCTGGGCCGCGGGATCGAGCGTTCGGCGGTGCTGATCGCGCTGGGCGGCGGTGTCATCGGCGACATCACCGGCTTCGCCGCCGCCATCGCGCTGCGCGGCATCGACTTCATCCAGGTGCCGACGACGCTGCTGTCGCAGGTCGACAGCTCGGTCGGCGGCAAGACGGGCATCAACACCCGGCACGGCAAGAACCTCGTCGGCGCCTTCCACCAGCCGCGCCTCGTGATCGCCGACACCGCCACGCTCGACACCCTGCCCCGGCGCGAGGTGCTGGCCGGCTACGCCGAGGTGGCGAAGTACGGCCTGATCCGCCTGCCCGACTTCTGGGACTGGCTGGAGGCCAACGGCGCCCGCGTCGTCGACGGCGACAACGCCGCGCGCCGCCACGCCGTAAAGGTGAGCTGCGAGGCCAAGGCCGCCATCGTCGGCGTCGACGAGCGCGAGAGCGGCGACCGCGCCCTCCTCAACCTCGGCCACACCTTCGGCCACGCGCTGGAGGCGGCGACCGGATACGGATCCCGGCTGCTGCACGGCGAGGCGGTGGCGATCGGCATGGTCATGGCCTTCGACCTGTCGGTGCGCCTGGGCCTGTGCCCCGGCCAGGACGCCGTGCGCGCCCGCCGCCACCTGCAGGCCGTCGGCCTGCCCACCCGCCCCGCCGACGTGCCCGGCGTGGCGTGGGACGTGGACGAGCTGATCGCCTCCATGGCCAAGGACAAGAAGGTGAAGGACGGCCGCATCACCTTCGTGCTGACACGCGGCATCGGCCACGCCTTCACCCAGCGCGACGTCGACCCGGCGGCCGTGCGGGCGCTGCTGGACGAGGCGGTGCGCGCCTGATAATGCGGACTCGTGCCCCCACCCTCCCTCCCCTGCACAGCGGGAAAGGGCAAGGAAAGGCCCCCT
>DASWVP010000458.1:0-5629 GCA_036401175.1 Azospirillum sp. | reverse complement strand
GGACGCGCCGGTGGTGGCGCGGCTGCGGGCCGAGGGGGCGGTGATCGTCGGCACCACCAACCTGCACGAACTGGCCTACGGCATCACCAGCGCCAACCCGCACTTCGGCACCGTCGGCAACCCGCGCCGGGCGGGGCGGCTGGCCGGCGGGTCGTCGGGCGGGTCGGCGGCGGCGGTGGCGGCGGGCATGGCGGACCTCGCCATCGGCACGGACACCGCCGGATCGATCCGCATCCCGGCGGCGTGCTGCGGCGTCGTCGGCTTCAAGCCCAGCTACGACGCGGTGCCGCGCCAGGGCGTGCTGGACCTCGCCCCCTCGCTCGACCACGTCGGGCCGCTGGCGGCCGGCGTCGCCGACGCCGCGCTGCTGTTCGAGGTGATGGCCGGACTGGAACCGGGCCGCGTCACCGGGGCGGTCGCGGCGGCGGTGGGACGGCGCTTCCGGCTTGTGCGACCGGCCAACTTCTTCACGGACATCATGGCTCCCGAAGTGGCGCGGATCCTTGGCGGGGTGCTGGAGCGGCTGGGCGCCGCCGGCTTCGCCATCGCCGAGCGCGCGGTGCCCGACATCGACCTCGCCCCGTCCGCGCAGTTCTTCACCATCGCCTGCGAGGCGACGCAGGGGCACGAGGATCTGGGCCTGCGCCACCCCGAAGGGCTGGGCGAGGACGTGCGGGTGCGGCTGGAGATCGGCCGCTTCCTGGCCGCCGCCGACTACATCAAGGCGCAGCGCCTGCGCCGGCACATCGCCGAACAGCTGGGGAAGGCGTTGCGCGGCGCCGACGCGCTGGTGGTGCCGACGCTGCTCGCCACCGCGCCGCCGGCCGACGCCGCCACGGTGGAGGCCGGCGGGGCCAGCCTGCCGGTGCACACGGCGCTGACGCGCTGCACGGCGCCCTTCAACCTTGCCGGCATGCCGGCGCTGACGCTGCCGTGCGGGGACGACGCCGACGGGCTGCCGGTGGGGGTGCAGATCGTCGGACCACCGGGCGGCGACATCGCCGTCCTCGGCATCGCCGCCGCCGTCGAGGCGGTGCTGGCAAGCGGATAGGGAAGGGCGGAGGACGCATGCTGGCGCTCGACCTCGCGGTCAACGGACTGATCACCGGCGTGTTCTACGCGCTGATGGCGATCGGGCTGTCGCTGATCTTCGGCATCCTGCGCGTGGTCAACTTCGCGCATGGCGAGTTCTATATGGTCGGCTCCTACGCCTACACGCTGGCCTGCGTGTCGCTGGGGATAAACCCGTGGCTGGCGCTGCCGGTGGCGCTGGCGGCCGGGGCGGTGCTGGGCTGGGCGACCGAGCGCACGCTGATGCGGCCGCTGTACGCCGGCTATTCGTCGTGGGGCAACCTGAAGGACGAGTACGCGATCATCGTCACCTTCGGGCTGTCGCTGCTGCTGATCAATCTGGTGGACAAGGTGGTCGGCCCCTATCCCATGCGCGGCCCCAGCCTGGTGGAAAGTCCGCGCATCGCGCTCGGCCCCTTCATGATGAGCGGGCAGCGGCTGACGGCGGCGGCGGTCGGGCTGGCGGTGATCGTCGCGGTGTTCCTGCTGATCCGCTACAGCTTCTGGGGCAAGCAGATCCAGGCGGTGGCGCAGAACCGGCTGGGCGCCTCGCTGGCCGGCATCGACACGGCAAAGGTCAGCGCGCTGGTGTTCGCGGCGGCCGGGGCGCTGGCGGCGCTGGCCGGCGGGCTGCTGGCGCCGCTGATCAACGCCTCGCCGGACGTCGGCGTGTTCACCGCCATCAAGTCCTATGTGGTGGTCGTGCTGGGCGGCATGGGGTCGATCGCCGGGGCGCTGGCCGCGGCGCTGATGCTGGGCGTGCTGGAGAGCTTCGCCGCCGTCTACATCAGCTACGACTACCGCGACACCTTCGGGCTGGTGATCCTGGTGCTGGTGCTGCTGTTCCGGCCGCACGGCCTGTTCGGGCAGCGGGGGCGCGAAGTATGATCGACAACTCGGAAACCCGCGCCAACCGCGAATTCGCCGCCTCGCTGGGCCTGCTGGCCCTGGTGGCGCTGGCGCCGCTGGTGATCGCCAACGAGTATTGGCTGGGCGTGCTGGTGGTGTGCATGTACTTCGCCCTGCAGGCGGCGGGGTGGAACCTGCTGGCCGGCTACACCGGGCAGATGTCGCTGGCCCCCGCCGCCTTCGCCATGATCGGCGCCTACGGCACCGGGCTGATGGCCTACCAGTTCGAGATGCCGTTCTGGGTGGGCATCCCGGTCGGCGTCCTGGCGGCCGGGCTGCTGGGCTGGGCGCTGGGGCGGGTGGCGCTGAAGCTGCGCGGGCCGTACCTGGGCCTGACGACGCTGTCCTTCGCCGAGATCGCGCGGCTGGTCATCGGCAATTCCTACGACATCACGCGCGGCGACCTTGGCTTGAGCGTGCCGGGCATCTTCGACAGCCGGCTGGCCTATTACTATCTGTTCCTGGCGGTTCTGGTGGTGGTGCAGGCGGGCATCTTCCTGACGCTGAAGTCGAAGGCCGGCCTGTTCCTCCAGGCGATCCGCGACGACGACATCGCGGCGGCCTGCCGGGGCGTGCCGGTGGTGCGCTGGAAGGTCGCGGCGTTCGTCGCCAGTTCGGCCATCTGCGGGCTGGCGGGGACGCTGTACGCCCACTTCGCGCAGTTCGTCAGCCCGGAGCTGGGGCTGATCATGCAGACCGGCTTCGTCATCAGCATGACGGTGATCGGCGGCATGGGCACGCTGGTCGGGCCGATCCTGGGCGCCTTCCTGGTCTATCTGGGGTCGGAGGCGGTGCGCGACTTCGGCGGCTGGCACCTGATCGTCTTCGCGCTGCTGGTCATCGTCGTGGCGCGCTTCTTCCGCGACGGGCTATGGGGCCTCCTGCGGCTGGCCTTCACCCGGCGGCGGGCCCCGGCGCCGGCGCAGCCGGCCGTCGGCGCGCGGTAGGGGGCGGGCATGGCGATCCTTTCCATCCGCGACGTGACCAAAACCTTCGGCGGCATCGCCGCGGTGGACCACGTGTCGTTCGACCTGTCGGAAGGCGAGCTGGTCGGGCTGATCGGCCCCAACGGGTCGGGCAAGACGACGCTGATCAACATGCTGAGCGGCCTGCTGCCGGTGGGCGGCGGCGACATTCTGCTGGACGGCGCCTCGCTGCTGGGCTTGAGCGCCGACCGAATCGCCCAGCGCGGCGTGCTGCGCATGTTCCAGCTGACCCGCGCCTTCAACCGCATCAGCGCCCTGGACAACCTGCTGGTCGCCGGCCGGGCGCTGGGCCTGGACGCGGAGGCGGCGAAGCGGCGCGCGCTGACGCTGCTGGAGGAGCTGCGCATCGACCACGTCATGAACCTGGACGCCGGCCAGCTTTCGGGCGGGCAGCGCAAGCTGCTGGAGTTCGGCACCTGCTTCATGGTGCCGCCGCGCGTGGCGCTGCTGGACGAGCCGTTCGCCGCCGTGCACCCGACCATGCGGGCGATCATGGCCGATTTCGTGCGGCGCCGGCACGGGGAAGGGCAGACCTTCGTGCTGGTCAGCCACGACATGCCCATCGTCAGGGAGCTGTGCCCGCGCGCCGTCTGCATGAACGCCGGGGCGGTCATCGCCGACGCGCCGACGCGCGCCGTGCTGGACGACCCGCACGTCATCGAGGCGTATCTGGGAGGGCACGCGGCATGAGCGCGCTGTTGCGCCTGGAAGGCGTCACCGCCGGCTATTCGGCCGATATCGACGTGCTGAAGAACGTCTCGGTCGAGGTGCCGGCCGGCTCGGTGCGCGGGCTGATCGGGCTGAACGGGGCCGGCAAGTCCACCATCATGAAGGCGGCCGCCGGCCTGCTGGCGCTGAAGTCCGGGCGCGTCCTGTTCGACGGCCATGACATCACCGGCATCCAGCCGCACGAGATGATCGGCCTGGGCATGGGCTACATCCCGCAGGAATCCAGCCTGTTCCCGTACATGAGCGTGCGCGACAACCTGACCATCCCACTGCGCCGCCGCCGCCAGCTGATGGGGGCGGGGGGCGACGGCGACGCGGCGCGCCTGTGGCGGGACATGCTGGAGCACTTCCCCATCGTGCACGCGCGGCTGGACAGCAAGGCCGGCGCGCTGAGCGGCGGGCAGCAGAAGCAGGTGGAGTTCGCCAAGGCCTACCTGCTGCGCCCGTCGCTGTGCATGATCGACGAGCCCAGCATCGGCCTGTCGCCGAAGATCGCCGAGCAGGTGTTCGACTGGATCGGCCTGTTCGCCCAGGCCGGCATGGCGATCCTGCTGGTCGACCACAACATCCGCAAGGTGATCGAGCTGTCCGACTACACCTACGTGCTGAGCCTGGGCGAGGTCACCGGGGCGGGGCCGCGCGAACACTTTATGGGCGACATGCACGAGCAGGTGAAAACCTGGTTGGGCCTGAATTACTGAACACGACGAACGGCTGAACAAACGAAACGGGGAGGAAGGCATGAAGAGGATGCGGGGAATGGCCGCCGTGGCGCTGGCCGCGGCGCTGGCGCTGGGCACGCCGCCGGCGCAGGCCAAGGACACGGTGCACGTCGCCTTCATCGGGCCGCTGAGCGGCGGCGTGGCGGCGAACGGGCTGGGCGGGCGCAACGCGGCCGATCTGGCGGTCAAGCTGCGCAACGCCGATCCCAAGGCCAAGTACCAGTACCAGCTCACCGTGCTGGACGACGAGTGCAAGCCCAACGTCGGCGTCCAGGTCGCTACCAAGGCGGCGACGGACAAGTCGATCATCGGCGGCGTCACGCACTATTGCTCGGCCGTGGCCATCGGCACGGTGGACGTCTACCACCAGTTCGGCATGCCGGCGATCGTCTGGGGCGCGGTGCTGCCCGAAATCACCTACGGCAACGACTTCAAGGAAGTGAACCGCGTCAACGGCACCATGATCAACCAGAACGAGGTCGCCGCCAAGTTCATGGCCGATCAGGGTTATAAAAAGTTCGCGGTGATCCACGACACCACCGATTACGGCAAGGGCCACAACGAGTATTTCGCCAAGTTCGCCAAGCAGAACGGCCTGCAGATCCTCAGCACCTTCGGGGTGACGGCGGACCAGCAGGACTTCACGGCGGAACTCACGCAGATCAAGGCGCAGAACCCGGAGGTGATCTTTTTCGGCGGGCTGACGCCGATCGGCGTGCGCATCCGCTCGCAGATGGACAAGCTGGGCATGGGCAACGTGCAGTTCCAGGGCACGTCGGGCATCGTCTCCGACGCCTACCTGGAGGGGCTGGGGCCGCTGGCCGAGGGCTCGCTGGCGTTCCGCGAGGGGGCGCCGGTGGACAAGCTGCCGGGTGGCAAGTTCTTCGTCGAGAAGTACCAGGCCGCCGGCTACGCCGAGCCGTGGGAAGCCTATGGACCGTTCGCCCACGCGGCGATGAACCTGCTGCTCGACACCATCGAGACGGTCGGCCCCGACCGCAAGAAGGTGCGCGACGCGCTGCGCAAGACCAAGGACCACGACAGCATCGTCGGCCCCATCACCTTCGACGATCACGGCCAGAACACGGTGGCGGCGATCACCAAGTACGTCGCCCAGGACGGCAAGTGGGTCGTCTGGGAAGACAGCGAGTACGCCGCCGGCAAGCGCAAGCTGAAGCATTGATTTCCTCCCTCCCCCGGCTGGGCCGGGGG
>DASWVP010000457.1:0-4641 GCA_036401175.1 Azospirillum sp. | reverse complement strand
GGGCGTGCGGCGCTTCACCGACGGCGGCTACACGGTGTTCCGCTGGGCGCAAGCCGGAACGGACTGCCTGGCGGCGTTCGACCACGGGCCGCTCGGCCATCTGTCGATCGCCGCGCACGGGCACGCCGACGCGCTGGCGCTGTGGCTGCACGTCGGCGGCCAGCCGGTGCTGATCGACGCCGGCACCTTCCTCTACCACTCCGGCGGCGACTGGCGCTCGACCTTCCGGGGCACGCCGGCGCACAACACCCTGTCCATCGCCGGCGAGGATTCCAGCCGCATCGCCGGCCCCTTCAACTGGTCGGACAAGGCCGCCGCCGCGCTGCTGGGCGCCGTCGAAGGCCCCGACCTGTGGTCGGCCGAGGCGGAGCACGACGGCTTCCTGCGCCGGCACGGCGCCCGCCACCGCCGCCGGCTGGAACGGCGCGGCAACCGCCTGATCGTCACCGACCGCCTGCTCGGAAACGCGCGCCCGCTGCCCGTGGAGATCGGCTTCCTGATCCACCCCGACCTGACGGTCACCCCCACCGACGCCGGCTGGGCCATCGCCGACGCCGCGCGGGTGCTGGCGGTCATCACCGGCGGCGCCCCGCTGACCGCCACGCTGGAGCGCGGCGCCACGAACCCGCGCCGCGGCTGGTGCTCCCCCGCCTTCGGCGCCCGCATGCCGGCCCCGCGCCTGACCCTGCGCGGCGCCCTGGGACCGGACGACGCCAGCCGGGTGACGATCACCGTCCTGCCGGAATGACCGGCCACCCGCCCCCGCCATGCGCGGGGGCGGGGGCGCGGCTGACGGTGGGGATTCCGATAAAAAACACGAAGATCAAAAGATCAGAAGATCCTGTCTGACTGTCAACGTCGCCGTTCCGCCAACAATTTCCCTGTTCGTCATGCCCGGGCTTGTCCCGGGTACCCACGCACCCGGCGCTTTCCCGGAAGTCCCAAGCCCGTGGGTACCCGGGACAAGCCCGGGCATGACGAATTGGGAAAGCGAAAGCAATCCATCAGCGTCCAAAGTCAAACAGGCTCTAAGAAGTTTGCCAGGCCCGACGCCCCTCGCGGAACGACGGCCCAGGCAAGCTTACTTCTGATCTTTTGATCTTCGTGTATATGATCGATCGCTTCACCGTCAGCGATGCAGGTCGGCGCCCCGCCTCAACCCAATCTACGACCCCTGCGGGTGCGTCGCGCCGGGGGCGGGGATGGTCAGGTAGCGCAGGCGCTTCATCTCGCGCCGGCCGTGGGTGACGGTGTCCAGGATCAGCCCGCAGGTCAGGCTGAGGAAGCCCAGCAGCATCAATCCGGTGGACAGCACCGCCGTCGGCAGGCGCGGCACCAGCCCGGTCGCCATGAAGGTGGCGATCAGCGGCGCCGCCAGCGCCAGCGACAGCGCCGCCAGCAGGCCGAACACCAGGCCGAAGAACGCCAGCGGCCTTTCCTCCTTCACCAGCACCAGGATGGTGCGCAGGATGCGGAAGCCGTCGCGGTAGGTCTTGAGCTTGCTGACCGAGCCCTCGGGGCGGTCCTTGTACGGCGTCTTCACCTCGGCGATCGGCATGCGCAGCTCCAGCGCATGCACGGTCAACTCGGTCTCCGTCTCGAAGCCGCTGGCCAGCGCCGGGAACGATTTGACGAAGCGACGCGAGAACACGCGGTAGCCGGACAGCATGTCCTGGATGCGGCTGCCGAAGATCCGCGCCACGATGCCGGTCAGCACCTTGTTGCCCAGACGGTGGCCAGGGCGGTAGGCGGCGGCGATGTCCGTCACCCGCTGGCCGTTGACCATGTCGAGCTGCTCGTCCCACAGCTTGCGGATCATCTGCGGCGCGCTGGGGGCGTGATAGGTGTCGTCGCCGTCGACCAGCACGTAGACGTCCGCCTCGATGTCGCTGAACATCCGGCGCATCACGTTGCCCTTGCCCTGCAACGGCTCGTGCCGCACCACGGCGCCGGCGGCGCGCGCCACCTCCACCGTGCGGTCGGAGGAGTTGTTGTCGTAGACGTAGACGGTGGCGTCCGGCAGGGCCGCGCGGAAGTCGCGCACCACCGTGCCGATCGCCGTCTCCTCGTTGTAGCAGGGGATCAGCACCGCCACGACCGGCGCGTCCGGCCGCGCCGCGCGCTCCGGCGTCCGGGCCGTGGTGGTGTCGACCAGAGAAATCGCGCTGCCTGCCATTATCCTCTCCCGACTGTCCATTACAGGGAACCCCCGGATCCCGGCCTGACCCCCGCCTTGGCCCGCTGGTAGTCGCCGAAGCACAGGACCAGCGTCACCAGCAGCGTCAGCGCCGTCGTCTTCGACGCCAGCGAGTTGTTGGTCGAGGCGGCCACCAGGAAGGTGCCGACCGTCAGCCCGCCCAGATAGCCGCCGCTGCGCGCCGTGCGCCACAGGAACAGGGCGAACCCGTAGGTCAGCAGGGCGACGTTGACGATGCCGAGGTTGACGATCAGGTAGATCCAGAAGTTCTCGATGACTCCGATGTGCGACAGGTTCTCCATCAGGATGCCCATCGCCTCGCTGCTGATGCCGAACCAGAGCTGGTCGCGGCTGATGTATTGGAAGATGTCGAACGCCGCCAGACGGGTCTGGGCGCTGCCGTCGAACAGCTCACGCCCGACGATGCGCTCGCCCAGGCCGGTGGTGCTCAGCACGCCCATCAGCGCCAGCGGCCCGACCAGCAGGATCGACAGGTAGATCACCGCGCGCTGCAGCGACAGCGTGCCACGGACCAGCCGCGTCACCACGTCGACGATGATGAAGCCGAACAGCCCGACCACCGTCAGGATCGCCGCCGCGCGCCCGCCGAACGCCAGCAGGCCCAGGCTGAGCACGCCGAAGGCGACGGCGGAGCCGCGCCCGCTGGTCGCCAGATGGAAGCCCAGGATGGCCGCCGGCACGGTGATCAGCGCGTTGTTCAGCGGGTGGCCCAGCAGGGCGGCGGCGCGGAACTCCATGCCGCCGTCCCAGCGGATGTCCCACTGCAGATAGCCGATCAGGTAGCGGTGCGTCGCCACCTCGCCAAGCGCCACCGCCGCGTTCAGCGTCAGCAGCCAGAACGCCACGGCGAACAGGCGCGCCCGCGTCTCGGGCGCCAGGTGGTGCAGCACGATGGCGAACAGGGCCGGCGCCACGAACACGTCGATGAGGTAGGCCAGCCCCGACGTGCCGGAGCGCATGATGCCGAACGTCGCCACCGCCCCCACCAGCCCCAGGAAGATCACCTCCGCCCCCTGGCGCCGCCAGATCCCCTGCATGGTCGGCACCGGGTCGCCCCGGGTGAACAGCAGCCAGCCGAAGGCGGCCGCGATGACGTAGGTGGAGGGGTGCAGCTTGCCCAGCAGGCCGCCGCCGGGGCTGACGTAGGAGATGCCGAAACTCTCGATCAACGGCGCGCCCAGCGCGGCGGCGAGCGCCACCGCGACGATCGCGATCCGCGCCAGCACGGACCGCCGCGCGACGGGCGCCGCCAGCGGCGGGACGGCGATGGGGGTGCTGGTGATTTCGCTCATGGTGTCGCTGTCGCCTCCGTCACGGCCGGCATTCCGCCGGGTCCATTGCGCCACTGCGCTCTATCTAAGGTGCGGCGGGCGTCAGGCGGCCGGGTTCATCGGGACTGCCGCGCTCGTAGACCCAGACCGACCGATCGGGGAATGCCTTCCGCAGGTCTTCCGGCACCGCGTCCGGACGGGCATAGAGCACCGGGCCATCCACCGACAGGCCGTTGCGCGCCAGATCCTCGGCGATCAGGCCCAGGCCCGGCGTCGTGCGGACGATGACGATCGCCCGGTCCAGCTTCATCTCCCCGGCGAGGCGGTAGAGGTCCTGCCGCTCGGCGATCTGCGTGCGGTAGGCGGTCCACAGGAAGGGGTGCGTCATCGCCAGGGTGCACAGGCAGACTAGCAGGGCGTGCAGCACCACCGGCCGCTCCCACACCCGCCGTCCCCAGGCGGTGACCAGCGGCGCCGCCGTGCCGATGGTGGCCAGCATCAGCGGGAACGCCTCGTAGTAATAGCGCGGGCCATAGCGGTTGCCGCCCAGCGTCGGGAAGAAGACGTAGCCGATAAGGAACGTCGGGAAGATCAGGTCGTAGAAGCGGATGGCGCCGTTGCGCGCCTTCACCGCGAAGGCCACGGCGTACAGCGCCAGCAGCACCGGCGACACCCAGACCGCCAGCTCGGCCACGCGGTAGAGCGAGATCGCGCCGCCGTGCACCACGTCCTTCCACGCGGCGGTCAGGAAGATGTCCGGCCGGTTGATGACCGCGTAGGTGCTGCGCAGCGGGCTGCCGGTCACCGCGTCCTGATAGAGCATGAGCACGGCCAGGAACGGCGCCGCGACCAGCGCCATGACCACGGCGATGCGCGGCCACGTCCGCCGGTTCTCGACGAACACCCAGACCAGCATGGCCGGCACCAGCAGCAGCAGCGTCATGTAGCGCGTGGCGCCGATGACGCCCAGGCACAGCGCCGCCGCGACCAGCGCCATCCACCCCCGGCCCTCGCCGTAGCGCAGGCACGCCACGCACAGCAGCGCGATGGCCAGCGCCGAGAAGACGTGCGAGTGGTACGAGGCGGCGTTGTACACGGTGAACGGCGTCAGCGCGAGGACCAGTGCCAGCGCCACCGCCACCGTGCGCTCGC
>DASWVP010000456.1:0-4083 GCA_036401175.1 Azospirillum sp. | reverse complement strand
ATCAGGCCGCCGCCCTCGGCCGCCGGTGCCGCCGCGGCGCCACCGGAGGCTTGAGCAGGCGCTGCCGCGGCGCCGAGCGCCCCGGCCGTGCGCTGCGCCAGTTCCTCGTGCGCGGAAACGCGGTCGACGACCTTCTCATAGACGCCGGCGACCAGCGAACCGTCGAGGAGCGCCTGCCGCTCGGCCGGGGTAATGGGGCCGAGGCGGCTCCCCGGCGGCAGCACGTAGGCGCGCTCGGTGACGCTGGGCCGGCCCTTCGCGTCCAGGAAGCTCACGAGCGCTTCGCCGGTGGCCAGTTCCGTGATGGCCGTTTCGATGTCGAGCGAGGGGTTCTCGCGCATGGTCTGCGCCGTCGCGCGCACCGCCTTCTGGTCGCGCGGCGTGTAGGCGCGCAGCGCGTGCTGCACCCGGTTGCCCAGTTGCGCCAGCACGCTGTCGGGGACGTCCAGCGGGTTCTGGGTGACGAAGAACACGCCCACGCCCTTGGACCGCACCAGGCGCACCACCAGTTCGATCCGCTCCACCAGCACCTTGGGCGCCTCGTCGAACAGCAGGTGCGCCTCGTCGAAGAAGAAGACCAGCTTGGGCTGCTCGGGGTCGCCGATCTCGGGCAGCTGTTCGAACAGTTCCGACAACAGCCACAGCAGGAAGGTGGCGTACAGGCGCGGCGACTGCAGCAGCCTGTCGGCGGCCAGGACGTTGACGAAGCCGTGGCCTTTCTCGTCGGTCTGCAGGAAGTCGGCGATGTCCAGCATGGGCTCGCCGAAGAACCTGTCGCCGCCCTGGCTCTCGATCTGCAGCAGCCCGCGCTGGATGATGCCGACGCTGGCGGCGCTGATGTTGCCGTACTGGGTGCGGAACTGCGCCGCGTTGTCGCCCACGTGGCGCAGCATGGCCCGCAGGTCCTTCAGGTCCAGGAGCAGCAGGCCATTGTCGTCGGCGATCTTGAAGACCAGGTTGAGGACGCCGGACTGGGTTTCGTTCAGGCCCAGCATGCGTCCGAGCAGCAGCGGCCCCATGTCGGAGACGGTGGCGCGCACCGGGTGCCCTTGTTCGCCGAACACGTCCCACAGCATGGTGGGACAGGCGAACGGCTCGGGCAGGGGCAGGCCGCGCTCGGTGAGCACCTTGCCGAGCTTGGCGGCGGTGTCGCCGGCCTGGCTGATGCCGGTGAGGTCGCCCTTGACGTCCGACAGGAACACCGGCACGCCCAGCTTCGACAGGCCTTCGGCAAGGGCCTGCAGGGTGACGGTCTTGCCGGTGCCCGTGGCCCCGGTGACGAGGCCATGGCGGTTGGCCATCTGCGGCAGCAGGCGGCACTCGGTGACGGCGTTGCGGGCGATCAGCAGAGGTTCGGCCATGGCGTCAAAAGTAGAATTGGTGACAGCGCAATATAAGTGGTATTGCCGGCGGGGGCGGCGGTTGCCGGCCCCGCAGCGAGTGAAACGAACCAAGGATTCCCAGTGGCCGGACACAGTAAATGGGCGAACATCCAGCACCGCAAGGGCCGCCAGGACGAAAAACGCGGGAAGGTGTGGACCCGCGTCATCCGTGAAATCATGGTGGCGGCGCGCCAGGGCGGCGGCGACCTGAGCGCCAATCCGCGCCTGCGGCTTGCCGTGGACAAGGCCAAGGCGGCCAACATGCCGGCCGACACCATCAAGCGCAACATCGACAAGGCGACCGGCAACCTCGAGGGCGTGCAGTACGAGGAAATCCGCTACGAGGGCTACGGCATCGGCGGTGCGGCGATCATGCTGGACACGATGACCGACAACAAGGTGCGCACGGTGGCCGAGGTGCGGCATGCCTTCAGCAAGTACGGCGGCAGCATGGGCACGGCCGGTTCCGTGGCGTTCCAGTTCCGCAACGTCGGCCAGCTGATCCTGGCGCCCGGCACCAGCGAGGACAAGGTGATGGAAGTGGCGCTGGAAGCCGGCGCCGAGGACGTGATCGCCGACGAGGACGGCGCCATCGAGGTCATCACCGATCCGGCTGCGTTCGAGGCGGTGAAGGATGCGCTGGAGCAGGCGGGGCTCAAGGCCGAAGTGGCCGAGGTGACCATGCGGCCGGAGAGCACCATCGACCTCGAGGGCGACGACGCGGCACGGATGCAGAAGCTGCTGGACGTCCTGGAAGACCTGGACGACGTCCAGGAGGTCTATCACAACGCGTCGCTCTGACGCGAGCCCGATGAAAGTCCTCGTCATCGGCGGCGGCGGCCGCGAGCACGCGCTGGCCTGGAAGCTGGCGCAGTCACCGAAGGTGCAGGCGGTCTACGTCGCCCCGGGCAACGGCGGCACCGCGCTGGATTCCCGGCTGGTGAACGTGCCGGTCACCGACATTGCGCAACTGCGGCAATGGGCGCTGCAGGAGAAGATCGCGCTGACCGTGGTCGGGCCGGAGGCGCCGCTGGCGGCCGGCGTGGTCGACGACTTCCGCGCCCACGGACTGCGCGTGTTCGGCCCCACCCGGGCGGCGGCGCAGCTGGAAAGCTCCAAGGCGTTTTCCAAGGCGTTCATGAAACGCCACGGCATCCCGACGGCGGAATACGAAGCCTTCACCGATCCGGCCGCGGCGCACGCGTACGTCGACCGGCGCGGCGCGCCGATCGTGGTCAAGGCCGACGGGCTGGCCGCCGGCAAGGGTGTCGTCGTGGCGATGACGGCGGCCGAGGCGCACGAGGCCATCGACTTCATGCTGCTGGACGACCAGCTGGGCGTCAGCCACAACGCGGGCGGCGCCCGGGTCGTCATCGAGGAGTTCCTGCAGGGCGAGGAGGCGAGCTTCATCGTGCTGTGCGACGGCCGCAACGTCGTGCCGCTGGCGAGCTCCCAGGACCACAAGCGGCTGCTCGACGCCGACCAGGGCCCCAATACCGGCGGCATGGGCGCGTATTCGCCGGCGCCGGTGGTGACGCCGCAGGTGCATGCGCGTGCCATGCGCGACGTCATCCTGCCGACCGTCAAGGGCATGGAGAGCGACGGCATTCCCTATACCGGCGTCCTGTACGCGGGGCTGATGATCGACGCCGAGGGTCGGCCGAAGACGCTCGAATTCAACTGCCGCATGGGCGACCCGGAAACCCAGCCGATCATGATGCGGCTGCGCAGCGACTTCTTCGACGTGATGATGGCCGCCACGGCCGGCACGCTGGACCAGGTGGACCTGCAGTGGGACCGGCGGGTGGCGCTCGGCGTCGTGATGGCCGCCGCCGGCTATCCGTTGCAGCCGCGCAAGGGCGACGCCATTTCCGGCCTGCCGAAGCCCACCGACGACGCGATGGTCTTCCACGCGGGCACGGTGCGGCAGGACGGCGCCATCCTGACGTCCGGCGGCCGCGTGCTGTGCGTCACGGCGCTGGCCGACAGCGTCAAGGCCGCGCAGCAGCGGGCCTACGAGGTCGTGCGAGGCATCCAGTTCGACGGCGCACAGTACCGGCGCGACATCGGCCACCGGGCCGTGCAGCCGGCGCGCGGGCGAGGCAATCCATGACGCAACAGACGGCCCAGGTGCGGGCGTACCTGCAGGGGCTGCAGCAGCGCATCACCACGGCGTTCGCGCAGGTCGACGGCAAGGCGTTCATGGCCGATGCCTGGCGCAAGGGCAGCGACGAGCCGCTGCAGGGCGAGGGCGTCAGCATGATCCTGGAAGGTGGCAAGGTGTTCGAGCGCGCCGGCTGCGGCTTCTCGCACGTGACCGGGCCGCGCCTGCCGCCTTCGGCGACCCAGCACCGGCCCGACCTGGCCGGCGCCTCGTTCGAGGCCATGGGCGTGTCGCTGGTGTTCCACCCGCGCAACCCGTATGCGCCCACGGTGCACATGAACGTGCGGATGCTGGCCGCCATGCCGAAGGACGCCGAGCCGGTGTACTGGTTCGGCGGCGGCATGGACCTGACGCCGTACTACGGTTTCGGAGAGGACGCGGTGCATTTCCACACCGTATGCCGGGACGCGCTGGCGCCCTTCGGCGCCGACAGGTACCCGCGCTTCAAGGCCTGGTGCGACGAGTATTTCTTCAACAAGCACCGCGGCGAGCCGCGCGGCATCGGCGGCATCTTCTTCGACGACTACGCCGAAGGCG
>DASWVP010000455.1:0-8010 GCA_036401175.1 Azospirillum sp. | reverse complement strand
CGCTATCACTGGGGCATGGCGCTGCTGGAAGGGCGCGGCGTCGCCCGCGACGAAGCCGCCGCCGCCCGCTGGCTGCGCCTCGCCGCCGCCGAGGGCGTGACGGAAGCGGCCGAGGCGCTGGGGGCGATGAAGGCGCGTTGACGTTGGGTTTTCGGCTGTGCCTCAACCCAACCTACGGATGCGTGCTTCGTAGGTTGGGTCGAGCGCAGCGAAAACCCAACATCGGGCAGTCAATCCACACGCGAATCGAGGGCGTAGCCGGCGGAGCGCACCGTGCGGATGACGTCCGCGTCGGTGTCGCCGTTCAGCGCCTTGCGCAGGCGGCGGATGTGCACGTCCACGGTGCGCGGCTCGACGTACACGTCGTGGCCCCAGACGATGTCCAGAAGCTGTTCGCGCGAGAAGACGCGGCCGGGGTGCTGCATGAAATGGCGCAGCAGGCGGAACTCGGTCGGGCCCAGGTGCACGTCGCGGCCCTGGCGGCGCACGCGGTGCGCGGCCAGATCCATGACCACGTCGCCGAACCGCAGCAACTCGTCCGAGGCGCCCGGCGCGGCGCGGCGCAGCACGGCGCGCATGCGGGCCGTCAGCTCGGTCGGCGAGAAGGGCTTGGTGATGTAGTCGTCGGCACCGGAGTTCAGGCCGCGCACGCGGTCCGCCTCCTCGCCGCGGGCGGTCAGCATGATGATGGGGATGTCGCGGGTCTTGGCGCCGCGGCGCAACTGCCGGCACACCTCCAGCCCGGACATCAGCGGCAGCATCCAATCCAGCAGGATCAGGTTCGGCACCCGTTCGGAGGCCACCAGCAGCGCCTCTTCCCCATCGCCGGCGATCACGACGCGGAAGCCGTCCTTTTCCAGGTTGTAGCGCAGCAGGGTGACGAGGTCCGCCTCGTCCTCGACGATCAGGACCAGGGGTTTCATGACGGGGTTCATGCTTCCCCCGGATTCGCGCGTATGGCTGTCGCGCGACGGATCGCGCGGCAGGGTCATGGCGGCGTTCATGCGCCGACTCCTTCGGCAGGATCGTTTATGGCGGGGTGGGCGCCGGGGTGGGAGATGGCGGGGTGGGCGATGGCGGGATTGACCACGGCGAAGCTGCTGGAGTCGCCCTTCTGCCGGTCGCCCGCCAGCGCGTGGCCGCGCACCAGGAAATGGATGGTTTCGGCGATGTTGGTGGCGTGGTCGCCGATGCGTTCCAGGTTCTTCGCCATGAACAGCAGGTGCGTGCACGGGGTGATGGTGCGCGGGTCCTCCATCATGTCGGTCAGCACCTCGCGGAACAGGCTGGTGTACAGCCCGTCCAGGTCCTCGTCGCGCTCGCGCACGGCGACGGCCTTGTCGACGTCGCGTTCGATGTAGGCGTCGATGACGTCCTTCAGCATCTCCTCGACCAGCCGGCCCATGCGCGGGATGGCGGCGGCGGGGCGCACCGCCGGCACCTGCGCCAGCGCCAGCGACCGCTTGGCGATGTTGGCGGCGTAATCGCCGATGCGCTCCAGGTCGGCGGAAACCTTGAGCGCCGAGACGATCTCGCGCAGGTCCTGCGCCATCGGCTGGCGCAGCGCCAGCAGGCGGATCGCCTCGCCGTCGATGGCGCGCTCGTACTCGTCCAGGCGCAGATCGGCCTGCATCACCTGGGCGGCGAGCGTCGCGTCGCGCCGGGCGACGGCGTCGACGGCCGCCTTCACCTGCGCCTCGGCGACGCCGCCCATCTGGGTCAGCAGGTTGGCCAGACGCTCCAGTTCCAGCGAATAGGAGCGCACGGTGTGGCCGGTGTTCACGGGCATGGGGTGGCCTCGCTCAGCCGAAGCGGCCGGTGATGTATTCTTCGGTCTTCTTGCTGGTCGGGGCGGTGAAGATGTCTTCGGTCTGGCCGTACTCGACCAGCTCGCCCAGGTACATGAAGGCCGTGTAGTCGGAGACGCGCGCGGCCTGCTGCATGTTGTGGGTGACGATGGCGATGCAGTAGTCCGACTTCAGCTCGTCCACCAGCTCCTCGCACTTCGAGGTGGAAATGGGGTCGAGCGCCGAGGTGGGCTCGTCCAGCAGCAGGACGGACGGCTTCACCGCGATGGCGCGGGCGATGCACAGGCGCTGCTGCTGGCCGCCGGACAGGCTGAGGCCGGACTGCTTCAGCTTGTCCTTGACCTCCTCCCACAGGGCGGCGCGGCGCAGCGCGAACTCCACGCGCTCGTCCATCTCGGTCTTCGACAGCTTCTCGTAGAGACGCACGCCGAAGGCGATGTTGTCGTAGATCGACATGGGGAACGGCGTCGGCTTCTGGAACACCATGCCGATGCGCGCGCGCAGCAGGTTCAGGTCCTGTTTGGGCGACAGGATGTTCTCGCCGTCCAGCAGCACCTCGCCGGTGGCGCGCTGCTTGGGGTAGAGGTCGTAGATGCGGTTGAGGATGCGCAGCAGCGTGGACTTGCCGCACCCCGACGGGCCGATGAAGGCCGTCACCCGCCGGTCGTACAGCGGCAGCGAGATGTCCTTCAGCGCCCGGTAGTCGCCGTAATAGAAGTCGAGGTTGCGGACGCTGATCTTCTCGGTCAGGCCACCCGCGGCGACCGCCGCGTTGCGCTGGAAATCGATACGGACGTCGGCGCGGCGGCTGGGTTCGGTCATGGTCATGTGCGGCTCGTGCTGAGGGAGGCCAGGAGGCGGGCGACGACGTTCAGCGTCAGGATGGACAGCGTGATCAGCAGCGCCCCGCCCCAGGCGAGCCGCTGCCAGTCCTCGTACGGCGACATGGCGAACTGGAAGATGACGACCGGCAGGTTCGCCATCGGCGCGTTCATGTCGCTGCTCCAGAACTGGTTGTTCAGCGCCGTGAACAGCAGCGGCGCCGTTTCGCCGCTGATGCGGGCGATGGCCAGCAGCACGCCGGTGATCATGCCGTTGCGCGCGGCGCGGTAGGCCACCGTGGTGATGACCTTCCAGCGCGGCGCGCCCAGCGCGGCGGCGGCCTCGCGCAGGCTGCCGGGGACGAGGTTCAGCATGTCCTCGGTGGTGCGCACCACCACCGGCACGACGATCACCGCCAGCGCCATGGCGCCCGCCCAGGCCGAGAAGTGGCCCATGCGGATCACCATCACCTCGTACACGAAGAGGCCGACGATGATGGACGGCGCGCTCAGCAGGATGTCGTTGATGAAGCGGATCACCTCGGCCAGCTTGGTGTGCTTGCCGTACTCGGCCAGCCAGGTGCCGGCCAGCACGCCCACCGGCGTGCCGATGACGGTGGCGACGCCGGTCATGATCAGGCTGCCGTAGATGGCGTTCAAGAGGCCGCCGTCGCTGCCCGGCGGCGGCGTCATCTCGGTGAACAGCTGCGGGCCGATGGCGCTCAGGCCGTTGGCGAGCAGCGTCCACAGGATGGCGACCAGCCAGAACAGGCCGAACCCGGCAGCGGCCAGCGCCAGCGTCAGGGCGACGCGGTTGATGGTGCGGCGGCGGGTGTAGATGCCGCGGTCGAAGGTCATCGTGGTGTTGCTCATCGCGTCAGCTCCCCGCCTTCTGTTGCAGACGCAGCAGCAGGATCTTGGCGATCGCCAGCACGGTGAAGGTGATGACGAACAGGATGAGGCCGAGCGCCACCAGCGAGGAGGTGTAGATGTCGCCCACCGCCTCGGTGAACTCGTTGGCGATCGCGGCCGAGATGGTGGTGCCGGGGGCGAGCAGCGAGTGCGCGATGCGGTGCGAGTTGCCGATCACGAAGGTGACCGCCATGGTCTCGCCCAGCGCGCGGCCCAGGCCCAGCATGACGCCGCCGACCACGCCGACGCGGGTGTAGGGCAGCACCACCTTCCACACCACCTCCCACGTGGTGGCGCCCACGCCGTAGGCGGATTCCTTCAGCATGGGCGGCACCGTCTCGAACACGTCGCGGGTGATGGACGTGATGAAGGGCAGAACCATGATGCCCAGGATGAAGCCGGCGGTGAGCACGCCGATGCCGTACGGCGGGCCCTGGAACAGGCCCGACAGGCCGGGGACGTTGCCCAGCGTGGAGATGAGCACCGGCTGCACCGTCGACTGCATGAAGGGGGCGAAGACGAACAGGCCCCAGATGCCGTAGATGATCGACGGGATGCCGGCCAGCAGCTCGATGGCGACGCCCAGCGGGCGCTTCAGCCAGACCGGGCAGATCTCGGTGATGAAGAGGGCGATGCCGAAGCTTACCGGCACACCGACCAGCATGGCGATGGCCGAGGTGACGAGCGTGCCGTAGATCGGCGCCAGCGCGCCGAACCGGTCGGTCACCGGATTCCACACCTCGGTTGTCACGAAGGACAGGCCGAAGGCGGAGAGCGCCGGCATGGCCCCCTCCACCAGGGCGACGATGACGCCGCCGAGGATGAGGAGGACGGCCACGGCGAAGAACATCGTGGCGTAATGGAAGGCCGCGTCCTGCAGACGCTGGCGGCGGGCGTGGCCCTGGACGGCGATGCGGTCGGTCACGCTGACGGCTATTTCGGACATGTCGGCTCCGCTGAGCGGGGGTGGGAGGCTCGACGGAGCCATCGAGCCTCCCTTCTCCATCTGGTCGGCCAAGGGTCGGCCCACCGGTCGGTGCTGCGGGTTACTTCGCCGCCGCCGTCCACACCGGCTGACCGCCGGCCTTGATGGTCTCGGCCCAGGTCTTCTCGACCAGCGTCACGACGGCCGGGGGCATCGGGACGTAGTCCAGATCGGCGGCCATCTTGTCGCCCTTCTCATAGGCCCAGGCGAAGAACTTCAGCGCCGAGCCGGCGGCGGCGGCGTCCTGCGGCTGCTTGTACATCAGGATGAAGCTGGCGCCGGTGATCGGCCAGCTCTCGGCGCCGGGCTGGTCGGTCAGGAGCACGTAATAGCTCTTCGAGCCGGCCCAGTCGGCGTTGGCGGCCGCGGCCTGGAAGGCGGCGATCTTCGGCTCGACGAACTTGCCGTCCTTGTTCTGCATCGTCAGGTGCGGGATGCCGGTCTGCTTGGCGTAGGCGTACTCGACGTAGCCGATCGAGCCTTCGGTCTGCTTGACCATGTTGGCGACGCCTTCGTTGCCCTTGGCGCCGATGCCGGCCGGCCACTGGACCGAGGTGTTGGCGCCGATCAGCGTCTTGAACTTCGGGCTGGTCTTCGACAGGTAGTCGGTGAACAGGAAGTTCGTGCCCGACCCGTCGGAGCGGTAGACCGGGGCGATGGCGGTGTTGGGCAGGGTGACGCCGGGGTTCAGCGCCTTGATCTGCTCATCGTTCCACTTGGTCACCTCGCCCATGTAGATGTTGGCGAGCACGGTGCCGCTGAGCTTGATCTCGCCCGGCTTGATGCCCTTCAGGTTGGTGACCGGGACGACGCCGCCCATGATCATCGGGAACTGAAGCAGGCCGGCGCTTTCCAGGTCTTCCGGCTTCAGCGGCATGTCGGAGGCGCCGAAGGTGACGGTCTTCGCCTTGATCTGCTTGATGCCGCCGCCCGAACCGATCGACTGGTAGTTCAGGCCGATGCCGGTCTCCTTCTTGTAGGCGTCCGCCCACTTGGAATAGATCGGGTAGGGGAAGGTGGCGCCGGCGCCCGAGATGTCGGCGGCATTGGCGGACACGGCGATCAGGCCGACGGCGCCGATGGTGGCACCACGCAGGATGGCTTTGGTCAGAGTCAGCACGGTGGGTCTCTCCCTCGCGAATGTGCGCGACAAAAATGCGACTGTTCAAGCGAGGGGGACCGTAGCCGCGCTGGAAGACGCGAACGTTTCGGTTCGATGACGGTTTTGTGAAATTGAGGGCGGGGGATGAGGGGGGATGGGAGGGGACACCGTTGGGTTTTCACCTGCGGTTCAACCCAACCTACGGGAACGTTCCGCGTAGGTTGGGTTGAGCGCAGCGAAAACCCAACATTCGGCAGGCCGTTACACGTCCAGCCCGATGTCCAGGTTGGGCGCGCTGTGGGTGATCCACCCCACCGAGATCATGTCCACGCCCGTCTCGGCGATCGGCCGCACGGTGGCGAGCGTCACGTTGCCGGACGCCTCGGTCACCATCCGCCCGTCGACCAGCGCCACGGCGCGCGCCAGCGTCGGCGGGTCCATGTTGTCGAGCAGGACGGCGTCGACGCGCAGGTCCAGCAGCTCCTGAAGCTGGTCCAGCGTGTCGACCTCCACTTCCACCTTCACCATGTGGCCGATGGCGGCGCGCACGCGCTCCACGGCCGGGCGGATGCCGCCGGCGATGGCGATGTGGTTGTCCTTGATCAGCACCGCGTCGTCTAGGCCGAAGCGGTGGTTGGCCCCGCCGCCCAGGCGCACCGCATGCTTTTCCAGCGCGCGCAGCCCCGGCGTGGTCTTGCGGGTGCAGACGATGCGGGCGTTCGTGCCCTCCACCGCGCGCACCAGGGCGCGGGTCGAGGTGGCGATGCCCGACAGCTTGCCCAGCAGGTTGAGCGCCGTCCGCTCACCCGTCAGCAGCGCCCGCGCCCGGCCGTGCAGCGTGGCGATGGTGCCGCCCGCCGCCACGTCGGCGCCGTCCGCCGCCGCCACCGCGATGTCCATGGCGGGATCGAGGATGCGGAAGGCCGACAGCGCGGCCTCCAGCCCGGCCACGCGGCCCTCCTTGCGGGCGACGATGCGCGTGGTGGCGGTGGCGTCGGCGGGCACGATGGAGTCGGTGGTCAGGTCGCCGGCCCGCCCGAGGTCCTCCAGCAGGGCGGCGCGGACGATGGGCTCGTAGATCAGAGGGCTTGGCATGCGAACTCTCCAGGGGCGGCCTGCGCGGCTGCGGGGCCGTCCAACCCGTCAAGGGTGAACAGGGTGCGGCGGGCGGCGGGGTCCGCCTCCGGGAAGTCGGTGCGGAAGTGGGCGCCGCGGCTCTCCTCGCGTTCCAGCGCGGCGTGCACGATCAGCCGGCCGACCAGCAGCAGGTTGCGCGCCTCGCCCCAGCGGCGCACGTCGTCCAGGTCGGCATCGTCCAGGTCGGCAGGACCGCCGGGCAGGGCGGCCAGATCGGCGCTCAGCCGGGCCAGCCGGTGCGCCGCCGTGCGCAGCCCGGCACCGTCGCGCACCAGCCCGGCGCTTTCGTACAGCCCACGGCGGGCGGCGGCCACCAGCATGCCGAGCAGCCCGGCCGCCCCCGCGTCCGGCACCGCCGGCAGCACCGGCAGCCCGAAGGGTGACGGCATCACGACCCGCCGGCTCGCCACGTCGCGCGCCACGCGGGCACCGAACACCAGCGTCTCCAGCAGCGAGTTGCTGGCAAGGCGGTTGGCGCCGTGCACGCCGGTGCAGGCGACCTCGCCGCAGGCCCACAGCCCGTCGACGCTGGTGCGGCCATGCGCGTCGGTCCACACGCCGCCCATATGATAGTGTGCGGCGGGCGCCACCGGCACCGGCTCCGTCCACGGGTGCAGGCCGGCCTCGGCGCACAGGCCGAGCACGGTCGGGAAGCCGTCCGGCTTGGCCGCCAGCGCCGGGCGCAGGTCGAGGAACACCGGCTCCCCCACCGCGACACGGCGGCCGATGGCGCGCGCCACCACGTCGCGCGGCGCCAGTTCGGCCAGCGGGTGCTCGTCCACCATGAAGCGGCGGCCGTGCCGGTCGAGCAGCACGGCTCCCGCCCCCCGCAGCGCCTCGGTCATCAGCGGCGCCGGGCCGCCGCCGGAATCGACGGCCAGCGCGGTGGGATGGAACTGGACGAACTCCACGTCGGCGAGATCCGCGCCGGCGCGGGCGGCCAGGGCCAGCCCGTCGCCGGTCGCTTCCGCCGGGTTGGTGGTGCGCAGGTACGCGGTGCCGACGCCGCCGGTGGCGAGCACCACGCGCGGGCAGCGGTGGAACACCCAGCCATCGGCGTGGCGGGCCAGCAGGCCGCAGACGCGGCCCTGGCGCACTACGAGGTCGACGGCGAAAACGCCCGTCTCGATGGTGACGGACGGCGTGGCGCGCACCCGGTCGGCCAGCGCGGTGACCAGCGTGCGCCCGGTGGCGTCGCCGCCGGCATGCACGATGCGGGCGTGGCCGTGCGCCGCCTCGCGTCCC
>DASWVP010000454.1:0-18782 GCA_036401175.1 Azospirillum sp. | reverse complement strand
GCCCCCTCCCCCGCCCAGCGGGGGAGGGTTGGGGTGGGGGCGCGCCTCCGCACATTCCGCATGCCGCAAGGAACCTGACCCCCACCCATGGAGACCATGCTCGACCTCGGCGCCGCCCTGACCGACGACCTGACGCTCTGGGCGTCGGCGCTGGCGATCATCGTCCTGCTGGCGCTGTCGGCCTTCTTCTCCGGCTCGGAAACGGCGCTCACCGCCGCGTCGCGGCCGCGCATGCACCAGCTGGAGAACGAGGGCAGCGCCCGCGCCCGCCTCGTCAACCGCCTGCGCGAGGACAAGGAGGGGCTGATCGGCGCCCTGCTGCTGGGCAACAACACGGTCAACATCCTGGCCTCGGCGCTGGCAACCAGCGTGCTGATCCGCCTGTTCGGCGACACCGGCGTCGCCTATGCCACCATCGGCATGACGGTGTTGGTCGTCGTCTTCTCGGAAGTGATGCCCAAGACCTACGCCATCAACCACGCCGACCGCACGGCGCTGGCGGTGGCGAAGCCGGTGCGGGCGCTGGTGCGCGTGCTGGCCCCGATCACGGCCGCCGTGGCGTGGCTGGTGGCGCGGCTGATGCGCCTGTTCGGCAGCGACATCCGCACCGTCTCCGTCGGCAGCTCGGCCGAGGAGCTGCGCGGCGCCATCGAACTGCACCGCGGCGAGGAGCCGACCCACGAGGACGAGGAGGTGCGCCACGAACGCGCCATGCTGCGCTCCATCCTCGACCTCGCCCAGGTGGAGGTCAGCGAGATCATGACGCACCGCCGCAACCTCGTGACCATCGACGCCGGCCTGCAGCCGGCGCAGATCGTCGACGAGGTGCTGGCCAGCCCCTACACCCGCCTGCCCCTGTGGAAGGACGAGCCGGACAACATCGTCGGCGTGCTGCACGCCAAGGCGCTGCTGCGCGAGGTGCGCGCGCACGGCGGGCAGGTCGACCCGCTGGACGTCGTGGCGCTGGCCGCCCAGCCCTGGTTCATCCCCGACACCACGACGCTGCTCGACCAGCTCCAGGCTTTCCGCGAGCGGCGCGAGCACTTCGCCCTGGTGGTCGACGAATACGGCAGCCTGATGGGCGTGGTGACGCTGGAGGACATCCTGGAGGAGATCGTCGGCGACATCTCCGACGAGCTGGACGTGCAGGTGGCCGGCGTGCGCCCGCAGCCCAACGGCTCCTACGTCATCGACGGCTGGGTGACCATCCGCGACCTCAACCGCGAGTTCGAATGGCGCCTGCCGGACGAGCAGGCCTCCACCATCGCCGGGCTGGTCCTGTACGAGGCGCGGATGATCCCCGAGGTGGGCCAGGTCTTCACCTTCTACGGCTTCCGCTTCGAGATCCTGCGCCGCCAACGCCACCAGATCACCGCCGTGCGCGTCACCCCGCCCACCGCCTGAGCCCCTGCCCGCCCCCCCCTGCCCGGATGGCTGGGCCTATGCCTATTCGCGAACCTGCCCGCCCGGCACCTTGAACGCGGCCGTGACCGTCGCAACATTCAATTTGTGCGGCGGATTGTCGCGCATCCAACGAAATCCGGGGGACGGGGAAAACCATGCCGAATCGCAAGCTCATGCCCGACGTCATCACCGAGCAGACGCTCACCTGCCTCACCGCGGACGCCGGCGTGCGCGAAGCCGCGCGGATCATGACGGAGCGCAGGATCGCCGCCGTCCTGGTCACCGAGGGCCGCCGGCTGGTCGGCATCTTCACCGAGCGCGACCTGACCACACGGGTGGTCGCCGCCGGGCGCGACCCCGACACCACCCGTTTGTCGGAGGTGATGACCGCCGACCCCGACACGCTGGGCCCGGACGCCCCGGCCGGCGAGGCACTGGCCCTCATGGAGCGGCACCGCTACCGCCACCTGCCGGTGGTGCGGGACGGCGATGTGGTCGGCATCGTCTCCATCCGCGACCTGTTCGCCGTGGTGCGCGCGCACTTGGAGGATGAGCTGAAGGACCGCGACGCCTTCATCTTCGGTTCCCAGTACTCGGCCGACGCCTCGCCCTGAGCGCGCCGTGACAACCGCCGTCCGTGCGGCGGCGATGGCAGGATTGCGGCGGGGGCGGCTTGACCCAAGCGTCAGCCCCGCCGATATTCGCTGCACCGCACGACAGCGGTGTCGAGAGCGAAGGAACGTCCATGCCGTTGTCCGAAGCCGCCGCGCGCGAGCACATCCATACCCGCGAGGTGGTCTGCCGCGGGTACCGCCGCACCGATGGCCTGTGGGACATCGAAGGCCATCTGACGGACGTGAAGAGCTACGCCTTCAACACCGAGCAGCGCGGCCGGCTGGAGCCGGGCGACCCGGTGCACGAGATGTGGATCCGCCTGACCGTGGACGACCGCCTGACCGTGCACGCCATCGAAGTGGTGACCGAGAAGAGCCCCTACCGGGCCTGCGGCGACATCACGCCGGATTTTCAGAAGCTGGTCGGCCTGAACGTCACCAAGGGCTGGACCCGCGCGGTGAAGGAGCGGCTGGGCGGCGTGCACGGCTGCACCCATCTGGTCGAGCTGCTGGGCCCCGTCGCCACCACGGCGTTCCAGACCGTCTTCCCGATTCTGTCGCGCGAGGCGGAGACGCGCGCCAAGGCCGAGGGCAAGCGCAGAACCACCCACGGGCGCCCGCCGCTCCTGGACATGTGCCACATGTTCAGCAGCGACGGCGAGCACGCCCGCCGCCACTGGCCCGACCACTACACGGGCGAGCGCAAGGCCGGGGAAGCCGCCGAATGAGGGCGCTCACGCGTCCAGGCGCGCCGGGTCGGCGTAGGGCTTGCTGCTGACGCCCGGCGGTTTCCCGGAATTGGAAAAGTCCGGCCCATCGCCGCCCGGCGGCTCGCCGTCGTCGGTGGGCGGGTCGCCGTCGCCGCGCGCCGGCAGCGCGAAGGGCGTTCCGGAGAACGGATCGCCGTCGCCGTGCCCGGCGCGGCTGTGCCCCTCGTCCGTGGAGGCCCGGCGGTAGTACATGGCGATGAGCACCCGCACCGCGGAGGTGAGGGTCACCTTGTCTTCCCCCGCGCCGTCGCGGAGCGGCGCCTGATGGTCGAGTCGCTCCTTGATGCGGGTGCACAGCTCGTGAACCGTCAGCCCCTCGCGCCGCGCGATGTCGTCGAGCGCGTCCCACATCGACGGCTCCAGGCGCATGCTGGTGCGATGACCGCCGACCATGATGTTGCGGCTCTGCAAACCGGACACGACCGACGGTTGCTCGGCCTTCCGCTTCGTCTTCGGCCCCCGTTTCGCCATGCGCTGCCCTTCCCCCGTATCGGCCGGGCGGAACAGGGCTCCGGCGCGGCGCGATAAATGGCGTACAATTCGCACTTTGACTAAACGAGACGCGAAATGCAACCCACGCTGCACCCGATTCAGCGGATACTCCCGATATCGTCTCCTTATAGTTGCATGCGTATGTATGCTATTTCCGCCCACCCGGTGCCGGAGCGGGCGGAGTTCCGCCTTTTCAGCGATCTTCCTGCGGTGCGAGCGTGCTCAGGGCCAGGGCGTGAACGCGTTCCTCCAACTCGTCCTTGAGAAGGGCGTAGACCATGCGCTGGCGCTCGACTCGCGATTTGCCTTCGAAGGCGGCGGCGACGACGGTCACGCTGAAGTGGGTTTCACCCTCCGGCCGGGCGCCGGCATGGCCGGCGTGGCGACCGGAGTCGTCGACCACCTCCAGGCGCTGCGGCGCCAGGCCGTCGGTGAGCTTGCTGCGGATGCGTTCGGCGTAGGTTGTGGCGGCGTGGGTCATGGCGTTCCTCGATGCGGGCGGTACGGCCGACAGGGGACCGCCGAAGCGCCGCCCTGTCAAGGCGCACACACCCATTTCGGCAAGCCATGCCGCGCTTGCCAGAGCGTCGGCGCCTCCCCATACTCAGCCGATGCAGCGCAACCGTGCCCGTGTGGCCGACCACCGCATCTACGACCAGCCGCACCGCGCCCTGCGCGCCTGCGACCATCCCGGCTGCTCCTGCGAGGGCGAGCACCGCGCGCCGAAGGGCCGCGACCGCCTGAACGAGTACTTCTGGTTCTGCCTCGACCATGTGCGTGAGTACAACAAGGCGTGGGACTACTACGCCGGCATGTCGGCCGACCAGATCGAGCGGGAGGTCCGCCAGGACACCACGTGGCAGCGACCGACGTGGCCCATGGGATTCTGGCGGGTGCAGGAGGCGTTCCTGCGCGACCGCGCCGCGCACGGCTTCGATTTCGAATTCGGCCGCGACGCCGGCAAGGACCCCGGCGAGGAGCAGGCGGAACGCCGGCGCGCCGCCCGCACCCCGGAGGCGGAGGCGCTCGCCCTTCTGGAACTGGCGCCCCCCGTCGATTTCCCGCGCATCAAGGCCCGCTACCGCGAGTTGGTGAAGATCCACCACCCCGACGCCAACGGCGGCGACCGCGAGGCGGAGGAAAAGCTGAAACAGATCAACCAGGCCTACAACACCCTCAAAGCCTGTTATGGTGTATAAGGACTGATCAACGAGCCGGCAGCCCTTCCGCCGGGAACCGACGCGAAACGACAAGACCCTACCCATGCCTTCTCCCGGAGCCTCGCAGGCCACTTCCGCCAAGTTCGATCACGTGCCGGACACCACGGTGTCGGTGCGCGAGACCTTCGGCATCGATTCCGATTTGCAGGTGCCGGCGTTCAGCCAGCGCAGCGAGCACGTGCCCGACGTGGACGACGCCTACCGCTTCGACCGCGACACCACGCTCGCCATCCTCGCCGGTTTCGCCTACAACCGCCGCGTGATGATCCAGGGCTATCACGGCACCGGCAAATCCACCCACATCGAGCAGGTGGCGGCCCGCCTCAACTGGCCGTGCATCCGCGTCAACCTGGACAGCCACATCAGCCGCATCGACCTAATGGGCAAGGACGCCATCGTGCTGCGCGACGGCCAGCAGGTCACCGAATACCGCGAGGGCATCCTGCCCTGGGCGCTGCAGCACGCCTGCGCGCTGGTCTTCGACGAATACGACGCCGGCCGTCCCGACGTGATGTTCGTCATCCAGCGCGTGCTGGAGGTGGAGGGCAAGCTGACGCTGCTCGACCAGAACCGCGTGATCCGGCCGCACCCGGCGTTCCGCCTGTTCTCCACGGCGAACACCGTGGGCCTGGGCGACACCACCGGCCTCTATCACGGCACGCAGCAGATCAACCAGGGCCAGATGGACCGCTGGAACATCGTGGCGACGCTGAACTACCTGCCGCACGACGCGGAGGTGGAGATCGTGCTGGCCAAGGTGCCGAGCTATGACACCCCCAAGGGCCGCGAGACGGTGAGCGCCATGGTGCGTCTGGCCGACATGTCGCGCCAGGGCTTCATCAACGGCGACGTCTCGACGGTGATGAGCCCGCGCACGGTGATCACCTGGGCGCAGAACGCCGAGATCTTCGGCGACGTGGCTTTCGCCTTCCGCATCACCTTCCTGAACAAGTGCGACGAGGTCGAGCGCCCGGCCGTGGCTGAGTACTACCAGCGCTGCTTCGGCACCGAACTGCCGGAGACGGGGGTGGCCGTAAACCTGGTATGAGGAGGTCGCCATGGGCTACATCGAGGTCGGGCCGAACGGCGAGATCGCTCTGCCGCAAGACGTCCGCGACCGGCTCGGCCTCAAGCCCGGCGACCGCGTGCGGATCGACGTCGACACCGCGAAGCACACCGCCGTGCTGGTGCCGGAAGCGGACGATGCGGCCGCAGCCGGTGCGGACGAGGCGCACCCGCGCAAACGCTACACCCTCGACGACCTGATCGGCATCGGCGGCACATTCCACCGCCCGGTGTCGCAGGAGGAGATGGACGAGGCGATCCGTCGGCGCGCGGCCGAAAGGTTTCTGCGCCGGTGATCGGGCTGGACACCAACACCCTCCTTCGGCTGGTCATCGAGGATGACGCCGATCAGGCGGCGCAGGTTCGGGCGGCGGTCCATCGCGCCGCCGCCTCCGGGCTGCGCTGCTGGGTCAATCGAATTGCCCTCGTGGAGTTCGTCTGGGTGTTGGAAAGCGTCTTCCGCAAGAGCCGTCAGGATATCTGCGGGTATCTCGTGCGCGTCCTCAATAACGAGGCCCTCGCCGTCGAAGACGAGGATGCGGCGCGGTCCGCGTTGCACGCCTATGAGGGTGGCCCGATCGACTTTTCCGACGCCCTCATCGCCGTCACCAACCGAACGCACGGCTGCTCCACCACGCTCACCTTCGACCGCAAGGCCGCGCGTCTTGCCGATTTCCAGCTCCTGACCTGAAGCCGATCCATGTCCGAACGCGAATCCCCCGTCGAGGTCTTCAAGCGCTCCACCACCGCCGCCGTGCGCGCGCTCGCCGGGCGGGAGGACGTGCAGGTGGGCTTCTCCTCCGACCCGCCGGGCGTCATCGGGGCGCGGGTGCGCGTGCCGCTGCCGGCGCGCGACCTGAACCCGCACGACATCGCCACGCTGCGCGGCGCGGCCGACGCCGTGGCGCTGCGGCTGCGCTTCCACGACAGCGCCATTCACGCGCAGCGCCTGCCGCTGGGTGACACGGCGCGCGCCGCCTTCGACGCCATGGAGCAGGCGCGCTGCGAGGCGCTGGGCGCGCGCGCCATGACCGGCGTCGCCGCCAACCTGGACGCCGCGCTCGACGAGCGCTACCACCGCCAGGGCCTCGACAAGATCACCGAGCGCGAGCAGGCGCCGCTGCCCGAGGCGTTGCGCCTGATCGCCCGCGAGGCGATGACCGGCGCCGCCCCGCCGGCTTCGGCGCAACGCATGGTCGAGCTGTGGCGCCCGTGGGTCGAGCAGAAGCTGAAGCACGACCTGCACGGCCTGACCGACGTGATGGCCGACCAGGACGCCTACGCCCACGCCGTGCGCAAGCTGCTGGCCGAGCTGGACATGGAGGTCGGGCAGGAGCCCGACAGCAGCGACGAGGACGACCAGGACGAGAAATCCTCCGAAGAGAACGAGAGCGAGCCGAACGAAGGCCAGACCCGCGGCCGGGAGGACGTCACCACCGAGGCCGATTCGCTGACCTCCCAGCAGACGCAGGAATCAGACGACGGCGAGGGGGCGGAAGACGGCGGCGAGGAAGGTGAAGGCGACCTGGGCGAGGGCGAAGGGGCGGAGGAGCCGGCCGGCCCCGGCTACCCCTGGCGCCCCGAGCACAACCGCCGCAACGACGTCGATCCCAACGCCTACAAGGCCTTCACCACACAGTTCGACGAGGTGGTGGCCGCCGACCAGCTCTGCGACCCGGACGAGCTGGCGCGCCTGCGCCTGATGCTCGACCAGCAGCTCCAGCACCTGCAGGGCGTCATTTCCAAGCTGGCGAACCGCCTGCAGCGGCGCCTGCTGGCCAAGCAGCAGCGCACCTGGGAGTTCGACCTGGAGGAAGGGCTGCTGGACGCGGCACGGCTGTCGCGCATCGTCGTCAACCCGGCGGTGCCGCTGTCCTACAAGCGCGAGAAGGAGATGGACTTCCGCGACACCGTGGTGACGCTGCTGATCGACAATTCCGGCTCCATGCGCGGCCGGCCGATCACCATCGCCGCCATGAGCGCCGACATCCTGGCCCGCACGCTGGAGCGCTGCGCGGTGAAGGTCGAGGTTCTGGGCTTCACCACCCGCGCCTGGAAGGGCGGACAGGCGCGCGAACACTGGCTGAGCCACGGCAAACCGGCCAACCCCGGCCGCCTGAACGACCTGCGCCACATCGTCTACAAGGCGGCCGACCAGCCGTGGCGGCGCGCGCGCAAGAACCTGGGCCTGATGCTGCGCGAAGGCATCCTGAAGGAGAACATCGACGGCGAGGCGCTGATGTGGGCGCACAACCGCCTGATCGCCCGGCCCGAGCAGCGGCGCATCCTGATGGTGATCTCCGACGGCGCACCGGTCGATGATTCGACCCTGTCGGTCAACGCCGGCAACTACCTGGAGCGCCACCTGCGCGAGGTCATCCAGTACATCGAGACGCGCTCGCCGGTGGAGCTGGTGGCGATCGGCATCGGCCACGACGTGACGCGCTATTACCGCCGCGCCGTCACCATCGTCGATGCCGAGCAACTGGGCGGCACGGTGATGAACAAGCTGGCCGAACTGTTCGACGAGGACGACCGGCGCGGGCCGGGTGCCGGGCGGCGGACGTAATGCACGACGTTGGGTTTTGCGGCTGCCGCCTCAACCCAACCTACAGGAAACGTTCCCGTAGGTTGGGTTGAGCGCAGCGAAAACCCAACGGACACCCACTATTGCAGGCTGCGCTGCATTTCCTCGAAGTTCTTGCTGAAGCCGTTCAGCGAAAAGTCGATGTCGCGCTTGCCGGCGCGGGTGAAATTGACGCGCACCAGCACGGTGGAGCCGTTCTTGAACTGGTCGAGGATGCGGCCGGACATGAAGTTCGGGAACATGCACATGTTGATGGTGGCGATGCGCGACTCGATGCGCGGCTGGCGGTCGACGCGGATGGCGCAGCTGTCGATCATGCCCTGGCTGGACGTCAGGAACAGGTGGTAGTCGTTGCCCGTGGGGATGACGCTGAGCGCGATGAAGCCTACATCCTTGCCGTCGTCGAACAGGCGGTAGACCGCCAGACGGCAGGCCCTGGAGTCGGTCATGCGGTCGATGTCGCAGAAGTTGGTCCAGGTGCCTTCCTGGCCGAATTCCGCGGCGGCCTTGGCCACGTCCAGGGCATCGGCGGTTTTCGGGGAGAACGCGCCAAGAAGCGCCGCACACATGGTCAGAACCGCCGTCCAGCGCATACCACCAACCCCCTCGCAACCAAAAAAGAATTACCTCGGAGGCTTATGATATCCGCCATGAGCATACCCGCAAGCGAAGTCTTGCAAAAATGGCGGGGCGGGACGCGAGGTCACGGGGGCGGCGGCGCTCAGAAGGCGCCGAACAGGATGTCTTCCACGGCGAACGGCCAGGCGGCCGGAAAGGCCGTTTCGGCCAGACCGGTGTCCGAGGCGGCGTCGCGCACGGCGCGCCGGTAGTTGCGCTCGACCAGCGCTTCCAGGTCGGAGCGCAGCATGGGGCTGGCGTCGAGGATGTCCTCGATGCCGTCGCGCGCCTGATGAACGGCCCGCCGCCAGACTTCCGAGCGCCGCTCCGGCTGGAAGCGCCACTTCAGCAGGTTCTCGATCGCCGTCTTCAGCAGCAGTCCCAGCGCGCGGCGTTCGGCGTGGCCCATGGCTTCCAGCTCCCCGGCGAGCCGCGGCGCATCGATCGCCGCCACCTGCCCGGCCCGCAGCAGCCGCGCCTGCTGTTCCAGCCAGGCGGCGTGGTCCCGCTCGTACAGCGGACCGGCGAAGGGGACGAGCGCGTTCGACATGCCCGCATACTGTCGGCGCACGCCGGCCGGCGCAAGCGCTCGCTAGAACCGCCCCTCCTCGAAGTCGCGGAAGGCCTGCATGACCTCCTCGCGGGTGTTCATGACGAACGGGCCGCCCCAGGCGACAGGCTCCCGCAACGGCCGGCCGGCCAGCAGCAGGAAGCGGGCACCCCGCGGCCCCGCCGTGGCCCCGGCCCGCGCGCCCGCACCCAACACGGCGACGCTGAGCGCCTCCACCGGGGTTCCGGCGGCGCTCAGCGCGCCCTCGAACACGACCAGCGCGGCGCTGTGATCCTCCGGCAGCGCCTCGGCGAAGGACGCGTCGGGCGGCAGCGTCACGTCGAAGTAACGGGCGTCGGCGGCGTCCGCTTGCACCGGGCCGGCGGTGCCGCGCGACGTCGTGCCGGCGATGACCTTGACCGTCACGCCGTTCTCGCGCGCCTCCACCGGGATGCCGGCGGCGGGAACCTCCTGGTAGCGCGGCTCGCTCATCTTCAGGCGCGCCGGCAGGTTGATCCACAGCTGGAAGCCCTTGAGCAGGCCGTCCCGCTGTTCCGGCATCTCGGAATGCAGGATGCCGCGCCCGGCGGTCATCCATTGGATGCCGCCGGTCTCGATGACGCCCTCGTGGCCGTGGCTGTCGGCGTGGCGCATGCGGCCGGCCAGCATGTAGGTGACCGTCTCGAAACCGCGGTGCGGGTGCTCGGGAAAGCCGGCGATGTACTCCTGCGGCTGGTCGGAGCCGAAGAAGTCCAGCATCAGGAACGGGTCCAGCGTGCGCAGCCGCGGCGTGCCCAGCAGGCGCGTCAGGCTGACGCCGGCCCCGTCCGACGTCTCCATGCCCGCCACGGCGGCCAGGACGGGACGGATTTCGGCGGATGGCGGCGTGCACGGCGGCGTGCTCATGGCGGACTCCCGAAAAGGGCTGAAACGAACACCCCTTACCTAATCCGTCCCACCCCGTGGAAAAACCCCGCCGGCCGGACAACGCCGTTCCGGCCCGCGCAACAATGCCCCGTCACTTCGTGCCGAACATGCGGTCGCCGGCATCGCCCAGGCCGGGGACGATGTAGGCGTTCTCGTTCAGGTGGCTGTCCAGCGCGGCGGTGAACACCTTGATGCGCGGGTGCGCGGCATGGAAGGTGCGCACGCCCTCCGGCGCCGCCACCAGCGCCATGAAGCGGATGTCGCCGTCGTCGACGCCGTGGCGGTTCAGCACGTCGCAGGCGTGCACGCCGGAATTGCCGGTCGCCAGCATGGGATCGACGACGATGAACAGGCGCCCCTCCGCCTCCGGCAGCTTGACCAGATACTCGACCGGCTGCTTGGTGTCGTGGTCGCGGTACAGGCCGATGTGCCCCTCGCGCGCCGAGGGCACCAGCTCGTGCAGGCCCTGCGCCATGCCCAGGCCGGCGCGCAGAACCGGCACGATGGCCAGCTTCTTGCCGGCGATGACCGGCGCGTCCATGGCGCACAGCGGCGTCTCGATCCGCTCGGTGGTGAGCGGCAGATCGCGGGTGATCTCGTAGCCCATGAGCAGCGAGATCTCGCGCAGCAACGTACGGAAGCCGCCCGTCGAGCGCTCGTGGTCGCGCATGAGCGTGAGCTTGTGCTGGATCAGCGGGTGATCGAGGACGAAGAGGTTGGGAAACTCGGGATTGGTGCGCATCGAAGCCCCGCCGCAGCGCCAGGAAGGATCCCCGATCCTATCCCGCCCCGCCGCGCCGGCCAAGCCGCCTTGCGGGGGAGCGAAAACCGCTTCCGGCCCGGACACCATTGCCCCCTATGCCGCTTGACCGCTGGACTTGCGAGCCGGTCGCGCTTACCTTAAGGGAGCTGGACCATCCATGCGCCGGGGATTGCCATGTACCGCGACAACTCGCTGATGCCGAAAGAGGCCGTGCGGCTCGCCGTGCTGGGGACGCTGATCCAGGGCGGGTCGATGCGCTATGCCGATCTGGCATCGTCGGTGCGCCACTTCCTCGACCGCATCATGGGGCCGTCGCTCGACCTGATGGGCACCTCGCTGGAGATGCTGCGCTACGAGGGCCTGATCGAGGCGCTGGACGGCACCGGCATGGAGGACAACGCGCTGCTCGGCCCCACCCCGGCCGGCCGGGCGGAGTTCACCACGCTGATCCGCGCCAACGTGCGCCTGCCCTCCACCGACGGCTTCAACAAGCTGGCCGTCGCGCTGAAGCTGCGCTTCCTGTACCTGCTGGACGTCGAGTCGCAGCGCGACCAGATCGACCACCTCGTCATGCTGCACGAGACCGAGCTGGCGCGGCTGGCCGACCTGAAGCGCCACCACGGCGGCGACACCGGCCACCTCGCCGCGTGGCTCGACCACGACGTGGCGCAGGCCGAGGCGCGGCTGGCGTGGTTCAACGACCTGCTGGCCAAGGCCTGATCCCCGCCATCCGAACCCCACCGCCTGACTCGATTCCGCCACCCTGCGGCGAACCGGCGCGCCCCGATCGCGCCGGCGTGGCGCGAGTGCGTTTGTTTCGTCCGCAATTTCCGTTGTATGCTCGGCCGCACAAGAATCGAAGCCCAACCAGCTCGGAAACGCACCTATGGCCAAAGCGCTCACCGATGACCTCGAAGACCGCCTGCGCGTCGAATTCGTCGACGATGCCCGCGACCGCCTGCAGGTGATGTACGACGGCGTGAATAGCTTCGCCAAGGGTGCCCGCACCGACGCCGAGGTCATCGGCCTGCTGCGGCTGGAGGCGCACAATTTCAAGGGCATGGGCACCTCCTTCGGCTATCCGGCGGTGAGCCTGATCGCGCACCGGCTGGAGGATTACCTGAGCGGCGTCACCCGGCTGGCCGACCGCGAGATCACCGACCTGGAGGTTTTCCTCGACCGCATCTCCCAACTGGTGGACCGCGCCGAGCAGCCGGCCCTGGCCGAGACCAACCAGATCATTCGCGCCCTGCCCGTGCGCTATAAGTTCGACGTCACCGACGTGGAAATCCGCAACGTCGAGATCATGCTGGTGACGCCGTCGAAGGTGGTGGCGAAGAAGGTCGGCGGCGAGCTGGCGGCCTGCGGCTTCCGCACGGTGACGGTGAACGACCCGATCGAATCGATCAGCCTCGCCGTGCGCGTGCCGCCGGACATGCTGATCGCGTCGCTGGTGATGGACGGCCTGTCCGGCCTGGACCTCATCCGCGGCCTGCACGCCATGAGCATCACCCGCCACGTGCCGATGGCGCTGCTCACCTCCATGAGCCTGGACAACCCGGCGCTGAAGGAAATTCCGCCGGGCGTGGCCGTCATCCGCGTCGGCGAGCACTTCGGCGAAGACTTCGCCGCCACGGTGACGAGGTTCAATCTGGGGTGAGACCACGACGCCGTAGGTTGGCGCTTGGCGCCAACCTACGCGTCAAAACAGATGCTGCCCGCCGGTGATGAACACTTCGGTGCCGGTGACGTAGCCGAAATCCGAGCTGCACAGCTGGTAGATCACCGAGGCGACCTCGTCCGGCGTGCCCATGCGGTTCATCGGGATGCGCGGCAGCAGCACGTCGTACTCCGGCCCGGTCATCGCGGTTTCGATCTCGCCCGGCGCCACAGCGTTGACGCGCACGCCGATCTCGGCGAACTCCACCGCCATCTCGCGCGTCAGGCCGGACAGCGCCGCCTTCGAGGTGGAATAGGCCGATCCGGCGAAGGCGTGCACGGCGTGCCCGGCGATCGAGGTGACGTTGACGATGGCCCCCTTGCCGCGCGCCAGCGGGCCGGCGAAGCCGCGCGCCAGAACCAGTGGCGCGAAGAAGTTCAGCTCGAACACCCGGTACCAGCCGGCGATGTCGCCGTTCAGGCAGCCCAGCCGTTCCTTGATCGGCGTCTTGGGCGACACGCCGGCGTTGTTGATCAGCGCGTGCAGTGGGTCGCCGTCCAGCGCGCGGTTCGCCTCCTCGACGAAGCGGGCGCGGCTGGCGGGGTCCGACAGGTCGGCCGGGATGTGGTGCGTCCAGTTGGCGTCGCGGCGGCAGTGCGCCGGCACGTCCTCGCGCGAGCAGGAGATGACGCGCCACCCCTCGGCGCTGAAGCGTCCGACGGTGGTGTGGCCGATGCCCCGGCTGGCGCCGGTGAGGATGACGGTCTTGCGGTGCGGCATGCCGCCATGCTAGCGCGGACGCCGTCCGGAAGGAAGCCGTAGCCGAACGTGCGAAACCGGCAACGCGGCGGTTGATCCGCCGCCGTCCCTGCCCAACCTTGTGGGAACCCGTCCCGCCCGTCCGGAGGTTTCCCTTGGCGCCGCACCGACTGTTCCTCGCCCTGCTGCTGACCGGCTGCATGGCCGCCGAAGCCAATCCGGGCGCCGCCCCGAACGCCGAAACGCCGGCGGTGGGCGCGGCCTGCGTCAAGCCCGGCGTCTGGGCCGACGGCCGGGGGCAGCCGCTCGCCGGGGCCGACCTGCTGAAGCGCGCGGCGGCGGCGTCCGCCGTCCTGCTGGGCGAGCGGCACGACGACGCGGAGCAGCACCGCTGGCAGTTCCAGACGCTGGCCGCCATCCACGCGCTGAACCCCAACCTCGCCATCGGGCTGGAAATGTTCCCGCGTGCCAAGCAGCCGGTGCTCGACCGCTGGGTGGCCGGCGAACTGACCGAGGCCGCCTTCCTGAAGGAGTCCGACTGGGCCACGGTGTGGGGCTACGACGCGCAGTTCTACCTGCCGGTGCTGCATTTCGCCCGCATGAACCGGCTGCCGCTGGTGGCGCTGAACGTCGACCGCGCGCTGGTCGCGCGCACCGGCAAGGAGGGCTGGGCCGCCATCCCCGAATCCGAACGCGAAGGCGTGGGCACGCCCGCCGCGCCGTCCGACGCCTACCTCGACCACCTCGCCGCCGTGCTGGCGGCGCACGACCGCGACGGCAAGAACGGGAAGCCCGACCGCGACGCGCCCGAATTCCGCCGCTTCGTCGAGGCGCAGTCGGTGTGGGACCGCGCCATGGCCGAACGCATCGCCGCCACCCACCGCGACGGCGGACGCACCGTCGTGGCGCTGATGGGCGCCGGCCACGTCCAGGACCGCTTCGGCGTGCCCAACCAGTTGGCCGACCTGGGCCTCAAGGACGCGCTGGTGCTGCTGCCGTGGGACGGCGCGCGCCGTTGCGCGACGCTGAACGGCACCATCGCCGACGCCGTCTTCGGTCTCGACACCCGCGAGGCCGCCGCGTCGCCCAAGCCGCGCCTGGGCGTCCTGCTGGAGCCGACCGGCGGCGGCGTGCGGATCGGCAAGGTGCAGGAGGGTAGCATCGCCGCCAAGGCCGGCTTCGCCACGGGGGACGTGGTGGTCGCCGCGGCCGGCGCCGCGATCCGCACGCCGTCCGACCTCACCGCCATCGTGCAGCGCCAGGCGCCCGGCACCTGGCTGCCGGTCACCGTGAAGCGCGGCCGGAAGGAGCGCGATCTGGTGGCCAAGTTCCCGGCGGAATAGCCCCCGGCTGTTCGCCGCGACTGTTCGCAATTTATGCGAAATACCTTTACGCGCCTATGCGTGCCTTCATACTGTCCGATGCAGGAGAACTCCCGCCCAGAGGTTTATGATGACGCACGCGCCGCGTCTTTTGCCGGTGATCGCCTTCGCCCTCGCCGTGCTGCTGTCATGCGCGGCGTCGACCGTCGCCGTCGCCCAGGAGAGCCCGACGAACGGTCAGGCCGGCGCGGCGGCGAAGATGCCGGCGTCGCCGCTCCTCGACTTCGCGGCCGACATTTCCGAATGCCCGACCCCGAGCAAGGAGGAGCTTGCGGCGATCAGCCTGCAAGAGCGGCGGAAGATGCCGAACCCCTTCCAGCCCGAACAGGACCGCTGGATCGCGAACTACCTGACGTGGCACTACCTCGGCCTGTTCTTCACGATCGCCTCGGTCGTCCTGGGCGCCATCGCCGCATCCAGCCTCGTGAGCGACGGCGAGCGGTTCAAGTTCAAGTCCTTCACGGCGCTGCTCGCCACCATCGTCAGCGCCACGCTGGGCGTCCTAAACCCCACCGAGATCGCCAACCGGCACCTGAGCGGCTGGATCTACATGGATTCGGCGATCACCCTGTTCAAAAGCGACAAGCGCGTCACGGATTGCCACATCGGGCACGCCTACGCCCGCGCCGTGTCCCTGGTGAACAAGAACGTGATCGGCGCCGCGCTGGGCGCGGACCGGTAGCCTCCGCCCCGCTTACAGCATCGTCTCCCACCGCGCCGCCACGTCCGGCGCGGGGTTGACGGCGGGGGCGAAGTCGCTGCGGCCCAGGCGCGCGCGGTGCTCGCGCAGCGCCCAGTGCACGGTGGGGAAGGCGATGTCGGCCCAGGGGATCTCGTCCCAGCGGAACAGGCCGACATCCAGGCTTTCCGGTCCCGGCTCCACGTCGGGCGTCAACAGCCGCGCGCGGAAGATCATCTGCACCTGGCTGATGCGCGGGATGTCGTAGACGGCGAGCAGCGCGTCGATCTCAATGCGGGCGCGCGCCTCCTCCCACGCTTCGCGGGCGGCGCCCTGCATCACCGTCTCGTGCTCCTCCATGAAGCCGGCGGGCAGCGTCCAGTATCCCCGGCGCGGCGGGATGGCGCGGCGGCACAGCAGGATGCGGTCCTCCCACACGGCGACCGAGCCGACGACCACCAGCGGGTTCTGGTAGGCGACGTAGCCGCAATCGGGGCAGGTCAGCCGCTCGCGGTCGTCACCGGGCGGGACGGCGCGGACGCGGGGGCCGCCCTGCGGCCCGTCGGAAGAGGAATCGTCGGACATGCGCTCCCATATGGCGCATCCGGACGAAGCGGGCAAGCCGGCCCTTCGGCAGCGTCTTTGTTCATTGCCTGTTCTCATCCATCGGCCGATCGTCTAGGCTGCGGGGCAGCACTCCGGTGGCGGCGCCTTGGTAAGGGTACGGGCATGCAGTTCGCGTTCGACGTCGTCTCGCTGGCGATCGGCCTCCTGCTGGGCATGGGCACGGCGTGGGCGCTGCTGCGCGGCAGCGCCGCGCGCGACGCCGCCGAGCACGCCGAGTTGGCCACCCGCCTGGACCTCGGCGAACGCATGGAGGAGGAGTTGCGCGGCGGCATCGCCCAGCGCGACCGCCAGATCGCCCGGCTGCAGGTCGAACTGGCAGCGTCGCGCGAGCGGCAGGCGGAGCTGACCACAACCCTCACCAAGGAGCGCGCGGCGAGCCGGGAAAAGCTGGACCTGCTGGAACAGGCGCAGGTGTCGCTGTCCGACGCCTTCAAGGCGCTGTCGGCCGAGGCGCTGCGCCACAACAACCAGAGCTTCCTCGACCTCGCCAAGGAGGCTCTGTCGTCGTTCCAGGAGCAGGCCAAGGGCGACCTGGAAAAGCGGCAGGCGGCCATCGGCGACGTGGTCGCCCCCGTGCGCGCCTCGCTGGAGAAGATGGACGCGCAAATCCAGGCGATGGAGACCGCCCGCGCCGGCGCTTACGAGGGGCTGAAGCAGCAGGTCGTCTCGCTGTTGGACACGCAGAACCAGCTCCGCGCCGAGACCGGCAACCTCGTGCGCGCCTTGCGCACGCCGGCCGCCCGCGGCCGCTGGGGCGAGATCCAGCTCCGCCGCGTTGTCGAGATGGCCGGCATGCTCGACCACTGCGACTTCTTCGAGCAGGCCAGCGTGGCGGCCGAGGGCGGCCGGCTGCGCCCCGACCTGATCGTCCGCCTGCCCGGCGGCAAGACCATCGTGGTGGACGCCAAGACGCCGCTGGAGGCGTACCTGGACGGCATCCAGGGGGCCGACGACGGGGCGCGGCGCCATTCCCTGACCCGCCACGCCCGCCATGTGCGCGACCACATGAAGCAGTTGGGCGCCAAGGCGTACTGGGACCAGTTCGACGACACGCCGGAGTTCGTCGTGCTGTTCCTGCCCGGCGAAAACTTCTTCTCGGCGGCGCTGGAGCACGACCCGGCGCTGATCGAGGCGGGCATCGACCACCGCGTGATCCTGTCCACGCCAACCACGCTGATCGCCCTGCTGCGCGCCGTCGCCTACGGCTGGCGGCAGGAGCGGCTGGCCGACAACGCCCGCGAAATCAGCGTGCTGGGGGCCGAGCTGTATAAGCGCCTGTGCGACCTGGGCGGCCATATGGAGGCGCTGGGCGGCCAGTTGGGCAAGGCGGTGGGCTGCTACAACAAGGCGGTGGGCAGCCTGGAATCCCGCGTCCTGGTCAGCGCGCGCCGCTTCCGCGACCTGCAGGTGGCGCCGGAAGGCATGGACCTGCCGCTGCTGGAACCGCTGGATCAGGCGGCCCGCGAGTTCCAGGCGCCGGAGATGAAGATCCGGGGGGTGGGGTGATGCCATCGAACGCAAAGATTGACGCACCGCAAGCCGTCAACACCCTTCCACCGTCTTGGCCGGGCTTGTCCCGGCTATCCACGCACTCCGACCAATCCGAGGTGCGTGGGTGCCCGGGCATAACGAATTGGAGATGTGTCCGTATTTCTGCTCGGCCGCATGATGAGTGAAAATCAGGAAAGTATCCGCGCCTACGACCGCGCAAAGGCAACGGCGCAGGAGTTCATTCCCGCCGCCTATGCAAACCGCATCATCGACGGCGAGAGCCCCATCCGGGTCTATCGGGACTACCGGGGCCTGACGCAGGAACAGCTCGCCGGCAAGGCGGGAATCACCAAGCCCTACCTGTCGCAGTTGGAAACCGGCGCTCGCCGGCCATCCATCGGCGCGGCGAAGGCTCTGGCCGAGGCGCTGGCCGTGGACGTGGATGATCTGGTCTGAAGGTTACCCACGGTTCCACAAGCACCGCACGCCGTACCGGGGAATGATCGAATCGCCGGTCACGAGGACCAAACCGTCGGCCCGCGCCTGCGCAATCAGCATTCGGTCGAAAGGGTCCTCGTGATGCGACGGCAGTTCGGCGGCGCCCGCCGCATGAGCCGCCGTCATCGGCAACTCGACGAAGTGGTGCCGGGCCGCCTCCTCCATCGTGTCGCTGAAACTGGTGCGCAGGCGGCCTTTGGCCCGTTTGATGCCGATCTCCCAAACCGACGCGGCACTCAGGAACACCAGCGAACTCGGATCGGCGATGGCCTCGCGCGCCGCCGGTGGAAGCCGTGGATCGTCACTGGTCCAAAACAGAAAAGCGTGGGTATCGAGCAGAAGCTTCACGCGCCGTCACCACGGAATGCCCGATCGAATTCGCCACCGAGCGGCGCGTCGAAATCCTCCGACATCCAGACGGTCGCGCCGCCGGGACGGCGCGGCTGCTCGGCCGCCTGGAACGGCACGAGACGCACGAGTGGCTGGCCCGCCTTCGCGACCACCACCTCTTCCCCATCAAGCGCACGCTCGATGAGGCGCGAGAGCTGCGTCTTGGCTTCGTAGACGTTCACCATCAACATCGTACAAACTCCTAGTCTGGTCAACCAGACCATTTCGTAACGTTACGATACTGTGCCGGCGCGGGCGCTTATGCAAGTGGGGAGTTGGGGACGTG
>DASWVP010000453.1:0-13901 GCA_036401175.1 Azospirillum sp. | reverse complement strand
CAGGCGCTCGCGCACCGGTTCGATCATGTCCTCGGCGCAGCGCACCACGAGGCGCGGCTCGTCCAGCAGCTCGGTCAGGCAGGTGCGCACCATGCCCTCCACCTCCATGGCGCCGCCGCGGCGCGACAGCTCGGGGAACAGCTTGCGCACGATGGCGAGCGCGATGTGCACGGGCTGGTCGCGGCGCGCCGCGTTGAGGGCGTCGCGCTCGGCGATCAGGTTGCCGACGCCGCCGGCGATGCGGTCCAGGGCGTTGGCGAGGCGGACGGCGGCGTCCTGCTCCATGGCGGCGCGGCCGGCGGTCTGCCCTTCGGCGAGGCCGGCGTTGCGCCCGTCACCGAAGCCCTGGCCGTAGCCGGCGCCACGGCCGGCCGATTCTCCCTCGCGGTAGCCCTCCTGCCGGGCCGCGTCCAGCTCCTCCTGCGAGAAGGTGGGCGGCGGCGGGACCTCGGGCTCCGGCTCGGGCTCCGGCGGCAGGTCCTCCTCGTAGGCGTAGCCGAGCGACGGTTGCCCGGGCGCGTCGACGTCGAAGGACTCGTCGAAGGTGAACTTGCGGACGGAACTCACGTCAGCTCTCCTGGTACAGCCAGTTGCGCAGGATGGAGACGGCTTCCTCCGGGTGCTTCTCGACGATCTCGCCGACCTTGCGCAGCGAGGAGGCGCGCACGCGGCCCTCGACGCGGTTGATGTCGATCATCTGCTCCAGCTCCTCGTCGGCCTGCGCGGCTTCCAGCGCCAGATCCTGGGCGAGCGCGCCGGTCGGGCCGGCCAGCGCGGCGGGCATGCCGCTCTGGTCGGTGAGCAGCCGGTCCATCTCGTCGTCTTCCTGCGCGTCGGCCTTCTCGAACGCGCGGGTGATGAGTGGGCGGATGACGAGCAGGATGATCAGCACGGCGACGATGCCGAGAACCACCATCTCGGCGATGCGGAACAGGTCGTCCTTGTTCATGCCGAAGAACAGTTCCTCCGGTTTGGCGAATTCATCCTCGGGGGTGGTGAAGCGCATGTTCACCACCTCCAGCGTGTCGCCGCGCACCGCGTCCAGACCGACGGCGGAGCGCACCAGCGCGCGGATGCTCTCCATCTCCTGCTCGTTGCGCGGCTGGTAGGTGGGGCGGCCGCCGTCCGGGTTGGGCGCGTAGACGCCGTCCACCAGCACCGCCACCGACAGCCGGCGGACCTGCCCGCTTTCGCGGACGTGGGTCTTGCTGGTGCGGGAGATCTCGTAGTTGATCGTCTCCTCGTTGCGCGCCTGCTTGTTCGAGGAGATGGCGCCGTTGTTGTTGTTGCTGCTGGCCTGGGCGGTGGGCAGGTTCTGGTCGACGGTGACGGGCTGGAGCGGGTCGCGGTCCTGGCTGTCGTTGCTCTCGTTCACCGTCTGGGTCGAGCGCACCACCTGGCTTTCCGGATCGAAGATCTCCGACTGCGTGCTGATGCGGTCGAAGTCGAGGTCGGCGGACACCTCCGCGCGCACCTTGCCGTAGCCGACGGTGCGGCCGACCAGATCCTCGATGGTGCGGGCCAGCCGCCCCTCGTAGGAGGTTTTCTTCTCCTCGGCGTTGGCGGCCAGCAGGCTTTCGCTGTTCTGGCCCATGCCGCGGGCCAGCAGCTTGCCCTTGTCGTCGATGATGGAGATCTGCGTCGGTTCCAGGTTCGGCACGGAGGCGGCGATCAGGTGCTGGATCGCCATGATGTTCTCGCGCGACAGCTGGGCGCCGGGGCGCAGCTTCAGAAAGACGCTGGCGGTCGCCGGGTTCTGCGTGCGGGCGAACATCTCGCGCTTGGGCAGCACGAGGTGCACGCGCGCCTGCTGCACGCCGGCCAGCGTGCCCACCGTGCGCGCCATCTCGCCTTCCAGCGCGCGCAGGTGGTTGATGTTCTGGATGAAGCTGGTGGCGCCGAAGCCCTCGCCCTTGTCGAACAGCTCGTAGCCGACGGAGCCGCCGGACGGCAGCCCGGCCTCGGCCATCTTCATGCGCACCGGGCCGACCTGGTCGGCGGCGACGCTGATCTTGGTGCCCCCCTTGTCGACCTTGTAGGGGATCTTCGCCTCGTCCAGCTTCTTGGCGATGGCCGCCGCGTCCGACGCCTGCAGGTCGGCGTACAGCAGTTCCATCTCCGGGGTGGACAGGCGCGTGGTCAGGTAGATGAAGAAGCCGATCAGCAGGATGCCGACGCCGCCGATCGCCGCCAGGCGCGCCGGCCCCAGATTGCGCAAGGTCTGCAGCAGGTTGTTCACGCGACGTCCCCGAGCGGCTGTCCCCCGGCGCCTGGGTAAGGCCATTTCGCACGCGCAGCATGGCGTGTGCAAAATCCGCGCCGGTGGTTCTTCACGGTGTGCATGCTAGGGACGTCTTGATGAAGAGAGTGTTAATTCCTGGGCAGATTTTGCCCAGTGGTAGGCAAAACATGCCTACCCGCGCGCGTTTGCCGCGCCCCGGCGCGGCGCGGCGCGGGCGAATCCACCGGTGCCTTCGCCAAGAGCGCGCGATTTCTGCCCATGCCGCCCCGATCGGGCCCGATCAAAAGTGGTTCAAGCCACCACCAGCGGAGTAGACGCGATGGAAAGATGTGTGTCTTCGGATGTATTCGCGCCCGCTCCGGTTGACAGATCATAGATCTGCACATAGTTACGTCGACATGCGGGCCGGGAGACGACCGGCACAGGTTCGCTGTTGAGGGACTATGTGCCAGCGGATGGGATGCGTCACCGGCACCGACCCAATTCTCGATTGATGCCGCACGGCCAGGCGGCGGCCGCGGCACGACAGTGGGGGAAAGCTGTGAAAAAACGCGGTCGTGAGAAGAAGGAAGGCCTCAACGAGGTCGATGTGTTCGTCGGGCAGCGGCTGCGCGAACTGCGCATGCTGGCCGGCCTGTCGCAGAGCGACGTGGCCTCGGCGCTGGGGCTGACCTTCCAGCAGCTCCAGAAGTACGAGCGCGGCTTCAACCGCGTCTCGGCGAGCCGGCTGTACAAGTTGGCTCAGTTCTTCCGGGTTCCCGTCTCGGTGTTCTTCGATGGGCTGGAGCAGCGCGGCACCGCCCAGGCCGAAGCCGGTGGCGAGCACGCCAGCGGCGAGGAGAGCGAGACCACCCTGCGCTCGCGCGAGGCGCTGATGCTGGCGCGCTATTTCCAGAACATCCGCGACCCACAGATCCGCGGCGCCATCCGCGAACTGGCCGAGCGCATGGCCGACGCCGGCGAAAGCCTGGGCGGCCACCAGCCGGACATGGGGGAGCTGATGCGCACCGCCGGCCGTCGCGGCCGCGCCGCGCGGGAACAGCCGGGCGGCCGGGCGTAAGGGGGGCGTAAAGGGGGGCGGGCGTCAGGCGCCCTTCAGCTCCCGATAGCGTGCGAGGAAGGCCGCCATCGCCTCTTCCGGGCCGAGGGGGACGATGGGCTCCGGGGCCGGTGGCGGCAGATCCTGCCAGTTGACGCGGTGCGGCGCGCACAGGTCGCGCAGTTCGGTGGCCAGCGCGCGCTGGTCGGCGACCTTCACCGGCTTCGGCTCCGGATGGCGGAAGCCGAAGCGCCGCGCCAGCGCCAGCTTGATGGGGGCGACGGCCTGCCGGATCGCCTCGCGGCCGATGCGCGCCTTCCACGGCGTCGGCCAGTCCCCCGTGAACGCCTCCTCGCTGTCGTGCATCAGCGCGTCGAACGCGTAGGCCGGCGGGCAGAGGTGGCTTGCCATCACGCAGTGCTGGGCGACCGAGAAGAACACCCGCGTGTTGCCGACGAAGCGGCACTGGTAGGCCAGCGGCCGGGCGATGTCCTCGATCTCGAAACGGCTGAAGTCGGGCGTTTCCAGGTCGACGACGCGGCCGGAGTAGGTGATCATCACGGCCGTCGGCTCGGGCACGTCGAGCAGGTCGAACTGGTCGGGATCGGGGGTGCGGGTGCGGCGGCGAGTCATGCCCACCCTTAACAGATCGTGCGGGCGGCCGACAACGGGCGCAACGGATTCGGCGCAACGGATTCGACCGGCGCGCGAGACGATGGTATGCTTTCTCCATTCACGCCAGAGGTGAGCGCATATGGACGAGGCGGACCTGATCCTCGCGGCCATCGAACAGCTCGGCCGGAACGTCGACGCGAAGCTCGATGGCCTCCGGACGGAGCTGAAGGGCGACATTGCGGCGCTCAAGGCGGACCTCCACCGGGTGGAAGCCGACCTTCATCGGGTGGAAGCCGACGTCCACCGGGTGGAAGCCGGGATGAACCGGCTGGAGGTCGAGGTGAAGACGGAGAACCGCGTCGCCAACGCCCGGCTGGACGAGCAGCGGCAGACCATCAACGCGCTCATCCCGCAACGCATCGCCGCCGTCGGCCGCGGCACCGACGCCGCCGAGTAGCGTTCCCGCGCGGCCGGTCAGCCGGTGCGCAGGGAGCCCAGGAACGTGTCCACGTTGTTCTGAAGGGCGTGCGCCTCGATCCGCAGACCGCTCGCGGCGTCGAGCACCTGGGTGGCGGCGCGGCCGGTCTCCTCGGAGCTGCGCGTCACCCCGGCGATGTTGGTCGAGACCTGGTTGGCGCTCGCCGCCGCCTCCTGCACGTTGCGGGCGATCTCCTGCGTCGCCGCGCCCTGTTCCTCGACAGCCGCCGCGATGGCCGAGGTGATGCCGTTGATGTCGCCGATCAGCGCCCCGATCTCGCGGATGGCGCCGGCCGCGTCGCCGGTGACCTTCTGGATGCTGACGATCTGCGTGGTGATGTCCTCGGTCGCCCGCGCCGTCTGGGTGGCCAGGCTCTTCACCTCGCTCGCCACCACGGCGAAGCCCTTGCCGGCCTCGCCGGCGCGGGCGGCCTCGATCGTGGCGTTCAGCGCCAGCAGATTGGTGCGCGAGGCGATGTCGTTGATCAGCTTGACGATCTCGCCGATGCGCTGGGCCGATTCCACGAGGCTGCGGACGGTGGCGTCGGTGCGGTCGGCGGCGGTCACGGCACGGCCGGCGACGGCGCTGGACTGGCTGACCTGCCGGCTGATCTCGTTGATCGAGCTGGACAGTTCCTCGGCTGCGGCGGCCACTGTGGCGACGTTGCTGGACGCTTGGTCGGCGGCGACGGACACGGCCGCCGCCTGCTGCTTGGAAAGGTCGGCGGTGCTGGCCATGCCCTGCGCGGTGGACTGCATGTCGCCGGCCGAGGAAGTCAGCCCGACCACCGCCGTGCGCACCGTGGTGGCCAGCCCCTCCACCATCTCGCGGTGGCGCCGGCGTTCGCGCGCGCCTTCCTCAAGGTACACGGAGATGGCGAGGCTCATGTCGAGCATGGCCGCCTGGAGAAGGGCGCGCTGCAGGCGCGCCGTGCGCCCCTGCGCCTCGCCCTGGTTCCAGCGCGAGCGGTAATGCCGGCCGGCGATGTTCAGCAGTTCGCCGACCAGGAAGGCATAGCCGCCGATGTACCAGTTCGGCTCCAGCTTGCGCACGTGGTGGGCGTGGCCGATGCGCTGGATGGAGGCTTCATAGCGTTCGTCGAACTGGCCGGAGGCGATCTCCAGCCAGTGGCGGAACTGGTGCTCGCGCGCGTGCCGCATGCCGGCGTCTCCGCCGAACAGCGCCATCATCTGCGGCCAGCCGCGCAGGTGCGTGTAGAATCGGTCGAGGATGCCCGGCAATTCCGCCTCGATGACCGGCCGGAATTCGGCGAGCGCCGCGCGGGCGTCGTCGTCGATGCGCAGAAAACGGAGCTGCTCGGCAAGGTTCACCGGACGATCGGCGGTCATGACTCTCTCCCGAAGCGTCGTCCGCCTTCGTGGGTGGACGATTGTTGACTGAATTGCTCGGATAAGCCTGCGCCCGGTTCCTTAAAATATAGTTAGAAGGCTTATGATTAGTAATACCTGCTATATGCCTTTGGGATATGTCTATCGGCTGGGCCGCCCGGCGCGGCGACGGAAGGTGATGACCCGGTACAGGTACCAGAGAGCGATGGCGGCCAAGACGGCGTTGGACACCGGGTTCACATAGCCGGACACGGCGGCGTAGCCCTCCTCCAGCAGGTAGCCGGCACCGGCCAGTACCGCCGTCCACCCCGCCGATCCGATGGCGGAATAGGCAAGGAAGCGCGGCAACGGCATGCCGACGATGCCGGCCGGCACGGAAATCAGCGTGCGCACCGTCGGCGCCATCCGGCCGAACAGCACCGCCGCCCCGCAATGGCGGCGGAACCAGCCGCAGGCGCGGTCGATCTCGTCCGGGGTGAGCGTCAGCCAGCGGCCGTGCCGCGTGGCGAAGCGCTTCAGCCCCGCCGCTCCAAGCCGGCGGCCCAGCCAATACCACAGCACCGTCCCCAGCAGGGATCCGGCGGTGCCGGCCAGCACCACCCCGATGAAGGTCAGCTCACCGCGCGCCGCCACGAACCCGGCCAGCGGCATCACCACCTCCGACGGGATCGGCGGAAACACCGTTTCCACGAGCATGAGCAGGAAGACGCCGAAGTGGCCGGTCCCCTCCACCAATCCGGTGACCCAGTCGAACACGCGCACCTTCCCGCTGCCGCCGCCGTCAGGACGTAAACCCCGGCGGCGGGGGAAGGTGCCCTATTCCAGCGGCAGCACGGCGTCGGGGGCGGCGATCAGGCGGTTGGTGTCGGCCACGGCGGCTTCGAGTTGCGGCAGCAGCGCCGCCACCTCGGCGGCGTCCGTGTGGTGGTCGTTGATGGCGCGCGCCACGGCGGCCAGACGCGGCGTGCCGAAGTTCGCGGCCAGACCGGCCAGCGTGTGCGCCGCCTGCTTGATGTCGGCGGGGCGGGCGGCCTGCTGGGCATTGCGGATGGCCGTCAGCTCGCGCAGGCAGGTCTCCGGCATCAGCCGCAGCATGCCGGCGAGGCTCTCGGCACCCAGCGCCACGCGCAGTTCCGACAGCTTGACGCGGTCGACCAGCGGCAGGTGCGCGAAGCGGCCCGGTCCGGCTGCCGGCGCCGGTGCCGGCGCGCGGCGCGTTTCCGGCGGGCGGCCGGCGAGGTCGAGCATCAGGGCGCCCAGCGCGTCCCACTCGATCGGCTTGGTCATGTAGGCGTCGAGGCCGGCGGCCATGTGCCGGTCGCGATGCTCGGGCAGGGCGTCGGCCGACAGGCCGATGATCGGCAGCTGCGCCAGCGGGCCCGGCGCGGCGCGGATGGCGCGGGCCGTCGTCCCGCCGTCCATCACCGGCATCTCCATATCGAGCAGCAGCAGGTCGAACGCGCCGCCCTCCAGGGCCTGCAGCGCGGCGCGCCCGTCGGCCACCGACTCCACCCGGTGCCCCATGCGCGTCAGCATGGTGGAGACGAGCATGCGGTTGATGTCGTTGTCCTCGGCCAGCAGGACGCGCAGCGATCGCGTGGGCGCCTTGCCGCTCCCGGCGCCGATCAGCGCCAGCGTCTCGACGGGCGGGCGCACCATCAGGTCGCCGGTCGGCGTCGCCTGCGCCGGCCGGGCGCGGATGGAGAAGCGGAAGGCCGATCCCCGGCCGGGTTCGCTGGTCACCCCGATCTCGCCGCCCATCGCCTGCACGAGGCGCTTGCAGATCGCCAGCCCCAACCCCGTGCCGCCGTACTTGCGGTTGGTCGAGACGTCGGCCTGCACGAACGCCTCGAACAGGCGGGACTGCTGGTCCGGCGTCAGGCCGATGCCGGTGTCGGACACCTCGAAGCGCAGGGTGATGCCGCTCTCGTCCTCCTCCGGGCTCCAGACGCACACTTCGACGGCGCCATGCTCGGTGAACTTGATGGCGTTGGAAACGAGGTTGAACAGCACCTGCCGCAGCCGCGTCGGGTCGCCGCGCACGAAGGCCGGCGTGCCGTCGGCGATTGAGGCGCTGAGCGTCAGTCCCTTGGCCGCGGCGCGCACCAGGAAAAGCTGCACCGCGTCCTCGACCAGCCGTTCCAGCGAGAAGTCGATCTCCTCCAGCGCCAGTTGCCCGGCCTCGATCTTCGAGAAGTCGAGGATGTCGTTGAGGATGGCCAGCAGCGTGTCGGCCGACGAGCGCAGCGTCTTGACGAAGCTTTTCTGCTGGTCGGTCAGCGGCGTGCCCAGCAGCAGGTCGCCCATGCCGATCACCGCCGTCATCGGCGTGCGCAGCTCGTGGCTCATCATCGCCAGGAAGCGCGACTTGGCGGTGCTGGCGTTCTCGGCGGCGACGCGGGCGGCGTCCGCCTCCTCGCGGGCGCGGTCGAGGTCCTCGGCAAGGGCGAAGGTCTCGGCGGCCAGCCTGGTGAGCTGTTCCTGCGCGTCGCGCAGCTCCTGCTCCGACCGGCGCTGGCGCGTCACGTCGATGGCGGAGCCGACGTGCCAGCGCACCGCGCCGTCCGGGCCGTGGATCGGCCGCACCGTCAGCGCGTTCCAGAACGGCGTGCCGTCCTTGCGGTAATTGAGGATTTCCACCGCCACCGGCGTGCCGCGCCCGATGCCCGCGCGGATGTCGCGCACCGCCGCCGGGTCGGTGTCGGGCCCCTGGAGGAGGCGCATGTTGCGCCCCAGCAGTTCCCCGGCCGGGTAGCCGGTCATCTCCAGGAAGGCGCGGTTGCAGTAGACCAGCGGGTTGTCCGGCCGCGACGGGTCGGTCACCGTGATGCCGGCGCTCGTCGCCTCCATGACCATGTCCATCACCTCGGGACCCAGCACGCCCGGACCCGGTGGATGAGGTTCGGGCAAATGCGGTTCGGGCGGCTTCGGTTCAGGCACGGCCGGGGGCGGGCGGTGGGCGGGGATGTCGGGCGGGGAGGATGGCACGGCGGCGGGGCGGCTTGGATACGGCGGTCGGCGGACCCCGACGATAGGCGTTCGCGCCGGCGAATGCCACGCCATTCACGCCGTGGGCACGGGCCGCGTCCGCGGCTTGCCGACGCACGGAAAGCCTGGACAAGCGCCGGATGCATCGGTTCTTCTACTTAATATGTAAGCACCCGTGGAAAGGGCCGCGGGACGGGGGCATCGGGAATGACGGTGGACGCCAGCAACGACAAGCCGCGCAGCATCGGCGACCTGCGGATCCTGCTCGTCGAGGATGACGACTTCACGCGCAAGCTGGTGGGCCGGCTGTTGCACGACTTGCAGATCCGCAACGTGCGGGAAGCCGCCGACGGCATGGGCGCCCTGGACGTGCTGCGCAACTGCGACGGCGAGGTCGACCTCATCATCTGCGACCTGGAGATGCCGCGCATGAGCGGGCTGGACCTGCTGCACGCGCTGCGCACGGCGACCGGAAACCCGATGGCCGACCTGCCGGTGATCGTGCTGACCAACCACCGCGAGGCCGACACCGTGAAGCGCGCCATCGCCTATGGCATCTCCGGCTATCTGGTGAAACCGGTCGCCAAGTCCGACCTCGTCAAGCGCCTGACCTTCGCCATGCAGAAGGGGCGGTGACCGGTTCCGCGAACGCCGCCGCCGCGGTTCGCGTCATGCGGTAGGCACGCACGCACTTTCACACGTTCTTGAGTGCCGACTCCGGCCCGTCGTGCTATCCATATCGGTGAAGCCGGCCCATATTGTTGGGGCCGGAGCCCTGCCGGCGGCCTTGCGGAGCCTGCACACGATGGACCATGCCGGTGCCCCGATCCTGGCGATGCGCGACGAGCTGGCGCGCGCCGCCGTCGAGGCGCAGTTCGCCCGCTGGCCGGACCTCTACGCCCGCTACGGCGCCGTCGGGCGCGACAAGTGCGTGGAGGACGTGCGCTATCACCTTCTCTATCTGGCGGAGGCGGTGGGCGCCGACAGTCCGGGCCTGTTCGCCGCCTACGCCGCCTGGGCGAAGGTGCTGTTCGCCGGCCTGGGCATCCCGGCCGAGGAGATGGCCGACAGCCTGATCCTGCTGCGCGACCTGATCACCGCGCGCGTCGGCGGTGTGGCGGCCGAGCGCGCGGCGGCCTGCGTGGACGCGGCGGTGGCGGCGCTGCCGTCCGTCGGCACCGCGCCGCCCAGCCTGATCGCCCCGGAAGCGCCGCACGCGGACCTCGCCTGCGCCTTCCTCGACGCGCTGGTGGCCGGCGACCGCCGGCGCGCCACCGCGCTGGTCCTGGAGCGGATCGAGAGCGGGTTGACCGTGCGCGACGCCTACCTGCACGTCTTCCAGCCGGCGCTGCGCGAGGTCGGCCGGCTGTGGCAGACCGGGCGCATCACCGTCGCGCACGAGCACTTCGCCACCGCCGCCACGCAGGCGGTGATGTCCATGCTCTATCCGCGCATCTTCGCGACGGAGCGGTGCGGGCGCGCCATGGTCGCCACCTGCGTCAGCGGCGAGTTGCACGAGGTCGGCATCCGCATGGTCGCCGATTTCTTCGAGATGGCCGGCTGGGACAGCTATTATCTCGGCGCCAACGCGCCGACGCGCAGCATCGTGCGCGCGATGATCGATCGCGATGCGCAGGTCCTGGCCGTGTCCGCCACCATCACGCCGCACGTCGGCACGGTGGCGGAACTGGTGCGCGCGGTGCGGGCCGAGATGGGCGGCAAGTCGCCGCGGATCATCGTCGGCGGCTATCCGTTCCTGCTGGAGCCGGAGCTGTGGCGCCGGGTGGGGGCCGACGGCACGGCCATGGATGCGGCGGGCGCGGTCGAACTGGCCGGGCGCCTGCTTGGTGATGCCTGAAGGAGTACCGGGTTGGACGGCGTCGTCTTCCTCTGCGACCACGACGGGCGGGTGACCGCGCTGGAAACGGTGGGGGCCGGCGTCGCCGGCCTGCGCGCCGACACCGGCGTGCCGTTCCCCATGCTGTTCGGGGTGGCGCCGCTCGGCCGGGCGCTCGACCTCGTCAACGCGGTGCGCCGCGACGGACGGGTGATCGACTGGTCGCTCGACGAATCGTCACACGACGGCGCGGCGCGGGCCTATGTCTCCGGCCGGTCGGTGGCGGAGGGGATGGTGCTGGCCGTCGCGGCGGAGCGGGCGGCGGTCGGACGCCTGCACGACGCGCTGCGGCGCGCGCGGCCCGATCTGGCGATGCTGCTGCGCCCGCTGGCCGAACCGATGGCGACGCCGGACAACGGCGCGCTGTTCGACGAGATGACGCGCCTCAACAGCCAGCTCGCGACCACGCAGCGCCAGCTCGCCAAGGCGAACGCCGAACTGGAGGCCAGCAACGCGCAGAAGGACCGCCTGCTGGGCATGCTGGCGCACGACCTGCGCACGCCGCTCCAGGTGATCGGCGGCTTTGCCCAGCTCCTGCGCCAGCGGCTGGACGGGCGCATCGAGGCGCGCGACCTCGCCGGCATCGAGCGCATCCGCGAATCGAGCCTGTTCATGCGCCACCTGATCGAGGACGTGCTGTCCATGTCGGCGCTGAAGGCGGGCCGGCTGCAGCTGGCGCCGCGCCCGACCGACCTGGGCGCGCTGGTGCGGGGCAACGTGGCGGCCAACCTGATCCTGGCGCATGGCCGCGACATCGGCGTCGACTGCCATGTGGCGGACGGCCTGCCGCCCGCCCTGATCGACCCGCCGCGCATCGAGCAGGTGATGAACAACCTGCTGTCCAACGCCGTCAAGTTCTCCGACCCCGGCACCCGCGTCGGTGTCGCGGTGACCGGGGGCACGGCCGGCCTGCGCGTCGCCGTCACCGACCACGGCCCCGGCATCGCGCCGGAGGAACTGGACCGCCTGTTCCTGCCGTTCTCGCGCACCAAGGCCAAGGTGCGCAACGGCGACGCGTCGGTCGGGCTGGGCCTGTTCATCTGCCGCAGCATCATCGAGGCGCACGGCGGCCGCATCGCCGTGGACAACACGCCGGACCAGGGGGCGACCTTCTGGTTCGAGGTGCCGGCGGCGCCTTGAGCCCGCTGTCGGCCCCGTTCGCTGTGGCCGCCCCTCTGGTTTTGGCGGACGGCATCCTGTACAACGGAGCCATCGCGTGCTGCGCCGCACCTTGCCGTGAACGACCGACCACCGCCCTTGCCGACATCCACCAGCCCCGCCACCGTCGCCCAGGACGGGCGCCGCCGCGCGTCGGAACTGCTGGAGGACTTCCTGGCCCATGACCATGGCGAGCGGATCGCGCTGGGCGATCTCGTGCGTATCCTCGGCGACCGCGCGTTCGGCGCGATGATCCTTCTGCTCGCCATTCCCAACGTGCTGCCGGTGCCCGGCCTGTCCACCATCACCGGCCTGCCGATCGCGCTGGTGGCCGCGCAGATGGCGCTGGGCCGGAACGAGCCCTGGCTGCCCCGCCGGGTCGCCGCCGCCGGGGTCGAGCGCGAAGCCTTCCTGCGCGTGGTGCGGCGCGCCCACCCGCACGTGGCGCGCATCGAGCGCCGCCTCCTGACGCCGCGCCTGCCGGCGCTGACCACGCCGGACGCGGAGCGGCTGCTGGGGGTGGCGATCCTGGTGCTGGCGCTGGTGCTGGCGCTGCCCATCGTCTTCGGCAACCAGCCGCCGGCCTTCGCCATGGCGCTGATCGCGCTGGGCCTCATCGAGAAGGACGGCGCCTTCGTCATCGCCGGGCTGGCGGCGGGCGTGCTGGCGATCGGCGTCGTCGCGGCCGTGGTGTTCGGCCTGTTCCAGGGCGCGTCCCTGCTTGTGCAGCAGATCCTCGGGTGAAGTGATGTTCTGGGAAATCCTCATCGTCCTCCTGCTGATCCTGCTGAACGGCTTCTTCGCCATGTCGGAGATGGCGGTGGTGTCGGCCCGCCGCACGCGGCTCCAGCAGATCGCCGAAAACCGCGGCGGCCGGGGGGCGCGGGCTGCCCTGGAACTGGCCGAGGACCCCAGCCGCTTTCTGTCCACCGTGCAGACCGGCATCACGCTGATCGGCATCATCGCCGGCGCCTATGGCGGCGCCACGCTGGCCGATCCGGTCGGCGCGTGGCTGGACGCCGTGCCGATGATCGCCCCCTACGGGCCGCAGGTGGCGTTCGCGGTGGTGGTCGCCATCATCACCTACCTGTCGCTGGTGGTGGGCGAACTGGCGCCCAAGCGCGTCGCCCTGGTGCACGCCGAGAGCATCGCCGTGCGCGTCGCCCGGCCGATGCGGGGGCTGTCGTGGGCCACCGCGCCCCTGGTGTGGCTGCTGGGCGCCTCCACCGAGGGGCTGCTGCGCCTGCTGCGCCTGCGCACCACGCGCGAGCAGACGGTGACCGAGGAGGAGGTCCGCACGATGATCGCCGAGGGCACCCAGACCGGCGTCTTCGCCCCGGCCGAGCGGCAGATGATCGAAGGGGTGCTGCGCCTCGCCGACCGGCCGGTGCGCGCCATCATGGTGCCGCGCCGCGACGTCGTCTGGCTGGACATCGAGGACCCGGCGGCGGCCATCGCCGACGAGATCGCCGCCAGCGGCCATTCGCGCTTTCCCGTCTGCCGCGGCACGGTGGACGAGGTGCAGGGCGTGGTCGCCGCCAAGGCGCTGCTCGACCAGGCGCTGCACGGGCGGCCGATCGACGTGCGCGCCGCCATGGTGACGCCGCTCATCGTGCACGACGGCACGCCGGTGCTGCGCCTGCTGGAACTGTTCAAGCAGTCGACCATGCACATGGCGGTGGTGGTGGACGAGTACGGCGGCTTCGAGGGCATCGCCACCGTCAACGACATCATGGAGAGCATCGCCGGCGAATTGCCCGAACTGGGCGACGAGGGGGACGCCGGCGCCGTGCGCCGCGAGGACGGCTCCTGGCTGGTCGACGGCCGCACCCCGGTCGACGATGTGGAGCAGATGCTGCGCATCAGCGGGCTGCGCGGCGAGGGCGACTTCCACACGCTGGCCGGCTTCGTTCTGGACCGCCTGGGCCACGTGCCGGTGGCGGCCGAGCACTTCACATGGCACGGCCTGCGCTTCGATGTGGTCGACATGGACGGCCGGCGCATCGACAAGGTGCTGATCCAGGACCAGCGCGCCCCCGAGGAACCGTGAGGGAAGTGTCCGCCGTTGGGTTTTCGGCTTTGGCCTCAACCCAACCTACGCCGGCACCGTAGGTTGGGTTGAGGCCAAAGCCGAA
>DASWVP010000452.1:0-29617 GCA_036401175.1 Azospirillum sp. | reverse complement strand
CGGTCGTCCACCGCCACCGCCAGCCCGCCCGAGTCGCGCAGCGCGATCAGCACCGCCGTCCCGTCGCGCGGCAGGTCCACCGTGATGCTGTCGGCGATGGTGACGTCGGCGGCGGCGGGCGGCGGCAGCGCCGGATGCGCGCCGTGCGCCCGCGCGATGGCGGCGGAGGCGACCGACTGCGCGGCGACCAGCCGTGGCGTGTTGGACAGGATGCCGAGCGCCGCCAGCTCCTGGAAACCCTTCCGGACGGCGCTCAGGATGTTGCCGTCGCCGGTCGGCACGATCACCCAGTCGGGCGCCTGCCAGCCGAGCTGCTCGGCGATTTCCAGCGCGCAGGTCTTCTTGCCTTCGCGGGTGAAGGGGTTGAGGCCGGTGCTGCGGTTGAACAGGCCGCGCTTCTCCGCCACCGTCTCGACCAGCGCGAAGGCGTCGTCATAGCTGCCGTCCACCCGGTGGACGGTGGCGCCATAGGCCAGGATCTGCGCCAGCTTCGTCTGCGGCACGGTGCGCGGCACCACGATCACCGCGCGCAAACCGGCCGACGCCGCGACGCAGGCCAGCGAGGCCGCCGCGTTGCCGGTGGAGGCGACGATCACCTCGCGCAGGCCATGGGCGGCGGCGACCGCGACGACCACCTCGCTGGCCCGGTCCTTCAGCGAGCCGCTGGGGTTGCGCGTTTCGTCCTTCAGATAGAGGTGCGCCCCGCCGGCCGTGCCGCAGTCCAGCAGCGGCGTCCGGCCGACCGCCAGCCGGCTGGCGAAGCGCCTATCCACCGGCAGCAGCGGCGCGTAGCGCCACAGCGACGGCTCGTCCGCCGCCACGCTGTCCAGCAGGGCGGCGCGGCGCGCCGCGTCCAGCGGATAGCGCACGGCCAGGGTCCCGCCGCAGCCGCAGGCCCCGGCCACGGCCGCAAGCGCGTGCGCCCGCCCGCAGGCGACGCAGTCGGCGTGCTCGGTCGTCAGGCGGCGAGGGGGCGCGGTCATGACGGTCACGGTTCGGCGAAGAAGCCGCCGATGGCGGTCGCCCGGCCTTCCGCCACCGCGCGGGCGTGGACGAAGCGGGCGACCGCCAGATCCAGCACGCCCAGCCCGAAGGGGGAGGCGATGCGCACCCGCCCCGGATCGGGGGCGACGCGGCCGGTCAGCAGGTCGGCGATGGTGCCGGCGATGAAGCCGCGGCTGCCCGTCTCCTGCTCGGCCAGATGGACGGAGGTCCGCGCCTTCAGGCAATGGTCCACGTCGTCCACCACGTTCTGCGCCGACAGGATGACCGGCACGCCCAGGTCGCGCAGCGACACGTGCAGGACCGTCTGCTCGGCCGTGAACAGGGCGGGATCGTCCAGATAGGGCTTGGCCGAGGTGGTGGCGAACAGCACGACGTCCGCGCCGCGCACCGCGTCCTCCACCGTGGCGGCGGTGGCGGCGGACTGGCCGCGCGCCAGCAGCCGGTCGCGGAAGGCATCCGCCCGCGCCGCCACAAGGTCGTGGACGCGGAATGCGCCGATGTCCCAGCCGGTTTCCAGCAGGTAGTCCACATGGGTGGCGGCGATCGGGCCGGCGCCGATGATGGCGACGCCGCGCGCCCGCTTGCCGCCGTGCAGCAGCTCCGCCGCCAGCACGGCCGAGGCGGCGGTGCGCGCGGCGCTGATGTGGGAGCCTTCCAGGCAGGCGTAGGGAAAGCCGGTCGCCATGTCGTTCAGCACGACGACGGCCGAGGCGCGGACCAGCCCGCGTTCGTGGTTTTCCGGGAAGCTGGCGATCCACTTGATGCCGGCGACATCGGGTTTTTCCGCGGGCTTTTCCCCGGCCTCGTCCCGCAGGCGGGCGGGCAGCGCGATGATGCGCGCCGTCGGCTTGTCGGGAAAGCTCAGGAAATAGCTGTCCGGGTTGATCGTCCGGCCGGCATGGTGGGCCAGATAGGCGTCCCGGACCAGCCCGACCACCTCGGCCCGGTGACCGGCCAGGATGCCGGTGATCGCCTCGGCACCCACCACGTCGAAACGCTGTTCGGAAACGCTCATCACGCACCTTCTTCATGGATCAGTTCGCGGGCGCTCTCCCGCCATGCGGCGGGGGGCGGGGCCGGGCGCGGACGGGCGGGTTTGGGCGGGGTGTGGCGGGCGATGATGCTGCCCAGCGGTTCGCAGGGGACGACCGGCGTGCCGTCCGACGGCACCGCCGCGTTCACCCCGTAGGAATCCCGCACCCAGTCCGGCGAGAAGATCGTTTCCAGATACTTGTCGCCCAGGTCGGGGGAGACGGCGACGATGGTGCTGCCGGCGTCGAAGCCATCGGCATCGGCGGCGACCGCCGCCAGGACCGAGCCGGTGGAGCCGCCCAGCAGCAGCCCGTGCCGGCGCGCCAGCGTGTGGCACATGCGGATGGTGTCGACCTCCGACACATAGACGATGCGGTCGAGGCCGCTGGCGTCGGCCAACTCGGGCCGCCGGCTGGTGCCGATGCCGGGGATCAGGCGGCGGCCGGCCCGCGACTCGTCGAAGGTGACGGAGCCTTCCGGCTCCACCGCGACGATCTTCGTCTCGGGCGACAGCTCGGCGAAGCGCCGGGTCAGCCCCATCAGGGTTCCGGTGGTGCCCGCCCCGACATAGAGGTGGGTGATCCTCGGCACCTCGTTCAGGATCTCCATCGCCGTCCAGTCGGCGTGCGCCTGCAAATTGGCCGGGTTGGCGTACTGGTTGATCCAGACGTAGTCGGGGTTCCGCGCCAGCACGCCGCGGATGTACTCGATCCGGCTTGCCAGATAGCCGCCCTGCGCGTCCTTGCGGTCGACCACCACGACCTGCCCGCCATACGCCTCGATGGCGCGGCGGCTGGTGGCCGAGATGTTGGGGTCGCTGACGCAGATGAAGGCGTAGCCGCGCAGCGCGCAGACCAGCGCCAGGGCGATGCCGAGGTTGCCCGAGGAGGATTCGATCACGGTGGAGCGGCGGGGTTCCAAAAGGCCGCGGCGTTCCAGGTCGTTGACCATGAACATGGCCGGCTTGATCTTGATGGAGCCGGTGACGTTGAACCCTTCCAGCTTCAGGAAGAGCCGCCCCTTCCCCGCAAGGCCCTGCACGTCGAAGAACAGGTTCTGGAAGATCAGGTCAAGCGGATTGGTCAGAATCGGCATGTCGCCCGCGATCCTTCCATGATCGTCGATGAACCGCTTTTCGCAGAAGAAGGAGGATGGGCGGTCCATGGGGGCCACCCACCCTCCCAAGCGCTGATCCTCTCATCCGGGCCGCATCAGGCCCGGATCAGCCGGACGCCCCCGCCCCCGCAGTCATGCGGGAAGCGGCGGCGTCCCGGATCACAGGCCGGCCTGGGCCGCGGCCTGGGCCTTCGCCTTCGCCGGACCCTTGTGCAGAGCCTTCAGCGAGGCCTTCTTGTCGGCCTTGAACTGGGCCTTCAGGGCGGCCTTCTGCTCGGCCTTGGCCTTGGCCTTGGCCGAGGACTTCTGCTCGGACTTGGCGGCGGCCTTCTGTTCGGTCTTGGCGGCGGCCTTCTGCTCGGACTTGGCGGCGTCCTTGCGCTGGGCCTTGACCTCGACCTTCTTCTTTTCGCCCATGGCCTTCGTATCGGCCTTCGAAGTGGTGCTCATTAAACAACCTCCAGTTGGTTTACGGACATCGCACACGCTATATTCGATAATCCGCAATATCAACTGCGTTTAGAGGGATTTTTTGACTTCACGTCATTTTGGAGTGAAGGCAATTATATTCACAAAGACAGCGGTTTCCCTTCCTCTCTTTTGCCGTACTCCGCGGCACGAGAGGGGCTGAATTCCATTAAGGAAAACGCGATGCGGCAAAATCGATCTTCCGGGCAATCACCTGACGGTTTGATGGTCGGGATAAGTCTGCATATCACCGTATGGCGAGAAGAAGCGCCGATTCGGCGTGCTGCTACGCAACATATGACAGCATGGCATCCACATTTCCAACGTTACTGTTTCGGAACGTCCACGGACGCGCGGTCTGTCCGATCAAACAAAGCGTATGTGCGATTCACATTTTCTTCCATGATTCAGCGCTAAGCCACGGCTGCGGTGATGGCCTGTACGCAATGCCGTCACGTGGCATGAATCTCATAGTTTTCATCTGCATACCGTTTCAACAGCTGCTACACCACCTTGATTATCAACGTATGCAGATGGCAGTGAACGGCGGATGATTTCGATCGGTCGGTCATAGCGACTCATTCCATAGATAATTCCGTCACGCAACGGCAAAGTTACATCATCTTCCAGTTGATTTTTCCGGATTGCTCTCCAACAATGCGGTCCGGTCAATTGCGCACGTGCAACCAAGAACGTCGGGAAGGCGCGGTATGGGGCAGGAGCAGTCGAGTTGGCAGGACGGCCAAGTCAAAGTCGTGGTCAATGACGAGGAGCAATACGCTCTCTGGCCGGATGGACGGCCTCTTCCCGCCGGCTGGAGCGAAACCGGCAAGGTGGGCGATAGGAACGACTGCCTGACCTATATTGCCGAAGTCTGGCGAGACATGCGGCCGCGCGGCATCCGCTGACAAGGGTCGCAGGCGCGCCAGGTCCTTTTCATCGAAGCTGGCGAAGCGAAGGGCCGGAGGTGTCCGGCATCAGCCTTTATTCGCCATTTATTCCGAGGGCACTTCCTTTGAACAGATGGTCGTCGATCGTATCGCTGCTTCGCACCCGGGCCCAGGCGGAACCTGACCGCATCGCCTACAGCTTCCTGACGCTGGCCGACGCCCGAGAGACGCAACTGACCCATGGCGCGCTGGATCTGCGCGCCCGGGCCACCGCGGCGCGGCTGCAGCGCGACAGCGGCGTGTGGAAAGAGGGCGCCGCACCGGAAAAGACCGTCCTGGTCGTCTTCCCCGCCGGCTTCGACTTCCTCGCCAGCTTCTTCGGCTGCCTCTATGGCGGCCTGATCGCCATACCCGTGCGCTATCCCAACCCGAAGCGGCCACTGAACCATCTGAAAGGCGTCGCCGCCGATTCCGGCGCCACGCTGGGCCTGACGACGGCGGAGTTGCGCCCGGTGGTGGCCGAACAGCTTCCCCATGTCCACTGGCTCATCCCGGAGGAGATCGACCCGGCGGCGGCCGGCGACTGGATCGATCCGGCGGTGCGGGCGGAGCATGTCGCCTACCTGCAATACACGTCCGGCTCGACCGCCACGCCCAAGGGGGTGGTGGTCTGCCACAGCCACATCCTGGCCAACTCGCAGGATTTCGCCCGCCTGTTCGACGTCGGGCCGGACAGCCGGACCCTGTCGTGGCTGCCGCACTATCACGATCTGGGGCTGGTGTTCGGTTGCTTCCAGCCGCTGTACATCGGCTGCCCCGCCTATCTGATGACCCCGGCGGCCTTCGCCCAGCGCCCGGTGAGCTGGCTGGAGGCGATCACCCGGTACCGCATCACCCACACCGCCGCCCCCAATTTCGCCTATCACAACTGCCTGGACATTCCCGAATCCCGCCGCGCCGGGCTCGACCTCTCCACCCTGCGGGTCTGCCTCAACGGCGCCGAACCGGTGCGGGCCGACACGGTGGAGGCGTTCGCCGCCACCTTCGCCGCCCAGGGTTTCGACGCCACGGCGATGTGCCCGGCCTACGGGCTTGCCGAATACACGCTGGTGGCGACCGCCTGCGGTCCGGGCAAGCGGCCGGTCATCCGCGCGATCCGCCCCGACCGCATGGCCGACGGCGTGTTCGAGCCGGTCGCCGACGGGCAGCCGGGCCGCCGGCTCGTCTCGTCCGGCGCGGCGGACTTCACCTCGCGCGTCGTCATCGTGGACCCGGTCAGCGGCCGTCCGCGCCCGCCCGGCCACTTCGGCGAGGTGTGGATCGCCGGCCCGTCCATCGCCGGCGGCTACTGGAAGCGGCCGGAGCTGTCGGCCCGCAAGTTCGAGGCGCGCCTCGCCGAGCACGGCGACCTTCCCTTCCTGCGCACCGGCGACCTGGGCGCCATCCACGAGGGGGAGGTCTTCGTGCTGGGCCGCATGGACGACCTGATCATCATCCGCGGCGCCAACCACAGCGCGGAGGACCTGGAGCTGTCCGTGGAGGGCTGCGACCCGGTGCTCCAGCCCGGCGGTGGGGCCGCCTTCACCGTGGAGGTCCAGGGCGAGGCGCGGCTGGTCATCGCCCACGAGGTCAAGCGCACCGCGCTGCGCGGGTTCGACCCCGACCGGCTGGTGAAGGCCATCCTGCGCGCCGTGTCGGAGAACCACGACCTGGAGGTTTCGGCCGTCGTGCTGCTGGGGCCGCGCGGCCTGCCCAAGACCCACAGCGGCAAGAAGCAGCGCCACGCCTGCCGCCGCGACCTGATGGCCGGCGCCCTGCGCGAGGTCGCCCGCTGGGTCTCGCCGAAGCTGAAGGACGCCTTCGCCGCCCCGCCCGCCGCCCCGGATTCCGCAACCCCGGAATCTCCAACCCCGGCGGCCCCGAAAACCGACAACACCGAGAGGCAGAGCATGACCACGCACGCGGCGGCGAATTCGGACCAGCGGGTGCCGGGCAAGGAAGGCTACACCGACAAGGTCAAGGATCTGGCCGGCTGGCTGCGCGGCTATGGGGCGGAGCGGCTGAACTCGCGCCTGATGGACGAGCGGCGTTCGATCCCGCCGTACGTCGTGCTCGACCTCGGCAACCGTGGCGTCCTCGGCCTTCCGGCGCCGGTGGAGCATGGCGGCCTCGGCCTCGACAACCGGGAAATGGCGGTGGCGCTGCAGCAGCTGGCGGCCATGGACGTCACTGTCGGCTCCTTCTGCGCGGTCAACAACGCGCTCGGCCTGCGGCCGATCCTGCGCTATGCGACGAAGAAGACCAAGGACGAGCTGCTGCCGATCCTCGCCTCCGGCCGCCAGCTCGCCTCCTTCGCGATGACGGAGGCCGACGCCGGCTCGCACGTCCGCAACCTGTCGGCCCAGGGCCGGCCGGACGGCAAGGGCGGCTGGAACCTGTGGGGCACCAAGCTGTGGAGCGGCTCGGCCGGCTGGGCCGGCGTCATCAACACCTTCGTGCGCACCGAGGAGGGCGTCAGCGGCTTCGTGATGCGCCAGGGCTCCCCCGGCCTACGCGTCGGACCGGAGGCGCTGACCATGGGCCTGCGCGCCATGGTGCAGAGCGAGGTGCGGCTGGAAGGCGTCCGGGTCGGGCCGGACGACCTGCTGGGCGACCTCGGCGACGGCATGACGCCGGCCATGGACGCCATGGAGTTCGGCCGCTTCGCCATCGCCGCGATGGGCCTGGGCGTCATCAAGCGCTGCCTGCAGCTTTCGGTCCGGCACGGCGCGCGCCGCGTCGTCGCCACCGGCCGGCTGATCGACAACCCGGCCACGCTGATGCGCATCAGCGACCTGACCGCCGCCGCGACCGCCGTCGAGGCGCTGGTCTCCATCGTCGCCGACCGGCTGGACCGCGACGTGCCGGTGCCGCCCGACCTGTTCTGCGCCTGCAAGACCGCCGGGCCGGAATACGCGTGGCGGGCCGCCGATCACCTGATGCAGCAGATGGCCGGGCGCGGCTACATCGAGACCAACATGGCCGCGCAGATCTTCCGCGACGCCCGCGTGCTGCGCATCTTCGAGGGGCCGACCGAGCCGCTGAACATGCACGTCGGCTCCCGCCTGATCCAGATGCCGGAAGAACTGCGCCGCTTCGTCGCCGACGAGATGGGCGAGCCGGTGCTGGCCGCCGAGATCCAGGTCGCCGCCGCCCGCATCTGGGAACGCGGCCAGACCGTCGGGCTGAAGCTGGGCGACGCGTCCGCCGCCAAGCAGTGGGCGTTCCTCCAGGCCGGCGAGGTGGCGACCTATGGCCTGCTGCTGGCCTCGGTGCGCCTGCGTGCCCGGATCGCCCCGTCCGCGCTGCTGCGCCGGGCCGAGGAATGGGCGCGCGTCCGCTTCGACCGCCGCCTCGCCAAGGCGCTGGGCGCCACCGCGGCGGAAACGGTGCTGCTCGACGGCCGTCAGGTCGAGGAGCTGGTCGCCGGCTATGAGGAGACCATCGGCGACATCGAGCAGACGGCGCTGGGCGAGGAGCTGGCGCTCGACCCGCTGATGCGCCGCGCCGCGCCGCCGCCCTTCGCCGCCCCCGCCGTCCCCGCCGCCGCCGAAGCGCCGGCCCCGGTCGCCGAAGCCGCCGCCCCCGCGCCGGCGTCCGGCCGGACCGGGGAGATCGTGGAGTGGCTGAAGGCCTGGCTCGCCAACGAGTTCCAGCGCGACGCCGCCACCATCGCCGAGAGCGACCGCTTCAGCGAGTTCGGCATGGATTCGGTGGCCGGGATGATGCTGACCGGCGCCCTGGAACAGTGGCTGGGAACGGAGCTGAACCAGACCCTGGTGTGGGACCATCCCACGGTGGGCGCGATGGCCGCCCATCTCGCCGCCCATCTCGGCGGGACCGGCGAGACGGTGCGCAACGAGCTGTCGCTGCTCGCCCAGATCGACGAGATGTCGGAGGAGGAACTGTCCTCGCTCGTCGCCCAATACTCCGACGCCGAGTAAGCGATGGACAGCATCACGCCCCCCTCCAAGCCGGCCGGCGCCAAGGATCTGAAGGCGGTCCTGAAGGAACAGATCCTCGAAGGCGGCCGCGAGGCCATGAAGCAGCGCTTGAAGGATCTGGTGCGCGGCCGCATGGGCAGCACCGGCGGCTGGCATCCCCTGTCGCACGGGCAGGAGGCGCTGTGGTTCCTGTGGCGGCTGGCGCCCGGCGGCTGCGCCTACAACATGGCCCTGCCGGTTGGGGTGCGCGGGCCGCTGGACGTCGGCGCGCTGCGGCGCGCGCTGCAGGCCCTGCACGACCGCCACCCCTGTCTGCGCACCGAGTTCCGCGAGGAGAACGGCCAGACCCGGCAGCGCGGGATGGCGGATTACACGGTGGCGCTCGACCCCATCGACGCCGCCGGCTGGAGCGACGAGCGCCTGCGTGATGCGGTGGAGGCGGAGGCCCGGCGGCCCTTCGACCTGGAGGCGTCGGCGGCGGCGCGCGTGACGCTGTGGCGGCGCGGGCCGGAGGACCATGCGCTGCTGCTGGTCGTCCACCACATCGTCGGCGACCTGTGGTCGCTGATCGTGCTGATGGACGAGCTGCGCACCGTCTACGCGGCGGAGAAGGAAGGCCGGCCCTGGTCGCTGCCCGCCCTGTCGCTGAGTTTCGAGGACTATGTCCGCTGGGAAAAGCGGATGGTGGCCGGCGAGGCGGCGGAACGCCAGTGGCGCTACTGGCAGGAGCGCATGGCGGGGGAACTGCCGCTGCTCGACCTGCCGGCCGACCGCAAGCGCCCGCCGATGCAGAGCTTCCGCGGCGCCACGGTGACCCGCCGCATCGACGCCGGCCTGACCGGCGCGCTGGAAGCGCTGGCGCGCTCGGCCGACGCCTCGCTCTACATGGTGCTGCTGGCCGCCTACATGGTCCTGCTGCACCGATACAGCGGGCAGGACGATCTGGTCGTCGGCAGCCCGACCGCCGGGCGCGGCCAGCCGGGCCTGCCCGACCTGTTCGGCGACTTCATCAACATGGTGCCGCTGCGCGCCGACCTGTCCGGCAACCCCGGCTTTACCGAGGTGCTGGCGCGGGTGCGCGGCGGCGTGATCGGGGCGCTGAACAACGGCGACCTGCCCTTCTCGCTGCTGGTGGACCGTTTGCAGCCGGCCCGCGACCTCAGCCGTTCCCCCATCTTCCAGACCAGCTTCGTGCTGCAGAAGTTCCACCGCTATGAGGAGCTGCAGCGCGCCCTGCTCGCCTTCCCGGACGAGCCGGCGGTGCCCTTCGCCGACCTCCAACTCCAGCCGTGGCCGCTGGCCCAGCAGGACGGGCAGTTCGACCTGAACCTGGAGATGAAGAAGGACGAGTCCGGCCGGCTGGTCGGCGCCTGGAAATACGCCGCCGACCTGTTCCAGCCGGAGACGGTCGCCCGCATGGCCGACAGCTTCGAGGTGCTGCTGCGCCAGATCGTCGCCGATCCGGCGATGCCGGTGGACGCCCTGTCGCTGCTGACGCCCGAGGAGGCCGCCCGCACCATCGCCGGCGGCCATGGCCCGGTGGTGGCGCCGCCGCCCGAACCATCGATCCTCGCCCTGTTCGAATCGCACGTCGCCCGGCACGGCGGCGCGGTGGCCGTGACCTGCGGCGCGGATTCCGTCACCTATGCCGAGCTTGCCCGGCGGGTGGAGTCCTTCGCCCGCGGTCTGGTCGCGCGGGGGGTGGAGAAGGAAGCCCTGGTCGCGGTGATGATGCCGCGCGGGATCGACTTCGTCACGGCGCTGCTGGCGGTGACCAAGGCCGGCGGCGCCTTCCTGCCGGTCGATCCGCGCCACCCCTTTCCCCGCACCGTCCGCGTGCTGGAAACCAGCGGCGTGCCGCTGGTGCTGACCACCGCCGCGCTGACGGGCGCGGTGGACGGCGCGCTGGCGGAGCTTGCCGCCGACCGCCGCCCGCGCGTCGCCGCCTTCGAGGAGGTCGCCGCCGCCAGCGCCGCCAACACCCCGCTGCCGCCGCCGCTGGGCGGCGCCGACCTTGCCTACGTCATGTACACCTCGGGCTCGACCGGCCAGCCCAAGGGGGTGATGGTCGAGCATCGCGGCATGGTCAACCATGTGCTGGGCAAGCTGGAGGACCTGGAGTTCGGGGCTGGCGACTGCCTGGCCCAGAACGCGCCGCAGTCCTTCGACGTGGTGGTGTGGCAGTGCCTGGCCCCGCTGGCGGTCGGCGGGCGCGTCGCCGTCATCCCGGACGATCAGGCGGAGGACCCCGCCGCGCTGATCGCCGAGGTGGCGCGGTGCGGCGTCACCGCGCTGCAGATCGTTCCCGCCATGATGCGCGCGGTGATCGCTGAGGCCGAGCTGCACGACTGCGGCCCGCCCGACCTGGGCGCGCTGCGCTGGATGGTGCCGACGGGGGAGGCGCTGCCGGCCGACCTCTGCCGCCGCTGGCTCGACCTCTATCCCGCCATTCCGATCCTGAACACCTATGGCTCGACCGAGTGTTCGGACGACCAGTGCCACTACCGCATGGACCGGCTGCTGCCGGCCGACGCGGTGCTGCCGGTGGTCACCATCGGCACGCCGATCCGCAACATGACCGCCCACGTGCTGGACCGCACCTTGTCCCCCGTCCCGCCGGGCGTGGTGGGCGAGCTGTACATCGGCGGCATCGGCGTCGGGCGCGGCTATCGCGGCGACCCGGCGCGCACCGCCGCCAGCTTCATCCCCGATCCCTTCAGCCCGGTGCCGGGCGCGCGGCTGTACCGGACGCGCGACATGGCGCGGCGGCGGGCGGACGGGCTGATCGACTTCCTGGGCCGCGTCGACCACATGATCAAGCTGCGCGGCCTGCGCATCGAGCCGGGCGAGATCGAGGTGGCGCTGTGCCGCCATCCCGCCGTCGCCCAGGCCAGCGTCCAGGCTCGCCCCCACCCGTCGGGCGAGCGGCGGCTGGTCGCCTACATCGTGCTGTCCGGCGCCCACGCCGGACCGGGGCCGGACGAGGAGGAGCTTCGCCGCTTCCTGGCCGGCCACCTGCCGCAATCCATGGTGCCGGAGCATGTCCGCGTGCTCGACGCCATGCCGCTGACGGCGAACGGCAAGCTGGACGACAAGCGGCTGCCCGCCCCCGACTGGCAGGTGGCGGACGCGGACCGCTTCGTCGCCCCCCGCACCCCGGCCGAGCAGGCCATCGCCGCCATCTGGGCGGAGGTGCTGGGGCTGGAGCGGGTCGGCGTGGCGGAGGATTTCTTCGCCATCGGGGGCGATTCCATCCGCAGCATCCAGATCGCCGCCCGTTGCCGGCGCGCCGGCATGACGGTGCATCCGCACGACCTGTTCCAGCACCGCACCATCGCCGCGCTGGCCGACATGGCGGGCGGCGTGGCGGCTGATGGCGGCGCGGAACCGGCCCCCGCCCCTGAACCGGCGGTCGCGGAAGCCGTCCTCCAGGTCACGGCGGAGCAACTGAGGCGCGCCGTCGAGCTTGTCCGCTTCGACGATTGAGCGGGCCTCTCCCCTACAGCGATGACGTCCAAGGATAGAAAGCGCAGAGCATGAGCGACACCGCTGCCCCCGACGCCTACCCGCTGTCGCCGATGCAGCAGGGCATGCTGTTCCACAGCCTCTCGGCCCCCGGTTCCGACGTCTATGTGGAACAGCTCACCAGCGCCCTGCACGGGGAGCTGGAGATCGCGGCCTTCCGGGCGGCCTGGGAAGCGGTGGTGGCCCGCCACGGCGTGCTGCGCACCGCCTTCGCCTGGAAGGGCCTGCCGGAGCCGCTGCAGGTGGTCGGCCCGCGCGTCCGCCTGCCGCTGGAGGACCTGGACTGGCGCGCCGTTCCGGCCGAGGCGCAGGGTCAGGCCCTGGCCGAACTGCGGCTGGCCGAGCGGCGCCGGGGGTTCGAGCTGTCGCGCGCCCCGCTGATGCGGCTGAAGTTGATCCATCTAACCGATGGCGAGCACCGGCTGGTCTGGACGTGGCACCACGCCATCCTCGACGCGTGGTCGGTGCCGACCCTGCTGGCGGAGGTGCTGGCCGACTACGCCGCCCGCCGTTCCGGCGGCACCCTGTCGCTGGAACCGCCGCATCCCTACAAGGACTTCATCGCGTGGCAGCGGGCGCAGGACCGCGCGGGCGTGGAAGCCTTCTGGCGTGCCGAACTGGAGGGGTTCGACGAGCCGACGCCGCTCGATCTCGGCGCGGGCGACCTCTGCGCGGGCGATTCGGCGGACGGCTCCGACTACGGGCTTGAGTTCATCGAGGTGCCGGCGGCGGAAATCGCCGCCCTGCGCGAGGCCGCCCGCGCGATGGGCGTCACCCCGAACACCATGGTGCTGGGGGCCTGGGCGATCCTGCTCGGCCGCTATGCCGGGCGGCGCGACCTGCTGTTCGGCACTGCCGTCGCCGGCCGTCCGCCGGAGCTGCCGGGCATCGAGACGATGGTCGGGCTGTTCATCAACACCCTGCCCGTCCGCGCCCGCGTCAACCCCGCGGCCCCCCTCGCCGGCTGGCTGCGCGAGCTGCAGCAGGCCCAGTCGGCGGCCCGCCGCCACGAGCACACGCCGCTGGCCGACATCCAGGGCTGGAGCGCCGTGCCGCGCGGCACCGCGCTGTTCGACAGCCTGCTGGTGTTCGAGGATTTCCCGTCGCACCGCCAGCACCTGTCCGGCGGCGGCCTGAGCGTGGGCGAGAGCGATTTCGTCGAGCGCGCCAACGTGCCGCTGACCGTCACCCTGACGATCCGCGAGATCGGCCGCCTGGGCGTCGGGTACGAGCGCGCCCGCTTCGGCACCCCGGCGATGCGCCGGCTGCTGGGCCACATGCGCGCGCTGCTGGCCGACATGACCAGGGGCGCCGGCCGCCCCCTCTGCCTCCTCGATCCCCTGCCGGCGGCGGAGCGCGCCCTGCTGCTGGAGGCGTGGAGCCGCAACCCCGACGGCGTCGCCGCCGACTGCCGCCTGCCGGACCTGCCGGTGTCCCGCCTGTTCGAGGAGCGGGTGTCGCGCGCCCCCGACGCCCTGGCCGCCCTGTTCGCCGGCTCCGGCGGTGATGACACCCTGACCTACGCCGAACTCAACGCCTCGGCCAACCGGCTGGCCCGCCGGCTGACGGCGCTGGGCGTCGGGCCGGAGGCGCGCGTGGCGATCGGCATGGAACCGTCGCTGACCCGCCTCGTCGCGGTGCTGGCGGTGCTGAAGGCCGGCGGCGCCTATGTCCCGCTCGATCCCGCCTTCCCGCGCGAGCTGCTGCACGAGCTGGTGGACGACTGCGGCGCCGCCGTGGTGCTGACCGACGCCGCCCTCGCCTCCACCCTGGCCGGCTGCGCCGCCGCGCACCAACTGGTCCTGGACGCGGCGCTGACGGAAGCCGCCGGCGAATCCCCCGAGAACCTGCCGGACGCCGCCGGGCCGGAGCACGCCGCCTATCTCATCTACACCTCGGGCTCCACCGGGCGGCGCAAGGGGGTGCTGGTCGCCCACCGCTCGCTGCGCCTGCTGGTGGAGGCGCAGGTCGACGCCTTCCGCATCGCGGCGGGGGGCCGGGTGCTGCAGTTCGCCTCCTTCAGCTTCGACGCCTCGGTGTCGGAGATCTTCACCGCGCTGCTGGCCGGCGCCACGCTGTGCATGGCTGCGCGCGAGGCGCTGTTGCCGTCCGCCGAAATGGTGCGGCTGCTGGAGCGCTGGCGCATCGACACGGTGACGCTGCCGCCGTCCGTCCTCGCCCGCCTGCCGGCCGGGGCGCTTCCCGACCTGCGCACGCTGGTGGTGGCGGGCGAGCCCTGCCCGGCCGACCTCGCCGCCCGCTGGGCGCCGGGGCGCCGCTTCCTCAACGCCTACGGCCCGACCGAGACGACGGTGTGCGCCAGCATCGCGGTGGTCGATCCGGACGGCGGCAAGCCGCCCATCGGGCGGCCCAGCGGCGACACCCGCGTCTATCTGCTGGACGGCGACCTGAACCCGGTGCCGGCCGGCGTGCCCGGCCACCTGCACGTCGGCGGGCCGGGCGTGTCGCGCGGCTATGCCGGGCGCCCCGGCCAGACCGCCGCCGCCTTCATCCCCGATCCCTTCGGCGGCGAGCCGGGGGCGCGGCTCTACTGCACCGGCGACCTCGCCCGCTTCCGCGAGGACGGCGCCATCGAATACCTCGGCCGGCTGGACGAGCAGATCAAGATCCGCGGCATCCGCATCGAACCGGGCGAGGTGGAAGGCGTCCTGCGCGCCGATCCCGACGTGCGCGAGGCCGCCGTGCTGGCCGTGGGCGAGGGCGACGACAGGAGCCTCGTCGCCTTCGTGGTGCCGGACACCGCCCGCCCGGCCGCCAAGCCGCAGGAATGGTGGCCCTCCATCGCCGAGTTCTTCGTTTATGACGAGCTGGCCTACCACGCGATGACCAGCGACGAGCGGCGCAACATCGCCTACCGCGCCGCCATCGGCGCCATGGTGCCCGGCCGCGTCGTGCTGGAGGTCGGCACCGGGCCGGAGGCGCTGCTGTCCCGCTTCTGCGCCGAGGCGGGGGCGCGCAAGGTCTACGCCATCGAAAAGCTGGAGGACACCTACAACCGCGCCATCGCCCGCGTGCGCGAGCTGGGGCTGGAGGACCGCATCACCGTCATCCACGGCGACGCGACCGAGGTGACGCTGCCCGAACCGGCGGAGGTCTGCGTGTCGGAGATCGTCGGCGCCATCGGCGGCAGCGAGGGTTCCGCCGTCATCATGAACGGCGTGCGTCACCTGCTGGCGCCCGACGCGCTGATGATCCCGCCGCGCAGCACCACCCTGTTCGCCCCGGTGCAGCTTCCCGACGGGCTGCTGCGCCGGCCGGGCTTCGGCCCGCTGCCCGGCCGCTATGCCCGGCGCATCTTCGACGAGGTGGGCTATCCCTTCGACGTCCGGCTGTGCGTGCGCGGACTCGACCGTTCGCACCTGCTGGCCGAGCCGCGGCCGTTCGAGGATTTCGACTATCGCGGCGTCGTCGATCCCGAATACCGTTACGAGGGGGAGTTCGCCTGCCGGCGCGACGGGCGGTTCGACGGCTTCCTGGTCTGGCTGACGCTCGACACCGGCGGGGGCGAGCTGATCGACATCCTCGACCACGAGCATTGCTGGCTGCCGGTCTTCTTCCCCGCCTTCCACCCCGGCCGCGCCGTGAGCACCGGCGACCGCATCGACGCCGCCTGCGGCGCCGTCCTGTGCGAGGACGGGCTGCACACCGACTACTACATCGAAGGCACGCTGCACCGCCGTGGGCACGAGCCGGCGGGCTTCCGCCACGAATCCCCCCACCACGCCCGCGTCTTCCGCGCCAACCCCTTCCACCGCGACTTCTTCCGCGACGGCGAGATCCCGATGGTGGAGCCCGCCGCCCCCGCCAGCGTGGCGGAGGGTCTGCGCGACCGCCTGCGCGACCGGCTGCCCGGCGCGATGGTGCCGGCGGCCGTGCTGATGCTCGACCGGTTGCCGCTGACCCCCAGCGGGAAGATCGACCGCCGCGCCCTGCTCGCCCTGGCGGCCGGCCGGGCGACGGCCGGGGCCGAACCGCTCGCCCCGCCGCGCGATGCCGGCGAGACCACCATCGCCCGCATCTGGCAGGAGGTGCTGAAGCTGGAGCGGATCGGGCTGCAGACCAACTTCTTCGACCAGGGCGGCCATTCGCTTCTGCTGCTGGAGGTGCAGGACCGGCTGCACCGCGAATCCGGTGTGCAGGTGGACGTCACCGACCTGTTCAAATACCCCACGGTGGAAAGCCTCGCCGCCCGGCTGAACCAGCTTCGCGACCAGGAGAGCGCCTCCCCGGCCGAGGCCCAGCCCGCCGCCGCCCGCGCCCGCGCGTCGGCCCGGCAGGAGGCGCTTGAGCGCCGCCGCGTTCGCGGAAGCGGAGCCGCGTGATGGGCAACGCCGATCTGCCGGCTGGCGCCATCGCCGTGGTGGGGCTGGCCTGCCGCCTGCCCGGCGCCGACAGCCCCGACGCCTTCTGGCGCCTGCTGCGCAACGGGGAAGAGGCGATCACCCGCTTCACGGCGGAGGAGCTGGAAGCCGCCGGCTTCGACCCCGCCGTGACGAACCAGCCGGGCTTCGTCGCCGCCAAGGGCGTGCTCGCCGAGGCCGACGCCTTCGACGCCGGATTCTTCGGCTTCAGCCCGCGCGAAGCGGCGCTGATGGACCCGCAGCAGCGTGTCTTCCTGGAATGCGCCTGGATGGCGCTGGAAGACGCCGGCCATGACCCCAGGGCGCATCCGGGCGCCATCGGCGTCTTCGCCGGCAGCATCCTCAGCATGTACATGCTTAACAATCTTTGGTTGAATAAGCCGCTGGTGGAGTCGGCCGGCGCCTTCCAGCTCGCGGTCGGCAACGACCCCACCTTCCTGGCGACCCGCGCCTCCTACCTGCTGGACCTGAAGGGGCCGGCGGTCAGCGTCGGCACCGCCTGCTCCACCTCGCTGGCAGCGGTGCACCTCGCCTGCCAGAGCCTGCTGTCGCACGAGTGCGACATGGCGCTGGCCGGCGGCGTCTCGGTCCATCTGCCGCTGGTCTCCGGCTATCGCTACGAGGATGGCGGCATCCTGTCGCCGGACGGCCACTGCCGCCCCTTCGACGCGGCGGCGCGCGGCACGGTGTCGAGCGACGGGGCCGGCGCCGTCACGCTGAAGCGGCTGGAGGACGCGGTCGCCGACGGCGACTTCATCCACGCGGTGATCCGCGGTTCGGCGCTGAACAACGACGGCAGCGACAAGGTGGGCTACACCGCCCCCAGCGTCGGCGGCCAGGTCCGCGTGATCGCCGAGGCGCTGGCCATGGCCGGCGTCGAGCCGGAGACGCTGGCGCTGGTGGAGGCGCACGCCGCCGGCACCCGCCTGGGCGACCCCATCGAGGTGGCGGCGCTGGCCGAAGTCTTCGCCGGGTCGGGCGGGCCCGCATCCTGCGCGCTGGGCTCGGTCAAGAGCAACATCGGCCACGTCGACGCGGCGGCCGGGGTGGCCGGGCTGATCAAGGCGGTGCTGGCGCTGCGCCACCGCGAGATTCCGCCCAGCCTGCATTTCACCACCCCCAACCCGCAGATGGGGCTGGAGCGCACGCCCTTCTACGTGCCGACCGAGGTCCGCCCCTTCGCCGGGCCGGGGCCGATGCGGGCGGGCGTCAGCTCCTTCGGGATCGGCGGCACCAACGCCCATGTCGTCCTGGAGGAGCCGCCGCCGGCCCCGCCGCCCCCCCACCCGCCCCGCCCGTACGAGCTGCTGGTCCTCTCCGCCCGCAGCCCGGCGGCGCTGGACGCGGCGGCCGACCGGCTGGCCGATCATCTGGAGCACAGCCCCGGCGTGGCGCTGGCCGACGTCGCCCACACGCTGCGCCGTGGCCGGCGCGGCTTCGACCATCGCCGGGTGCTGGTCGCCGGCAGCGCCATGGAGGCGGTGGAGCTTCTGCGCGCCCGCGACCCGCAGCGCACGCCCACCGGCGTCGCCCCGACCGAGCGCGCGAGCGTCGCCTTCCTGTTCCCCGGCCTGGGCGACCATTACGCCGGCATGGGGTGGGAGCTGTACTGCACCGAGCCCGTCTTCCGCCGCACGGTGGACGACTGCGCGGAGCTGCTGCGCCGCCACCAGGACGGCGACATCCGCGACTTCCTGTTCGCCGGCCGCGACTGGAAAGCCCCGGTGCTGGGCTCCGTCGCGCCCGCCGGGGCGGAAGGCGGCGGCAAGATCGACCTGCGCGCCATGCTCGCCAACCGCAAGGCGCCGGCCGCCGCCGCCGCGCCCGCGGATTCGCCGACGCAGGGCCAGCCCGGCATCTTCGTGGTGGAGTACGCGCTGGCCCAGCTCCTGCGAAGCTGGGGGATCGAGCCGGACAGCCTGATCGGCTACAGCATCGGTGAGTTCGTCGCCGCCTGCGTGGCCGAGGTGGTCAGCCTGCCCGACGCCGTCGCCGTGGTGTCGGCGCGCGCCCGCCTGATCGAAAGCCGGGTGGCGGGCGGCGCCATGCTGGCCGTCCCGCTGCCGGAGGCGGAGTTGCGGCCCCAGCTTCCCCCCGGCGTCTCCATCGGCGCCGTCAACGGCCCGCGCCTGACCGTGCTGTCGGGCGAGGAAGAGGGGATCGCCGCGCTGGAACGCCGCCTGGGCGAAGCCGGCGTGAGCTGCCAGCGGCTGCGCAGCACGCACGCCTATCACTCCGCCATGCTCGACGTGATCGTCGCCGAGCTGCGCGCCGTGCTGGCCGGGGTCACGCTGAAGCCGCCGCGCATCCCCTACGTCTCCTGCGTCACCGGCCGCTGGATCACCGACGAGGAGGCGACCAGCCCGGCCTACTGGGCGCAGCACCTCTGCCGCACCGTGCGCTTCCAGGACGGGCTGGCGAGCCTGCTGGACAACCCCGGCCGCATCCTGCTGGAGGTCGGGCCGGGCCAGTCGCTGACCGCCCACGCCCTGGCCGAGCGGGCGCGCCAGCGCGACCGCCGCAACCCCGTCATCCCGGCCATGCGCTGGTCCTACGCCACCCAGTCGGAACTCGCCGTGCTGCTGCGGGCGGTCGGGCAACTGTGGATCGCCGGGGCGCCGATGGACCCGGCCCGGCTGCTGATGCGCGGCGGCGAGCGGCGGATTCCCCTGCCCACGTACCCGTTCGAGCGGCGCCGGCACTGGATCGACCCGCCGGTTCCCGGCCGCGACGCGGGCGACGACGGACGCCGCCGCCCCAAGGTGGAGGACTGGTTCTACCTGCCCCACTGGAAGCCCGCCGTGGCCCTTCCCGCCGAGGGCGCGGAGGCCGAAGGCGACTGGCTGGTCCTGCGCGACGGCTTCGGCGTGGGCGAGGCGCTGGCCGCGCGGCTGCGCGGCCGGGGCGCGCGGGTCACCACCGTCAGCCCCGGCCCCGGCTTCCGCTGGACCGGCGAGGACGCCACGCTCGACCCCCGGAGCGAGGAGGATTACCGGAGCCTCGCCCGCGCCCTGCGCGAGGCCGGGCGGCTGCCGCGCGCCGTCGCGCATCTCTGGTCGCTGACCGGGACGGACGGCGCGCTGCCCGACACCGCCGGCTTCACCGCCGCGCAGGAGACCGGCTTCTACAGCCTGATGCGCCTGTTCCGCGCCCTGTGGGCAGAGGGACAGGAGGCGGGGCAGGAGGGCGCGCTGCGGGTGGAGGTCATCGCCGATGGCCTGTTCGACGTCACCGGACACGAGCCGCTGGCGGCGGAAAAGTCCACCCTGCTCGCCCCCGCCCTGGTCGCCCCGCAGGAACGGCCGGGGGTGACCTGCCGCTGCATCGACCTGGACCACATTCCCCAGGACAAGGCGGCCCTGGCCGACCGGTTGCTGGCCGAATTCGCGGCGAAGCCCGCCGGCCCTGCCGTGGCACTGCGCCATGGCCGCCGCTGGGTGCAGGCGTACGAGCCGGTGGTCCTGCCGCCGCTTGGTGGCACGCCGCTGCGGGACAAGGGCGTCTATCTGCTGACCGGCGGCCTCGGCGGCGTCGGGCTGGTGCTGGCCGGCCATCTGGCGCGCAGCGTCAAGGCGCGTCTGGTGTTGGTCGGCCGGACCCCCCTGCCCGATCGGGCGGAATGGCCGGGGCTGCTGGCCGACCCGTCGCGCGACGAGCGCGCCGCCGCCCGCATCCGTGCGGTGCTGGAGCTGGAATCGCTGGGGGCGGAGGTGCTGGCGCTCGCCGCCGACGTGTCCGACCGCGCGGCGATGGCCCGCGCGCTGTCGCTGGCCGAAGAGCGGTTCGGCCCGCTGAACGGCGTCATCCATTGCGCCGGCGCCGTGGGGGCGGAGACGTTCCGCGAGATCAGCCGGGCGGGCACGGACGATTGCGAGGGGCAGTTCCGCGCCAAGGTCCACGGCCTGCTGGTGCTGGATTCGCTGCTGGCGGACCGTCCGCTGGACTTCTGCGTGCTGATGTCGTCGCTGGCGGCGGTGCTGGGCGGGCTGGGCTTCGCGGCCTACAGCGCCGGCAATCTGTTCCTCGACGCCTTCGCCCGGCGGCGCAACCGGGATGGCGGGGTGCGCTGGACCAGCGTCGATTGGGACAGCTGGCGCCTTGCCGACGTGCGCGCCGCCGTCGCCGGGCTTGGCGCCACCGTCAGCGCGTTCTTCATGGAGTCCGGCGAGGGCGCGTCGGCGCTGGACCGCGTCATCGCGCAGGGCAACCTGGGGCAGGTGGTGGTGTCGTCGGGCGACCTGCACGCCCGGCTTCGCCAGTGGGTGACCCGCGACGCGGCGGAGGCGGACGCGGCCCCCGCCACGCTCCACCAGCGGCCCGAGCTGCGCACCACCTTCGCCGAGCCGCGCAGCCAGTTGGAACACAGCCTCGCCGCCATCTGGGCCGAGCTGTTCGCCATCACCCCCATCGGCATCCACGACAATTTCTTCGAGCTGGGCGGCCATTCCCTGCTGGCGACGCAGTTGAACGCCCGCATCTCGTCCCGGCTGCACGTGGAAATGTCGCTGGCGACCCTGCTGCAGGCCCCGACCATCGCCGAGCTGGCGACCGCCATCGTCGGCGCCCAGGCCGCCGAAGCCGACCCCGAGACGCTGGAGCGCATGCTGGCGGAACTGGGCGATCTGTCGGACGCGGATCTTGAACGGCTGCTGGCCGAAGACGCGGAACCCAACCCCACCGAACCGAAGGCGATGGCCGCAGAGCATGAGTAACCCCCTCTCGCGCATCAAGGAACTCTCGCCCGCCCAGCGCGACCTTCTGCTGCGCCGTCTGGCACAGGCCGAGCGGCCGGGCCGGGAGCGGCCGGCGGCCCTCGCCGCCAGTACGGACGCCGCCGAAGCGCCGCTGTCCTTCGCGCAGGAACGGCAATGGTTCCTCGACCGGCTGACGCCGGGCGACCCGGCCCACATCATCACCGGCGCGCTGCGGCTTACCGGCAGCCTGTCGGTGCCGGCGCTCCAGCACAGCTTCGACGCCATCGTCAGCCGCCACGCGTCCCTGCGCGCCGGCTTCCAGGCGCCGGCCGGCAAGCCGGTGCAGGTGATCGCCCCGCCCGCGCCGCTGCCCATCGCCACCGTCGACCTGTCGGCGCGCGACCCATCGGCGCGCGAAGCGGCCTGCCGCGCCCTGTACGACGAGGAGGCGCGGCGCGGCTTCGATCTGGCGCGCGACCGGCTGATGCGCGTCACGCTGGTGCGGCTGGCGGAGGAGGAGCATTTCCTGATCTTCACCATGCACCACATCGTGTCGGACGGCTGGTCCATCGGCGTGCTGCTGGAGGAGATCGCGCGGTTCTACACCGCCTTCGCGCAGGCGCGCGAACCCGACCTGCCGGCCCTGCCGATCCAGTACCCCGACTTCGCCGGCTGGCAGCGCCGGCGGATGCAGGACGGGCTGCTCGACCGTGGGCTGGCCTACTGGCGCCGGCAGCTCGAAAGCCCGCCGCCAGTGCTGGAGCTGACGCCCGACCGGCTGCCGCACGCCGATGCCACGGCGGAGCGCGACCTGTCCGGCGCGGCGTGCGAGCGGGTGATCGGGCGCGAGCTCAAGCAGGCGCTGGACGACCTCGGCCGGCGCGACGACTGCACCCTGTACGTCACGCTGCTGACCGGCTTCATGGCCCTGCTGGCCCGGCTGTCGGGGCGCGAGGACATCCTGGTCGGCTCCCCCGTCAGCGGCCGTATCCGGGTGGAGACGGAGGGGCTGATCGGCCTGTTCCTCAACACGCTGGCCCTGCGCGCGCGGCTTACCCCCGACCTGACCTTCCGCGAGGCGCTGGCGCGGGTGCGGGCCAGCTTCCTCGACGGGCTGGAGCACCACGAGGTGCCGTTCGAGCGGGTGGTGCAGGACATCGATCCCGAACGCAGCGCCAACAGTCATCCGCTGTTCGAGGTCTTCTTCAACTTCACCCCCGCCCCGCCGCGCACGCTGGAGCTGCCGGGCCTGCGCGCCGATTTCGCGGCGCCGGACGCCGCACGCTCCGAATTCTCCATGGTGCTGTACGTCACGGAGTGGGACGGGCGGCTGGAGCTGAAGCTGCAATACCAGCGCGCCCGCTATTCCGAACGCCGGATGGCGCTGCTGCTGGAACAGCTGGAAGGGCTGCTGGCCCAGGCGGTCGCCGACCCCGGCCGCGCGCTCGGCCGTTTCGACCTGACCACGCCGGGCGCGCCGCTGCCCGACCCGGCCGCCCCGCTGGAGCGGCCGGAGCAGGCGCCGGTGGTCAGCCTGATCGCCGGCTGGGCCGAGCGCACGCCCGACGCCCCGGCGCTGCGCCAGGGCGACCTCGCCCTTTCCTACGCGCAGTTCGACGCGCGGGTTGCCGCCGTGGCGCGGCGGTTGCTGGCGGACGGCCTGAAGCCGGGCGAGGCGGTGGCGGTGCGTGGGCCGCGCTGTCCCGGCTTCATCGTCGCCATGGCCGGCGTTCTGGCGGCCGGCGGCGTGCTGCTGACGCTGAGCCTCGACCTGCCGGAACAGCGGCAACGGGTGATGCTGGAGCAGGCGGGTGTCCGCATCCTGCTGGAACCCGGTGGCGAGGCGGGCGGCTGGCCGGCGGAGCAGCCCGGCCTGACGCGCATCGCCGTGGCGGCGGACGGCCGTGTCGAGACCGCCGCCGAAGCGCCGGCCCTGCCGGAGCCGCGCGCCGGCCTGTCCGACCCGGCCTACCTGTTCTTCACCTCGGGCAGCACCGGCGTGCCGAAGGGCGTGCGCGGGACGCACGGCGGCCTTTCCCACTTCCTGTCCTGGCAGCGCGGCACCTTCGGCGTCGGGCCGGGCGACCGCTGCGCGCAGTTGACCGGCCTGTCCTTCGACGTGGTGCTGCGCGACGTTTTCCTGCCGCTGACCTCGGGCGCCGAGCTGGTCCTGCCGGGCGAGGACGAGACCCTGTCCAGCGGTCGCACGCTCGAATGGCTGGAGGCGCAGCGCATCACCCTGATCCACACCGTGCCCTCGGTGGTGGAAAGCTGGCTGATCGACTCGGCGCCGGGGGTGACGCTGGCGGCGCTGAAGCGCGCCTTCTTCGCCGGTGAACCGCTGGCCGCCGGTCTGGTGGAGCGCTGGCGCGGCGCCTTCCCGCGGGCGGGGGAGATCGTCAACCTCTACGGCCCGACCGAGACGACGCTCGCCAAGTTCTTCCACCGCGTTCCGGCGGTCCTGCGGGCCGGCGTGCAGCCGCTGGGCAGCCCGCTGCCACAGACGCAGGCGCTGGTCCTCAGCCCCGACCGGCGGCTCTGCGGCATCGGGGAGCCGGGCGAGATCGCCATCCGCACCCCCTTCCGCAGCCTGGGCTATCTGGACGCGCCGGAGGAGACGGCGAAGCGCTTCATCGCCAATCCGTTCACGGACGACCCCGAGGATCGGATCTACCTGACCGGCGACCGTGGCGTGCTGGGCGCCGACGGGCTGCTGGAATTCCTTGGCCGCATGGACCATCAGGTGAAGATCCGCGGCGTGCGGGTGGAGCCGATGGAGGTCGCGGCGGCGCTCAAGGACTGCCCGGAGGTCGCCGCCTGCGCCGTGATCGCCCGCGACGACGGGCCGGACGGCGTGATGCTGGTCGCCTACGTCGTCGCGCGGGCGGACACCCGGCACAGCGCCCGGCGCCTGCGCGAGTTCCTGCGCCTGCGTCTGCCGGCCGCCATGATCCCCTCCGCCTTCGTCTTCCTCGACCAGTTGCCGCTGACCGCCAACCAGAAGCTGGACCGCGCACGGCTGCCGCCGCCCGGCGACCGGGACGGCGAGGGCGACGGCGGCCCCGTCCCGCCCCGCGACCCGGTGGAATTGCAGATCGCCCAGATCTGGCAGGAGCTTCTCGGCGACAAGCTTCTCGGCGGGCGGACGGTGGGCGTCACCGACAGCTTCTTCGACCTCGGCGGCCACTCGCTGCTGTCGCTGCGGATGCTGATGCGGATCGAGCAGGTGACCGGTCGCAAGGTCCCCCTCTCCGCCCTGTTCGAGGGGCCGACCGTCGAACACCTCGCCAACGTCGTGCGCCGGCACGAAACCGCGCCCTCCCCCGTTGTCCGGCTGTGGTCGGCGGCCGCGCGGCAGGTCCTGTTCCTTGTCCACACCGGCGGCGGCACCATCCTGAACTACGTCCCGCTGGTGCGGCATCTGGCGCCCGCCCTGCCCGTTCACGCCGTGCAGGCCCGCGGTCTCGACGGTCGGGAGGAGCCGCACCGCGACCTGCCCGCCATGGCGGCGGATTATGTCGAGCGGCTGCGCGCGTTGCAGCCGCAGGGCCCTTACCTGCTGGGCGGCCACAGCTTCGGCGGCATGATCGCTTTCGAGATGGCCCGCCAGTTGACCGAGGCCGGGCAGAGCGTCGCCCTGCTGGCGCTGTTCGACAGCGCGCTGGCCCGGCCGGAGGAGGAATCGGCGGACGAGCCGGACGCCACCGCGACCGCCGCCGCCCTGGCCGACGCCACGGCGATCTACAGCCGCTACACCGGCCGCGACGTCGAGGTGAGCGCCGAAGCCCTCGCCCTCCTGCCGGTCGACCAGCAGATCGCCCGCGTGTCGGAGGCGTTCCGGCAGGCCGGCGGCGCCTTCGGCGAAGGCGAGGAGCTGATCCGCAACCTGCTGGCGGTCGGTCAGGCCCACCGCGAGGCGCGGCGGCGCTGGCGCCCGCAGCCCTGCCCGGTGCCGGTCACCCTGTTCCGCGCGGCCGACACCGCCCTTACCAGGGGCGGCGCGGAGGAATGCTTGGGCTGGAGCGCCGTCGCCGGCCCGGTGCGCGTCCTGTGGACGCCGGGCGACCACGTCACCATGATGACCGAGCAGCACGCCCCGGCGCTGGCCGCCGCCCTGCGGCCGATCCTGGCGGCGGCGGGTTAAGTCGATTTAAGCTCGCCATGGTTGTGTGGCGCGCTGCTTCGCGCCACCGCTTCGCTGTGCCCGAAATCCCGATGTTGAGGCAATGGTGGCGAAATCCCATTGACAATGTTGAGGGTCGCGACGAAGGATGCCCCCGAAGATCCGGACGGGAGCGTGCACGGCATGGCGGGAGAGAGTCTCAAGGGGCTGCGCGACGAGCGCGGCTGGAGCCAGACCGAGCTGGCGTCGTGGCTGAACGAGCGTCTGGGCCGGAAGTACGACCGCGCCCAGGTGAGCCGGTGGGAGAGCGGCGCCGAGCGCACCCCCAAGGCCGTCGTCGACGCCGTCGAGGAGGAACGCAACGCCGAGCGTCCGCGCCACGCCACGGTGGTGATGGCCGGCAACCAGAAGGGCGGAACGGCGAAGACCGAGACGAGCCTTTGTCTGGCCTATTGCCTGCTGGCGCAGGGGTCGAGGGTGCTGCTGATCGACTGCGACAGCCAGGGCTCGGCGACGGTGCACCTCGGCTATTCGCCGGCCCAGATCGACCAGATGGAGGCCGAGCGCAAGACGCTGTACTACGCGCTGGCCGACGACCGGCCGTTCACCGATTACATCATCCAGACCCCGGAACCGCGCCTCGACCTCGTGCCCGCCTTCGTGTCCCTGTCGGACGCGGACGTCGAACTGGCCACCGGCAAGCTGACGACGATCCGCCAGCGCATCGCCGAGGTCCGCCACCTGTACGACTTCATCGTCCTCGACACGGCGCCCAACCTGGGCCTCGTCACCGTGGGCTCGCTGGAGGCGTCGGACCTGCTGCTGGTGCCGGTCCAGACGGAGTCCCTGGCGCTGGTGGGCTTGCGCCACGTGCTGCGTTCGCTGGATGGCCTGCGCCGCCGCCGCAACCCGCACCTGGAGGTGATCGGCATCCTGCCGACGCTGTTCTCGGCCCGGCTGACGCAGGATCAGGCGACGCTGGAGGACCTGCGCCGGGACTATGGCGAGCGCTACCGCATCTACGACCCGATCCCGCGGGCGACCGTCTACGGGCAGGCCGCCGCCGCCGGGGTCATCACCCTGTCCGCCGTCAAGAACGTGCCCGGCCGCGCCGTGTTCGAGCAGGTCGCGGCCGACGTGCGCGCCGCCGCCAAGGCGAGGAAGGAAAAGAAGCTCCATGTCGCGTAAGCTCGCCCGCCGCTCCGACCTCACCGCCGCCGCCCCCGTGGGGGCGCCGCAGGTCGTCCGCAACAAGGTGTTCGGGGTGTCCGACGACTTCCCCTCGGTGATCGAGGTGGACATCGACCGGATCGACCGGGTGACGCACCAGCCGCGCGGCCCGCAGGACGACGCCTCGCTGGACGAGTTGCGGCAGTCGGTCGAGCGGCACGGGCTGATGTACCCCATCCTGGTCACCCGCAAGGACGAGGACGGCTATGCGCTGGTCGGCGGGGGGCGCCGCCTGCGGGTGTTCGAGATGCTCGGCCGCTCCACGATCTTCGCCCGCGTCCTCAGCGGCGACCCCGACGAGCTGGCGCTGGTCGACAATTTGCAGCGCAAGTCGCTGAACGCGGTGGAGACGGCGCGCTCGCTCGACGGCCTGCGGAACAAGCACGGCTACACCCAGGAGAAGCTGGCCGAGATCGTCGGCAAGACCCCGGCGGCGATCTCCCGCGCGCTGGGTATCCTGACCCTGCCGCGCGACGTGCTGGACGAGTACATGACCCTGGCCGACCGCGTGCCCCAGACCACCCTGGAGGAAGTCGCCGCCGCCCCGGACGAGGAAGGCCAGCGCAAGCTCTGGAGCCTCGCCAGGAAGGGCGCCACGGCCAAGGCCATCACCGAGAAGCGGCAGGAGCTGAAGCGGCGGGACCCGGACGGCGCCGTCCTGCGCAAGCGCGCCGCCGGCGCCGCCGTCCGCACCCTGATCCTGGGGGTCGGCAGGCTGGAGGAGAACCGCGACGGCATCGGCGACGCCGAGCGGGCGGTGCTTGAAGCCCTCCAGGCGAGGATCGCCGCCGTCCTTACCGGTTAAGTCGATTTAAGCACGCAAAGCGTGCGGAAAGGGCGGGCGCCTCTCCCTCCCCTACCCCCGCCTGTCCTGCGTCAGGTGAACGACGCCAGGAAGTCGCGGGAACGGGCGAAACGCTCCTCCAGGCGCGACACCAGGATGCGGATTTCGTCGGGATGGCCGTCGGCGCAGGCGATCTCGATGGCTTCGCTCTGCCGCTGCAAGGCGGTCAAGCCGAGCAGCGAGGCCATGGCCGTCAGGTCGTGCGCCAGCCCCCGCACCCGCGTGCCGTCACCCGCGGCCGATGCTCCGGCGATGGCGGTGCACAGCGCCGCCCCGTCCGTCAGGAACATGCGGATGAGATCGCCGACCGTCTCCTGCCCCAGGCGCCGCACCAGCCCGTCCAGGGGGTGTTCCGACACCGGCGCCGCGTGCCCGGCGCCGCAATGGCGGGCCAGCACCGCCCGCAGCTGGTGCGGGTTCAGCGGCTTCATCAGGTAGGCGTTCATGCCCGCGGCCAGGCAGCGTTCGGCGTCGCCGGCCAGCGTGTCGGCGGTCAGCGCGATGATCGGCACGGCCGCCGCCGGGCCGGGCAGGGCGCGGATGGCGTGCGTTGCCGCCAGCCCGTCCATCTCAGGCATCTCGATGTCCATCAGCACGGCGTCGAAGGGCCGGGCCTGCACCGCCTCCACCGCGGCGCGGCCGTTGTTCACCACCACCACCCGGTGGCCGAGCTTCTTCAGGAAGCCCAGCGCCACCAACTGGTTGACCTCGCTGTCCTCGGCCAGCAGAACGTCGAGCGAGGCCGGGGCCGGGGCCGGGGCCGGGGCGGGGAGGGAGGCGGGCGCCGGGGGCTCCTCCACCGGGGCGCCTTCGGCCGGCGTCACCGGCACCTCGAACCAGAACCGGCTGCCTTGCCCCACCGCGCTCTCGACGCCGATGGCGCCGCCCAGCGCGTCGACCAGCCGCTTGCACATCGCCAACCCCAGCCCGGCACCGCCGGAGCGGCGGGCGCGCGGCTGGTCGGGCTGGTAGAAGCAGCGGAACAGGTCCGCCTGCGCCGCCTCCGGAATGCCGGCGCCGGTGTCGTCGACGGTGACGCGCAGGCGCAAAGCGCCGCCGTCGGGGGCGCCATCGGGGGTGTGGATCAGCGTGACCGCCACCGTGACGCCGCCGTGTTCGGTGAAGCGCACGGCGTTGCCGACGAGGTTGAGCAGGATCCGGCGCAGCCGCCGGGCGTCGCCGCACAGCATCCGGGGCATGCCGTCGGCGACGGTGCAGTCCAGCGTGATGCCCTTCTCCGCCACGCGCGACGACATCAGCGACGCGGCCGTCCGCACGAGGCGGCGCGGGTCGAACGGCACCACCGACGCCGTCACGCGCATCGTCTCCACGTCGCTGAGGTCGAGGATGTCGTCGAGGATGGCGAGCAGCGCCTCGCCGGAATAGAGCACCGTCTGCAGCCGGTCGTACTGCTGGGAATCCAGCGGGCTGTCGAGCAGCAGGCGCGTCATGCCCAGGATGCCGGACAGCGGCGTGCGGATCTCGTGGCTCATGGTGGCGAGGAAGGCGGACTTCGCCCGCACCCCGGCCTCCGCCGCTTCCTTGGCGGCTTCCAGCGCCTCCTGCGTCTTCTTGGTGGCGCTGAGGTCCTGCAAACCGACCAGCAGCGCGTCCATGCCGCAGTAGAGGAAACGCTGCGCCGAGAGCAGCGCCCACCACCGCGTGCCGTCGGCGCGCCGGAACAGCACCTCGTGATGGTCGATGCGGCCGTGCGCGCGGACCATCGCCACCACCAGCGCGCGGTCGGCCGGGTCGGCGTAGAAACCGATCGCGCTCAGCCCCGGCGTTTCGAGCGGCACTCCGAACAGCTCGGCGACGGCCTTGTTGATGTGCAGGACCGCGCCATCCTCCAGCCGGGTGACGAGCATGGCGACCGGCACGGCGTCGACGATCTGGCGCAGCCGTTCGCGTTCGCCGCGCAACTCGCGCTCCATCCGCTTCAGGGGCGTGATGTCGGTGACCAGGGCGAAGGAGCGCAGCCCGCCGGCGTGGCGGCTGACGGTGGCGTTGAAGCGCGCCTCGATGCGCCGGCCGTCGCCCCCCACCAGCACCACGTCGTAGACGCCCTGTTCGGCGAAGACGCGGCGGCCCTCCTCCTCGTCGGTGAAAGCGCCGGGCGGGCGGCCGAGCAGGTCGGCCTCGGCGCAGCCGAGCATGCGGCAGAGTGCCGCGTTCACGGCGACGGTGCGGCCGGCCTCGTCGATTTCCCAGTAGCCCTGCGACGTGGCCTCGATGACGTCGCGGTCGGCGGACGCCGTGGCCGGGGCCGCCGCCGGTGTGCCGCGCGCCCACCACAGCGCCAGGGCCGTGGCCATGCCACCCGCC
>DASWVP010000451.1:0-11792 GCA_036401175.1 Azospirillum sp. | reverse complement strand
GCCGGGCGCGGGCGGCGGGGCGGCCCCGTCTCCGGCACCCCCATCGGTGATCGTGACGCGCAGCCGCGCCGGCCGACCGTCGCCGCGCGCCGCGCCGCGGAACCACGTGCCGTCCCAGTGGTGCACGGCGTAGGCGTCGCGCGTGATCCGCTCCCAGTATCGGATATCGAACAGACGCCCTTCCCAGCAGTCCGCCTTGTCCGCCGGGTACACGAGGTGCGCGGGCAGCAACGTCACCGATCCGGGGTCGGCGCAGTCCTCCAGCGCGCGGGTCAGCAGGAACGGCCCGGTGGCGTCAAGCACGTCCGGCTCGTCCCGGCTATGGCGCAGCCGGTCGATCACCGCGTCCCAGAAGCCATGGCCGGGGACCGAGGCGATCAGCGACGGGCAGAGGATGCGGGTCATCCGCCGCTCCGCCGCCTTGTCCAGCGCCAGATGGCTGTCCGGCTCCAGCCCGATGACCAGCGAGCGCCCGGCGAGCAGGTCGTCCACCGGCTTCAGGCATTCGAAATCGAGGTCGGCGTAAAGCCCGCCGTAGCGCTTCAGGATCAGGTAGCGCGCCGCGTCGGCCCGGCGGATCGGCTCCGCGTACGCCTCGTAGACCGGCAGGAAGCCGGGGAATTCGCGGGCGACGAAGGCGTGCAGATCGGCATCGGTCCACAACCGGTGCTCCCAGCCGGGATGCAGCCGCGCCCAAGTCCGCCGGAACGGCACGAAGCGTTCTGGGACGTTGGCGTCCTTCCAGAGCTGATGCAGGATCTTCGGAATCATGCGGTGCTCATAGTCGTCGTAGGTTGGTGCCAAGCGCAGCGCGGCCCAACACCCGTCACCATGGCGGGGAATGTTGGGCCGCGCTGGCGATTGGCGCCAACCTACGGCCTTCCCGTCGGATCAAAGCCGACGGTCTGCTAGGCTTTCTTCACGAACTCGGACTTTAGGTTCATCGCGCCGATGCCGTCGATCTTGCAGGAGATGTTGTGCCCATCGGCGCCGTCCACCAGACGGATGCCCTTCACCTTGGTCCCGCCTTTGACGACCAGCGACGAACCCTTGACCTTCAGATCCTTGATCACGGTCACGGCGTCGCCGTCGCTGAGCGCGTTCCCGTTGGCATCCCGCACGCCCTGCGCCGCCGGAGCCTCCGCATCGGCGGCGGCCTGCGGGTTCCATTCATGGGCGCATTCCGGGCAGATCCACAGGCTGCCGTCCTGGTAGACATGTTCGGAGTTGCACTGCGGGCATTTCAATCCGTCGTCCATCGTCTTCCTCGTCGCTTGGGAGCGGCATCCTAGTGCAGCGGCGTATCGATAGGAATCACAGATACGGCCCTGTGAATCCGGCACCCCCCGACCGCCTATGCCAAATCGGCGACAAACCTCTCCAACTTTCCGGAATTGTCGGCGGGCGTGCGGTGTTAAGCTCGACCGCCTTGAAAAATACGAACCGGTGGGAGGGAATGGGATGATCACGTCGCGCGCGGCGGTGGCCTGGGAAGCGAAGCGGCCGCTGGAGATCGAAGAGGTCCAGGTGGCCCCCCCGAAGGAAGGCGAGGTGCTGGTGCGCATTGTCGCCACCGGCGTCTGCCACACCGACGCCTACACCCTGTCGGGCAAGGATTCCGAAGGGGTGTTCCCCAGCATCCTCGGCCACGAGGGCGCCGGTGTGGTGGAGGAGGTCGGGCCCGGCGTCACCTCGGTGCAGGTCGGCGACCACGTCATCCCGCTCTACACGCCGGAATGCGGAAAGTGCAAGTTCTGCCTGTCCGGCAAGACCAACCTGTGCCAGGCCATCCGCGCCACCCAGGGCAAGGGCCTGATGCCCGACGGCACGACCCGCTTCTCCTGCAAGGGCCAGCCGATCTTCCACTACATGGGCACCTCCACCTTCTCCGAATACACGGTGCTGCCGGAAATCGCCGTGGCGAAGATCAACAAGGCGGCACCGCTGGAGAAGGTCTGCCTGCTGGGCTGCGGCGTCACCACCGGCATGGGGGCGGTGATGAACACCGCCAAGGTCGAGCCGGGCGCCACCGTCGCCGTCTTCGGCCTGGGCGGCATCGGCCTGTCGGCGATCATCGGCGCCGTCATGGCCAAGGCGTCGCGCATCATCGGCATCGACATCAACCCGTCGAAGTTCGAGATCGCCAAGCAGCTCGGCGCCACCGACGTCATCAACCCCAAGGACTACGACCGCCCGATCCAGGACGTGCTGGTCGAGCTGACCGACGGCGGCGTCGATTATTCCTTCGAGTGCATCGGCAACGTTCAGGTGATGCGCGCGGCGCTGGAATGCTGCCACAAGGGCTGGGGCGAATCCGTCATCATCGGCGTGGCGGGTGCGGGCGAGGAGATCAGCACGCGGCCGTTCCAGCTGGTGACCGGGCGCGTCTGGCGCGGCTCGGCCTTCGGCGGCGTGCGCGGCCGGTCGGAACTGCCGGAATACGTGGAGCGCTACCTGCGCGGCGAGTTCGAGCTGGACACCTTCATCACCCACACCATGGGCCTGAACGACATCAACCACGCCTTCGACCTGATGCACGAGGGCAAGAGCATCCGCTCCGTCATCCTCTACAACCAGTAGGGGGCGGACATGGCCGACGCGATCACGCTGGTTTCCGAGAACAAGTGCTTCGGCGGCTGGCACCGGCGCTGGCGCCACCAGTCGACGGAGGTCGGCTGCGCCATGACCTTCGCCGTCTTCCTGCCGCCGCAGGCGGAGGGTGGCGGCCGGGTGCCGGTGCTGTACTGGCTGTCGGGCCTGACCTGCACCGACGAGAACTTCATGCAAAAGGCCGGCGCCATGCGGACGGCGGCGGAGCTGGGCATCGCGCTGGTGGCGCCCGACACCAGCCCGCGCGGCGAGGACGTGCCGGGCGATCCGGACGGCGCCTGGGACTTCGGCCTGGGCGCCGGCTTCTACGTCAACGCCACGCAACCGCCCTGGGACCGGCACTACCGCATGCACGACTACGTGGTGCGCGAACTGCCGGCCCTGGTGGAGCAGGCGTTCCCGGTGAACGATCGGCGCGGCGTGGCCGGGCATTCCATGGGCGGGCACGGCGCGCTGGTCTGCGCGCTGCGCAACCCCGGCCGCTACCGCTCCGTCTCCGCCTTCGCGCCCATCGTCAACCCGGCGGCGGTGCCGTGGGGCGAGAAGGCGTTCGGCCGCTTCCTCGGCCCCGACCGCGAGGCGTGGCGGGAGTGGGACGCCTGCGCCCTGATCGCCGCCGCCACGGAGCGCCTGCCGATCCTGATCGATCAAGGCGACCGCGACGGTTTCCTGGAGCAGCAGCTCAGGCCGGAAAACCTGCGCAAGGCGGCGGATGCCGCCGGCCATCCGCTGGAGCTGCGCATGCAGCCGGGCTACGACCACAGCTATTTCTTCATCGCCAGCTTCATCGACGACCACCTCCGCCATCACGCGAAGGCCCTGACGGGCGCCTAATCGATACCGATGAGTTCGGCGAGGCGGTGGCGGAGGTCCGCCGCCTCGACACGGTCGCCCAGGTCGATGCGCCACCCCCGCGCACCGGGCGCGCGCGGGACCACGTGGAGGACGGCGCCGTCGAGGTCCAGCCGGCCGACGTCGTCCAGGTCGATGACGCTGTCCACGACGAACAGCCGCCAGTTGGCCGGATCGACGACCAGCAGCTCGCCGCCCTCGCCATGGCCGACCAGCCAGGCCGAGGCGAGATGACCGGAGCGCAGCGCCTCGGCCGCGAGCCGATGGCTGAGGACGGCCGTCGCCCGCGCATCGATGACCGACCACGCGGCCCAGCCGGTGCCGGCGGCGGCGACCGGCACCAGCAGGTCGACGGGCAGCGCCATGCGCAGCGCGCCGGCCAGGACCAGCAGCACGACCCCGGCGAACACGATGGCGGACAGCCACAGCACCGCGCGCGCCAGCCGGGGCGTCGGGTCCGGGCCGAGCCGTTCGGCGATGGCGCGATCGTCCATGGTGATGAGGATGTCGTTCGGTTGGCGCATGGCTCGGATCGCGGCAGTCGGCCGGTGGCGGCGGAGGTGGCCCCACCATGTCCCCGGAAACCCGGCACGGTCAATCGACCCGTGGCGCGGCGCTCACCCGATTACCGTGACGCGCTCCCAGGCCAATTCCACATGGAGACCGATTCCCAGAAATTGAAACAACGTCATCCCCGCGAAGGCGGGGATCCATGTTCCCGACGACCGGACGCTACGCAAAACGTGGATCCCCGCCTGCGCGGGGATGACGGACTTCCTGTAAAGGGAAAACTGTTTCCATGGATCACCCCGCTTCGCGCCGGCACGACCCTGTTCGCGGCAGGGCCGGCGGTGCTACAGTGAGCGATGGCCGCGCGCATTCTCAGATTGTACCCCGGCCCGCCCGAGGAGGTCGCGCTCGCGGGGACGTATCTCGCCCACGCGCTGCACGCGCGGGGTGGCGCCGCTCGTCCCTTCATGTACGCCAGCTTCGTCTGCAGCCTGGACGGCCGCATCGCCCTGCAGGATCCGGAAACCGGGACAAGCCGCCTGCCGCTCGGGTTGACCAGCGAGAACGATTTCCGCCTGTTCCTCGAACTGCAGGCGCAGGCCGATTGCCTGATCACCAACAGCGGCTACCTGCGCGACCTTGCGGCCGGCCGCCTGGACGACGTGCTGCAGGTGGGCGCGACCGACGCCACGCGGGACCTCGCGCGGTGGCGCGCGGAGCACGGCCTGCCCCCGCAGCCGGCCGTTGTGGTGGTGAGCGCCAGCCTGGATTTCCCGCTTGCCCCCTCACCGGCGCTGAACGCGCAACGCGTCCTCGTCGCCACTGGTGCCGCGGCGCCGGCCGACAGGGTCGAACGGCTGCGCGCCGCCGGCCTTCCGGTGATCGTCGCCGGCACGGGCGCGGCGGTGGAGGGGGCGGCGCTGGCGCGCGAACTCGGCCGGCGCGGCTACCGCAGCCTGTATCTGCTGGCGGGACCCCGCCTGTTCGAGACGATGCTGCGCGACCGTGTGCTGTCGCGCCTCTACCTCACCACCACGCACAGCCTTCTCGGCGGCGCGGCCTTCCAGACGATGGTTTCCGGCCCCGAGCTGGGGGCGGCCGGCCGCTTGCGGATGGCGTCGCTGCTCTACGACGCGGCGGCGCCGGACGGCGCCGGGCAGTGGTTCGCCCACTACGAGACGCTCAGGTGACCGGCTCGTGGGACGGGGCGCGCTGGCGATAGGTGAAGGGCTGGTCGCCGGCCGCCGAATCCCGCGCGGCGATGGCGCCGACGGCGGCGTGATCGGCGGACAGCTCGCACACCGGGTCGGTCGCCGCGGCGTTGCCGGAGATGGCAAGCGCCTGACAGCGGCAGCCGCCCCAATCCACCTCGCGCTGGTCGCACTCCCGGCAGGGCGAGGGCATCCAGGCGGTCCCGCGGAACCGCTCGAACGCCGGGGAGTCCCGCCAGATGGCGCCGAGGGACCGGTCGTGCACCGTCTCGAAGACCAGCTCCGGGATCGTCTCGGCGGCGTGGCAGGGCAGGACCTTGCCGGTCGGGGTGACGTTGAGGAAGCGGCGGCCCCAACCGCCCATGCACGCCTTCGGCCGGCGGGCGTAGTAGTCGGGAACGACATAATCGACGACCAGCCGCCCCTTGAGGCCGGGAAGCCGCGCCCGGATCGCCGCGTCCATTTCGACGAGCTGGTCGTGCGTCGGCATCAGCGCCGCGCGGTTCACCAGCGCCCAGCCATAGTACTGCACGTTGGCGATCTCGATCCGCCCGGCACCCAGGTCGAGCGCGAGGTCGAAGAACGCGTCCACATGGCCGATGTTGTGCCGGTGCACCACGGCGTTGACGGTGAGCGCCAGCCCCGCCGCGACCACCTCGGCGGCGGCGCGCCGCTTGCGCTCGAAGGCGCGGGGGAAACCGGCGACGCGATCGTTGCCGTCGGCGTGGGTGTCCTGGAAGCTGATCTGCACGTGCTGCAGCCCGGCCGCCTTCAGCCGGTCTAGCCTTGCGCGGTCCAGCGTGACGGCGGAGGTGATGAGGTTGGTGTACAGCCCGGCCCGCGCGGCGTGCGCCACCAGCTCCTCCAGGTCGGTGCGGGCGCAGGGCTCGCCGCCGGAGAAGTGGATCTGCAGGGCGCCGGCCTCCGCCGCCTCGTCCAGGACGCGTTTCCAGGTGGCGGTGTCCAGCTCCCGGTCGCGCGGGTCCAGGGCCAGCGGGTTGGAGCAGTAGGGGCAGGCGAGCGGGCAGCGGTGGGTCAGCTCGGCCAGCACGGCGTAGGGTGGCTCGGGTGCGGTCATGATGTGATGAATCCCCGTTCCCGCATGGTGCGCAGCAGGTCCAGCACGTCGTCGGCGATTTCGGCGCGCGGGGCCGCGAACTGTACCGCCAGCCGGTCGATGCCCGTGCCGACGCTGGTGCCGTCCGTGGTGCAGGTGCGCACGACGTCGAGCGCCACCTCGTCCAGCACCAGCACCCGTTCGGGCGCCAGCAGCGTCCACTGGTCGCGCGTGCGGTCGTGCCGCAGCAGGACGCCGGGCGCCAGACGGACGCGGTCCTGCTCGGTGATGGCGTCCGTCATCGCGCGTACTCCGTCGGCTGCATCCCATCCGGCACGAAGGCGCCCGGCGGGATGTGGCCGGGCGTGACGTAGGCGTGGTGCAGCGCGTCGAGCTGCGCCCACAGCACCTCGGTCTTGAAGCGCAGGGCGTCGAGCGCCTGTTGCCGCTGTTCCGCCGTGCGGGCGTTGTCGAGCACGTAGGCGAGGCCGAACGACACGTCGCGCGGCGCCTGATCCAGCCGCTTGCGGAAATAGGACAGCGTGGCGTCGTTGGCGAAGGCGTAATACGCCTCGAACCCGTGGATGCGCTGTTCATGGATGGCCGGGGCGAACAGCTCCGTCAGGGACGAGGCGATGGCCTCCAGCGTCGAGCGCGTGCCCACGAAGTTGACGTAGGCGTCCACCGCGAAGCGGGTGGCCGGCAGGATGCCCTGGAGCGAGGTGACGTAGTCGCGATCGAGGCCGAGCCCGTCGGTCAGGCGCAGCCAGCGTTCGATGCCGCCAATGCTGGTTTCGTCGTGCCCCAGCCCGTCATGCCCCAGCCCGTCATGGTCGAGCACCCGGTGCAGCCACTCCCGCCGTAGGGCCGGGTCGGCGACGCGGGCCATCAGGGTGAGGTCCTTGCGCGGGATCGACACCTGATAATAGAAGCGGTTCAAGGCCCAGGCCTGAACCTGTCCCTTGTTCAGCGTGCCGCCGTGCAGCAGCGTGTGGAAGGGGTGCCGGTCGTGGTACTGCCGCGCGCCGATGGCCCGGAGCGCGCCTTCGAACTCCTCACGGGTCATCGGGTGAACTCCGTAGCGTCATGGGCATCGGTGCGGCACGGTGCGGGTGCGGCGGCGGCCTGTGCAGTTGCGATCCCACTGCGGCAAACCGCCGCCGGCTGCCTTGTCCCTTACAGGGCCGCGCAGGCGTACGCGTTGATTTCGTTGCCCACGGCGATCTCGACGATTTTCGGCTTGCGCCACGTTTTCATGGTCCGTCTCCTCCGTGACTGATCGGGGCCGGTTGTCGCTCCGGTCCAATAGGAAAGTGTACCGGCGTTACCCCGCGACAGCCATTATACTTACGAGTAGCGGCGTGGAAATTATGGGTAGTCCTTTGCGCGATGCGGAAAGCCGCCGCCGGGGATCAATTATGGAATTAGAATAATTATAAGAACAACGACTTGACGTGTGACGATAAATTACTTGAATTAAATCATACGCGTATGATGCCGGACCGGCCGTATCGCCCGGCCCCGGCCCTTGGCAATCATGGTTCGTACTGCACCAACAGGGCAACCCGGAAGGCTTTTACTCCTCCCGGACGCGGTGCGGGGCGGTCACCGGCTCCACCTTGGCGGCGCAGTGCTTGTACTCCGGGATCTTGCCGAAAGGATCGAGCTGCGGGGTGGTCAGCAGGTTGGCCGCCGCCTCGACGTAGCAGAACGGGATGAAGACCACGCCGGGCGGCACCGCCGGGTCGGCCCGCGCGGTCAGGGTCACGTCGCCCCGGCGCGTCGCGATGCGCACCGGTCCGCCGGCGGCGACGCCCAGCCGGTCCAAATCGCTCGGGGCCAGGGTGGCGATGGGCTCGGGCTCCAGCGCGTCCAGCATCGTGGCGTGGCGGGTGATGGCCCCGGTGTGCCAATGCTCCAGCAGGCGCCCGGTGGTGAGCACGAAGGGATACTCGGTGTCGGTCGGCTCGGCCGGCGGCAGGATGCCCGCCGGCACCAGCCGGCCGCGCCCGTCGTTGGTCGGGAAGTGGTCGCCGAAGACGATGTCCTGGCCGGGGCGGTCCGGGGCGGGGCAGGGGTAGGTGACGCTGTCCTCGCGCTCCAGCCGTTCCCAGGTGATGTTGTTCAGCGAGGGCATGGCCCGCGCCATTTCGGCGAAGACCTCGCGTGGATGCTCATGGCGCCAGTCCAGGCCAAGGCGCCGGGCCAGCTCGACGATGATCCACAGGTCCTGGCGGGCCTCGCCGGGCAGCGGCAGCGCCGGGCGGCCGATCTGCACCTGACGGTTGGTGTTGGTCACCGTGCCGGCCTTCTCGGGCCACGCCGAGGCGGGCAGGACGACGTCGGCGTAGCGCGCCGTCTCCGTCAGGAAGATGTCCTGGACGACGAGGTGCTCCAGCTTCGCCAGGGCGGCGCGGGCGTGGTTCAGGTCGGGATCGGACATGGCCGGGTTCTCGCCCATCACGTACATGCCGCGGATGCGGCCGTCGTGCACGGCGTCCATGATCTCCACCACCGTCAAACCCCGGTTCGGGTCGAGGGGCGCCCCCCACAGCTCCTCGAAGAAGCGGCGCGCCGCGTCGTCCTCCACCGGGCGGTAATCGGGGAAAACCATCGGGATCAGCCCGGCGTCGGAGGCGCCCTGCACGTTGTTCTGCCCGCGCAGCGGGTGCAGCCCGGTGCCCCGCCGGCCGATCTGGCCGGTGATGAGCGCCAGCGAAATCAGGCAGCGGGCGTTGTCGGTGCCGTGCGTGTGCTGCGAAATCCCCATCCCCCAGAAGATGATCGACGCGCCCGAGCGCGCGTAGAGCCGCGCCACGCTGCGCAGGGTGTCCGCGTCGATGCCGCAGACCTCGGCCATCCGCTCCGGCGGAAACTGGCGGACGTGGTCGGCCAGCGCCGCGAAGTTCTCGGTGTGGGCGGCGACGTACTGGCGGTCGTACAGCCCCTCCTCGACGATCACGTTGAGCAGCGCGTTCAGGAGGGCGACGTCGGTGCCGGGCTTGAATTGCAGCATGTGCGTGGCGAAGCGTTTCAGCGCCTGCCCGCGCGGGTCCATGACGATCAGCTTGGCGCCGCGCCGCGCCGCCTGCTTGAAGAAGGTGGCGGCGACGGGGTGGTTCTCGGTCGGGTTGGCGCCGATCACCACGATCACCTCGGCGTCCTCGGCCGCCATGAACGGCGCCGTCACCGCGCCCGACCCGATGCCCTCGATCAGCGCCGCCACGGAGGAGGCGTGGCAGAGGCGCGTGCAGTGGTCGACGTTGTTGGTGCCGAAGCCGGTGCGCACCAGCTTCTGGAACAGGTACGCTTCCTCGTTCGATCCCTTGGCCGAGCCGAAGCCGGCCAGCGCGTTGCCCCCCTGCGCGTCGCGGATGCGCGCCAGCCCCGCCGCCGCGCGGTCCAGCGCCTCCTCCCAGGTGGCGGGGCGGAAGTGCGTCCACGGGTTGGCGGGGTCCACGTCGATGGTCTTGGGCGCGCCGTCCTTGCGGATCAGCGGCTGGGTCAGCCGGCGCGCGTGGTGCACATAATCGAAGCCGAAGCGGCCCTTGACGCACAGCCGGTTCTGGTTGGCCGGTCCGTCGCGGCCGTCCACCGCGACGATGCGGTCGTCCTTGACGCGGTAGGTGATCTGGCAGCCCACCCCGCAATAGGGGCACACGCTGTCCACCGCCTTGTCCGGGAAGACGGTTCGCACGCCGGCCGCGTCCACGAGGCTGGCGGGCATCAGCGCGCCGGTCGGGCAGGCCTGCACGCACTCCCCGCACGCCACGCAGGTGCTGCCGCCCATCGGGTCGGCCATGTCGAAGACGATGCTTTCCGCCACGCCGCGTCCGGCCATGCCGATGACGTCGTTCGCCTGCACCTCGCGGCAGGCGCGGACGCACAGGGTGCACTGGATGCAGGCGTCCAGCCGCACGCTCATGGCGGGGTGGGAGCGGTCGGGCGGGGGCTGCTCCGGCTGGCGCGGGAACAGGCCGCCGGCCACGCCCACCCGGTCGGCCCAGCGCAGGAACGCCGAGTCCGGGTCGGGCGACACGGCGCGCGCGGGCTGGTCCACCATCAGCAGCTCGAACACCAGCCGGCGCGCTTCCTCTGCCCGCGCGCTGGCGACCTGAACCTTCATGCCGGGGGCGGGGCGCCGGATGCAGGAGGCGGCCAGCACCCGCTCCCCCTCGATCTCGACCATGCAGGCGCGGCAGTTGCCGTCGGCGCGATAGCCCGGCGCGTCGGCGTGGCACAGGTGCGGGATTTCAACGCCCAGCCGGCGCGCCGCCTGCCAGATGGTCTCGTCGGGCAGGGCTTCGACCTCGGCACCGTCGAGTTGGAAGCGGATGCTCATGACAATTCCTCGGGGAAGTGGCGCAGGATGGAGCGCACGGGGTTCATGGCGGCCTGGCCCAGGCCGCAGATCGAGGCGTCGGTCATCACCCGCGCCAGGGCGTCGAACGCGGCGTGGTTGCGCGGGTCGTTCTCCAACAGAAGGACAGCCTTCTCGGTGCCGACGCGGCAGGGCGTGCACTGGCCGCAGCTTTCGTCGCGGAAGAAGCGCAGCAGGTTGAGCGCCACCGCGCGCAGATCGTCCTTGTCCGACAGCACGATCACCGCCGCCGAGCCGATGAAGCAGCCGTGCGGCTCCAGCGCCCCGAAATCGAGCGGCAGGTCGCCCAGGGAGGCCGGCAGCAGCCCGCCCGAGGCGCCGCCCGGCATATACGCCTTGAACGCGTGCCCCTCCGCCATGCCGCCGCAGAACTCGTCGATCAGCTCGCGCACGGTGATGCCCGCCGGCGCCACCTTGGGGCCGGGCAGCCGGACCCGGCCGGAGACGGAGTAGGTGCGCAATCCCTGCCGGCCGTTGCGTCCCTGCGCGCTCCACCACTCCGGCCCGCGCTGCAGGATGTCGGTCACCCAGAACAGCGTCTCGATGTTGTTGATCAGCGTCGGCCGCCCGAACAGGCCGACCTGCGCCGGGAAGGGCGGCTTGTGGCGGGGCAGCGGGCGCTTGCCCTCGATGCTCTCCAGCATCGAGGATTCCTCGCCGCAGATGTAGGCCCCGGCGCCGCGGTGCACCCGGATGGCGCCCGGTGGCGACAATCCGGCGGTCTCCAGCGCGGCGATCTCCTCCAGCAGGATGGCGCGGGCCTGCGGGTATTCGTCGCGCAGGTACAGGTGGATCTCCGCCGCGTCGATCACCCACGCCGCGACCAGCATGCCTTCGAGGAAGCGGTGGGGGTCGGTCTCCAGGTAATGGCGGTCCTTGAAGGTGCCCGGCTCGCCCTCGTCGGCGTTCACCACCAGATGGCGCGGCGCCGGCTCGGCACGCACCAGCCGCCACTTGCGCCCGGTGGGGAAGCCCGCGCCGCCCATGCCGCGCAGCGACGAATGCTCCAGTGCCGCGATGACCTCGTCCGGCGTCCGCTGCCCGGACCGGCAGGCGTCCAGCAGCGCGTAGCCGCCCCGCGCCCGGTACTCGGCGAACCGCTCGGGCGCGGGGACGCGCCCACGGTAGGTTCCGGTCAGGGCGGCCAGCACCGTTTCGGCGTCCGCCGGCT
>DASWVP010000450.1:0-7180 GCA_036401175.1 Azospirillum sp. | reverse complement strand
CGCCACCGCCGGAAGGGCGTCGAGCCGCCCGGCGGCGAAGCACGCGTGCACCGCCTGCACGCGCCGCCGCAGCAGTTCGGCGCGAAGCGCGCCCGCGCACCGGCGGGCGGCGCCGTGATGGGCGAGCGCGTGCTCCAGGATGGCGATCTCGCCGATCAGGCAGTCCGACTGGCGGGCGGAGAAATTGCCCGCGTGACGGCGGATGCCGACGAGGGCGGGCGTGACGGCGGCCGCCGGCCCCCGCTGCGTCGCCCGCAGCATGAACTCGAAATCCTCCGACACGGTGGCGTTGAAGCGCTCGTCGAAGCCGCCCAGGCGCCGCAGGGCGTCGCGCCGGACGACCAGGGCCGAGGGGAAGATGGGCTGGAAGGCCAGCAGGCGCTCGTACAGCGCGCCGTCGAAGCGCAGGGTGCCGTCCACCGGCCCGGCGCGCCAGCCCTCCCAGAATGCGTCCGGCGCCTGAGTGAATTTGTCGGGCACCTCGGCGTCCCCGCCAAGCCGCCGGTGGTTCCCGAACGACAGCGGGATGTCCGGGGCGGCGGTGTGCAGGCGGTGGTGGTGGCGCAGGTGGTCCGGCGCCCACACGTCGTCGCTGTCGCAGAAGGCGACGTGGGTGCCCGTCGCCAGCGCCGCGCCCACGTTGCGCGCCGTGCAGACGCCGGACGGCGGGATGCGCGCGCAGCGGACCGAGGGGCCGTAGCGGGCCGCCACCTCGGCCGTGCCGTCGTCGGAGCCGTCGTCCACCACGATGACCTCGCGCGGGGGGAGCGACTGGCCCAGCACGGCGTCGAGCGTCTCGCCGATCAGGTGGGCGCGGTTGCGGGCCGGGATGACCACGCTGAACGCCACGGGCATGGCTCAGGCGCTCCGCAGGATCTCCGCCTCGCCGGCGGCGGCGGAACCGCAGGGCTGCCGGTCGCGGCGGCGGTTCCAGCGCAGCACGTCGTCCAGCGGTCCGTGCGCAAGGATGCGCCCCTGCTCCAGTATCACGCCTTCGGTGCAGTATTCGCGCATCACCATCTCGGAATGCGAGGCCAGCACCAGGATGTGGGCCTGCTCGGCCTGCTGGCGCAGGCGGCGCGTGGCCTTCGTCATGAACTCGGTGTCGCCGACGCCGACCAGTTCGTCCAGCAGCAGGATCTCCGGCCGCAGGCTGGTGACGACGGCGAACGCCAGCCGCAGCCGCATGCCGCTGGAATAGGTGCGCACCGGCATGGCGAGGAAGTCGCCGAGTTCGGTGAAGTCGGCGATTTCCGCGATGCACGCGCGCATCCCCACGTAATCCAGGCCGAACAGCAGGCAGAGATTCTCGATGTTGCGGTAGCCGGACAGATCCTCGTTGATGCCGAAGTCGAGGTTCAGCAGCGCCTGGCTCCGGCCCTCGATGGCCGTCACGCCGACGGTCGGCTCGATGATGCCGGCGAGAACGCGCAGCAGCGTCGTCTTTCCCGAACCGTTGTGGCCGATGAGGCCGACGCGGGCCCCCGCCCGCAGGTCCAGCGAGACGCCGGTCAGCGCCTCCACCATCATCACCCGGCGGGACTGGCGGAACAGCCGGCCACCCGTCGCCGCGCTCATGATGCGCGTGCGGATGGAGATCTGCTCCGCGTCGTAGACGGGGATGTGTACGCTGACGTCGTCCAGCAGAATGCGCGCCATCGCGTGTTCCTCCAGCAAGCCGCGGTCGGGATGGGAAGGCGCCGTCAGCACCAGTACAGGATGCGCGCCCGGTAGCGGTCGAACAGCAGCGTCGTCACGACGCCGCCGACGGCGGTCACCCCCGCCACGACCAGCCAGTTCTCCAGGCTGGCGGCGCCGCCCAGGAGCGGCGCGCGGACGATCTCGACGAAGTGGGTGAAGGGATTGGCCGTCATCAGGAATTCGACGAACGCGTCGTCGGGCAGGCGCACCGGCTTCCAGACGATCGGCGTCAGGAAGAACAGGATCTGCAGCATGATGTTGATCACCTCCGGAAAATCCCGGAAGCGCGCGCAGGTCATGCCCAGCAGCAGCCCCACCCACAGGGCGTTGAGCGCGATGACGGCAAGGCCGGCAAGGGCCATCAGCGCCTGCACGGGGGACGGGCCGGTCCCGTACACGGCGGCCACCACCACGAACACCACCATGTTGTGCGCGAACACGATCAGGTGGGTGGTGACCATCGCCAGGACGTAGAAGGAATAGGGCAGCCGCGACCCCTGGATGAACGGCCGCCACCCCATGAAGAGCCGCGTGGACTCCGTCAACACGCCGGAGAGCAGCAGCCACACCGTGTAGCCGGCCGTCAGATAGGGCAGGAAGCCGGCCAGATCCATCCCCAGGATCGCCCCGAACAGGACGCCGATGGCAAGGCAGAAGGCGGCCATGCTCAGCGTCATCCAGAACGGCCCCAGCAGCGAGCGCGCGTAGCGCAGGTGGATCTGCTGCCACGCCATGCGGCCGATCAGGCGCCAGTGGCGCAATCCGCGTCCGAAATCATCGAAGGCCGTAGTCCGGACGGAGGTGGGTGAGGAGACGGTCGCTACCACGTACGCACCTCTCTCGGTTTGAATTAAGTTGAATATATCCTGGACGCCGGCCTCCCGTGACGACGCAGGCGGCTTACTTCTGCAGCAGGCAGGTTCCGGCCATGACGCTTGGCGAGGATGCGCGTACGGCGTGGGCTTTGCTCGGCCATCACATCGCTTTGTTCTGCCTGCGCATCCAGTCGATCGCGTTCCGCTTCCGGCGAAAGGCCGGGGACGTGCGGATACTGGCAACCGCATGCTGGCACTTTCCGATCTATTCGCAGACCTTCGTCTATCAGGAACTGCTGGCGCTGATGCGGCGCGGGCACCGGCTGCGCATGGTCTATTGCGAAGCGCGGCCACGCAGCGAACTGGGCACCGATTTCCGCCCGCTGTGGGGCGCCCGCTGCCGCATGAGCGCCGAGCACGCCATCCGCCGCCGCGATTTCGACCATTTCGCGCGCACCGTGCCCGACCGCGTCGAGGCCGTCTTCGCCGATCTGGCGCGGGAGACGGGACGCCCGGCGGCGGACCTGCGCGACGATCCGCAGGTGCTGCAGGCCTTCAGCTTCGCCCGCATCGCCAAGGCGTACGGGGCCGACTACATCCACTCCTACTTCTTCTACGAAGGCACGCTGTTCGCGTTCGTGGCGGCGCGTCTGCTGGGCGTGCCGCGGGGCGTGAGCTGCTACGCCGACCACATGCTTCAGGATCACCCGCTGAAGCTGGTCCCGTTCCACGTGCGCGACGCCGACATCGTCATCGCCACGTCGCGGCGCATCCGTGGCGAGCTGGTGGACCTCGCCGGCACGGACCCCGGCACCATCCTCGTCAAGCCCAACGCCGTGGATCTGGCGACGCTGCGCCGTCCCGCCGTGCCGGACCGCGCCGGCGGCGGCCTGCGCATCGTCACCATCAGCCGGATCGACCCCAAGAAGGGCTTGGAATACCTTGTCGAAGCCGCGCGGCTCCTGCTTGACGCCGGGGTTCCCGTCACCGTCGAGGTGCTGGGCGGCGTCGATGCGCACAGCGCGGCGGCGAAGGACTATGCCGACCGCCTGCGGCAACGGATCGCCGAACTCCGGCTGGAGGACGCCGTGCGCCTGCGCGGCGTCTGCACGCGCACGGAGGTGCGCGCGGCTCTTGCCCGGGCCCATGTCTTCGCCCTGCCGGCGGTGGAACTGGGCAACAACGACAAGGACGGCATCCCGACCGCGCTGCTGGAAGCGATGGCGATGGGGCTTGCCGTCGTCGCGACCGAGGCGGGATCGATCACCGAGGTCATCGAGCCGGAGGTCAACGGCCTGCTGGTGCCGCAGCGCGACGCGGCGGCGCTCGCCGATGCGCTGGCGCGGCTGGCCGGGGACGAGGATGCGCGCCGGACCTTCGGCGCCGCCGCCGAGCGCACCATCGCCGAGCGCTACGACGTCACCGTCTGCGAGCCGGCCTTCCACGAACAAGTGGCGCGGGTGCTGCGCCCCCGTCCCCCTCCGGTGCCGCCATGGTCGCGAAGGATCGGGACGGGGCTGGCGGCCCTGGCGCGCACCGCCCGTACGCCGGACTGGTTCGCCTACAAGATCCCGCCGCTGCTGGCGGTCGCCTACGCCGGCCTGCTGGTGTTCGGCGTCGCGCCCCTGGACGGGCTTGCCGCCATCGCCCCACCGCTGTGGGGCATCCTGCTGGCCGGCGCCTACGGGCACGCCATCAACGACCTGACGGACATGGAGGAGGACCGGCGGGCGGGCAAGCGAAACACCATGACCGCGGTGCCCCCCCGGCTGCGCGTGCCGGCCGTCGCCCTGCTGGCCGCCCTGGGCCTGGGCCCCCTGGTCCTGTTCGCCCAGGAAACGGCGCCGGTGGCGCTGGTGGCGGGCATCTACGCGCTCAGCACCCTCTATTCCGTGCCGCCGGTCCGGCTGAAGTGCCGGGGCGTGCTGGGCGTGCTGGCCGACGCGTCGGCGGCGCACCTGCTGCCCAGCCTGGCCATCGCGCTGACGGCGGTCGGCGGCGCGGCGGGCCCGGCCGCCACGGCCTTCGTCGTGTCGGCCGCCGTCTGGAGTCTGGCCGCCGGTCTGCGCGGCATCATCGTCCACCAGATCATCGACCGCTCCGCCGACCGCCGCAGCCGGGTCATGACCTTCGCCGGGCGGCTGCGCAACAAGCGGCTGCGGGCGCTGGTGCTGCTGTTCGTCTTTCCGCTGGAGGTGGCGGGACTGGCGGTGTTCCTAGGCCTAGCCGTTTGGGCGGAGCCGTGGCTGGCGCTGGCGGTCGCGGGTTGGCTGACGCTGGAATGGGCCAAGATCCGGCGCGACTGGCGCCTGCCGATCTTCTATCCGGGCCGCCGGGTCGAGCGGTATCTGCCCCTGCTCAACAACGAGTTCCACGAAGTCTACCTGCCGGGCCTGCTGCTCGCCGGGCTGTGCCTGCACGACGTCTGGTACCTGCCGCTGTTCGCGCTTCACCTCGTGGTCTTCAGCGGCAACATCGCGGCGCGCCTCGCCGTCGCCCGGAAGGTGCTGGCCGATGCGCGGTGACGGATCGCCGGACGGCCGCATCGACCTGCCACGGGTGGTGCTGGGCTCGCCCTGCTGGTCGCTGAACGGGGTGAACATCTTCTCCGCCAACCTCGCGCGCGGGCTGCGGCGCCTGGGCGGCGAGGCGCGGATCCTGACGACCGAGCACGACACCGTGCTGGCGGCGCCACACGACGCGCCGATGGACCGGCCGCCCGACCTGCCGTTCGACGAGCTGCCGGTGCGCCGGCACGAGAGCTGGGGCGCGCATTGGGGCGCCATGCTCCGCTATCTGGAAGGCCAGGGGCCTTGCGTCTATGTGCCGAACTCCGACTGGCGGCACTCCTGCGTGTGCCCGCTGCTGTCGGAACGGGTGGCCGTGTGCGGTGTCGTGCACAGCGACGACCCGCTGCACTACGACCACGTGGCGCGCCTGGGCCGCTATTGGAACGCCGTGGTGGCGGTCAGCGACCGGGTCGCCACGGAGACGCTGCGCCGCTGCCCCGAACTGGAGCCGCGGCTGCACGTCATCCCCATCGGCGTCCATGTTCCGGAGCGGCCGCCGCCGCGCCGGTCCACGGGGCGGCGGCCGTTGCGCGCGCTGTATCACGGCACGCTGAAGCAGCATCAGAAGCGCGTGCTGGACCTGCCCCGGATCGTGGCGGCGGCGGCGGAGCGCGGCGTGCCCCTGCACCTGACCATCGCCGGCGGCGGCCCGGACGAGGCGGCGCTGGCCGCGGCGGCGGCGCCGCTGATCGAACGCGGGCTCATCCACATGGCCGGCGTGGTGCCACACGACACCATCGTGACGTTGCTGGAGGAGGCCGACGTCTACCTGCTGGCGTCGGAGTTCGAAGGCATGCCCAACGCCCTGCTGGAGGCCATGGCGCACGGCTGCGTGCCGGTGGCGACACGGACCGGCAGCGGCATCCCGCAGGTCGTCCGGGACGGCGTCAACGGCTGGCTGGTGCCGATCGGCGACATCGGCGCCTTCGCCGACCGCCTGGGCGTGCTGCATGGCGACGCCGGCCGGCGCGCCGCCATGGCCGAGGCCGCGCACCGCGCCGTGGCCGGCAGCCCGTTCAGCGCCGCCCGCATGGTGGAGACCTACGCCCGGCTCTTCACCAGGGTGCGGCGGCAGCCCTACGAGCGGCCCCGGGGCCCCTGCTCGCCGCCGCCCGCCCGCATCGGCGGCGTGGGCATCTTCCCGGTCGATCTGCGGCATGAGGAGCCGGGCATCGGCCGCTTTCCGGCGCGCAGCCCCGACCTGTTCGATTTCCGCCGTCACGCGAACTGGCCGGCGCCGCCCTGCCCGGTGCGGCGCATCGTCTTCAGCGTGCCGCGATGGACACGGCTGCCGGTCAACCGCTACCTCGGCGCCCTGGCGCGCGCCCTGACGCGGCTGGGCCTGGAGGTGGAAATCCTGCTGACGGAGGAGGACACCACCCTGGTGCGCGGCGACGAACCCGCGATGGCGCCGCCGGGCGACCCGGCGCTCACCCGCCTGCCGGTCGGACCGGACGAGAGCTGGGGCGCGCACTGGGGCGCCATGATCCGCCACCTGCGGGAACGGGCGCCGTGCGTCTACGTCCCGGTGCACGACTGGCGCCACTCCTGCGTCGTGCCGCTGCTGCCGCCGGACATCCTGGCGTTCGCCCTGGTGCCCGGCGACGACGGGTTCCACCGCGACCATGTGCGGCGGCTCGGCCCCTGGCTGAACGGCGTGATCGGCTTCGACGCGGCGGTGGTCGGCGCGGTGGCGGAGGCGGCGGGCCTGACGGCGCCGGTGTCGGTGCTGCCCTTCGGCGTGGACGTTCCCGACACCACGCCGCCGCCGCGCACCGGCGGCCCCTTGCGCATCGGCCTCCTCGCCCCGGCGCCGCAGGTGGAGGCCCTGCAGGCCGCCTTCGGCGCGGCCGGGCCAGTGGTGCCGCTGGCGGCGGACCTGTGGCCCGACGCGCTGGCGCACATCGACGCCGTCGTCTTCGCCGGTGGCGACGGGCAGGTCTGGTCGCTGGCCGTAGAGGCGATGGGCTGCGGCCGCATCGTCGCCATCCTCGGCGCGGCGATACCCGACCACCCCGTGCGCGACGGTGAGACCGGGCTGGTGCAGCCGGATGGCGACGCCGGGGCGCTGGCCGCCCGGCTGGCCGCGCTGGC
>DASWVP010000449.1:0-23234 GCA_036401175.1 Azospirillum sp. | reverse complement strand
CGGCGCCGCGGTGCCCATGGGGCGGAAGCGCAGGGCGGCGTTCGGCACCTTCACGGCGTTCGGGCGCTCGTCCACGGCGACGCGCAGGTTGGCGGTCATGCCGGGCAGCAGGCGCAGCTCGGCGTTCTCCACGGTGATGGCGACGATGTAGGTGACGACGTTCTGCTGCGTCTCCGGCGCCAGCCGCACCTCGGCCACGGTGCCGTGGAACGTCTCGCCGGGGTAGGCGCCGACGGTGAAGCTGGCGGCCAGGCCGTCGCGCACGCGGCCGATGTCCGCCTCGTCGATGTTGGCCAGCACCTGCATCTGCCGCAGGTCCTGGGCGATGTTGAACAGCTTGGGCGCCTGCAGGCTGGCGGCGACGGTCTGTCCGACGTTCACCTGCCGGTCCACCACCACCCCGTCGATGGGCGAGCGGATCACCGAGCGGTCGATGTCCACCTGGACGAGCTGCATGGCGGCGGTGCGCTGCAGCACGTTGGCGCGCGCCACCTGCACCTGCGCCTCGGCGATGCGGGCCGACGCTTCGGCCGAGGCGACGGCGGCCTCCGCCTGCCGGCGCTGCGCCTGGGCGGAGGTGATCTGGGCGCGGGCGCTGCGGAAGGCGGTTTCGGCCTTTTCCAGGTCGGCGGCGGCGACGACGCCGCGTCCGCGCAGATCCTCCCGCCGGGCGAGGTCGCGCTGGGCCTCCTCCATCGCCAGTTCGGCGCGCAGCACCTGCGCCACGGTGTTCGCCACGTTGGCGCGCGCGCTGGCGACGTCGGCCTGCGACTTGTCGAGCTGCGCCCGCTGCACGTCGAACGTCGCCTGCGCCGCCTCCAGGTCGGCCTGGGCCGAGGCGAGGCGGGCCTTGAGCTGCGTGTCGTCGAGGTTGGCGAGCACCTGCCCCACCTTGACCGCGCTGTTGAAGTCGGCATGAAGCCGGGCGATCTGGCCGGAAAGCTGGGAGCTGACCTCCACCGTCACCACCGCGTTCAGGGTGCCGGTGGCGGTGATGGCGCTGACCAGCGGCCCCCGCTCCACCCGCGCGGTGCGGTAGGCGGGGGCGGCCTCGGTACGGTCCAGGTACAGGTAGCCGGCAACCGCCGCCGCGGACAACAGCACCAGCACCAGCAGGGTCGCAAGACGCCGAATCATCCGATGGCTCCAGGCGGCTCCAAGGGGGGCTCCAGGGCGAATCCCTGATGGTAAAGGTATAAAATACGGCAACCGTGCGGCGGACGCATCCGAGGCGACCGGGGGATGCCTATTTGGCCGTGCCGAGGCTGGGGTGCACGACGCGGTCGCCGGGGCGGATGCCCAGGCGCGCGCTCATGCCGCCGTTGATCTCCAGGATGCCCTTGACCGGACCGGCGGAGCGGATGCCCTCCAGCGAATGGGGTACGGCGCGTTCGTGGATGTTGACGATGCGCCCGTCGGCGCCGACGAACAGCATGTCGAGCGGGATCAGCGTGTTCTTCATCCAGAAGGTCGCCGGCTGCGGCCGGTCGTGGACGAACAGCATGCCGGCGTCCGGCGCCATCTTCTCGCGGAACATCAGGCCCTGCGCCTGCTGCGCGGGCGTGCGCGCCAGTTCCACGTCGAAGCGGAAACGCCCGCCGCCCGCCGTCTCGACGGTGAGCGACGAGCGCTCGAAGGTTTCCTGCGCCGGCGCGGCGCCCGCCGCCAGCAGCAGGCCCAGGCACACGAGCACGCTTCGCAGAATTCGTCGGGTCATCGGTGGCACGGTCTCGGATCAGGGGGTTTCGGTGCGAACCATGCCGCCGCGCGCCCCCGCTGTCCAGGGCGCAGAATCCCGCGCCGTCAGGCGGAAGCGCCGGCCGATGCGGCGGCGGGGCGGCTGGGGGCGTACAGGTCGTCCTTCGCCGGCACCACCGACCGGACGGAATAGCCCGGCCGCGCGTTGAAGCGGCGCTGCGCGCGCTCGGCGGCGTCGCGGTCGCTTTCCGCCCACACCAGATAGTCGCGCCCGGCCGCCCACTCGGCGGCCAGCGGGTGGTTGGCGTCCACCTCGCGGATCTGCGTGTTGACGACGGTGACCATCCATTCCTTGTCGCCGGTGTTGCGGCGGTCGGACAGGATGAGCAGGCGCGGCCGGCGCTGCGCCTGGGCCTCGGCCAGCTTCTGCTGCACCTCGGCTTGGCGGCGGCGGGCGTCGATCAGCGCGTTGGTGATCTCGTCGATCTCGTGGGCGAGCTTTTCCTCCTCGCGCTTGAGCTTGTGGAGCGTCGCTTCGATCTTGCCGATCGAATCCTTGGCGCCCCGCACCCGCGTGCGCGAGGCGGCGACCGTCGCCTCGACCGACAGCAGCATGTTGCCCAGCCACGCGGCCAGCGCGATGATGACGAGGATGATCAGGAAGTTGATCATCCCGCCGCCGCCTTCCTGAGCGCCGGGGCCGGCCCGCCCGCCTCGGCGGCCTTCTTCGCCTTGGCCTTGGCGTCGGCCAGCGCCTTCTCGGCCGCGACGGGCTGCTTCTGGAAGCTCTTCTGGAAGCCCAGCTTGAACGGAAAGGCGATCTCGACGAGCTGCTTGGCGTCCTCGTAGCTGGTGGCCCACACCTCGGCGACGTTGGTGTGGCGCCAGATCGGGTTGACCGCCGCCTTCTCGCCGCTGAGGCGCGCCTGGGCCGACGCCTTTTCCTGCTGGATGTTGACCAGGAAGGCGGTGGCGTTGGACGCCGGCTCGCCCACCTCGTGCACGAACAGCGGCGGCTGGTCGGCCAGATCGGTGATGGTCTTTTCCATCTTGCGGATGTCGCTGTCGACGCGGTGCTTTTCCGAGGAGACCTGGTTGCGGCGCCCCACGAGGCCGTTGACGCGGTCCTGCAGGTCGTGCGCCTCGGAATGCAGGACGTAGATGCGGTTTTCCAGTTGGTCGAGCCCGGCGCTGCGCTCCATGAAACCGGGCAGGAAATCCTTCATGATCGCGGCGAGCGGAAGGGCGGCCAGCATGATCACGGCGATGGCGATGAGCAGCAGAGTCGTGTTCGACATGCGCTCCATGCCCTTTCCAAAGTGTCGCACCCACGGCCGCCCTCACCGGCCCCGGCCCGCGCGCACCACCTCTGAGATTCGCCTATTGTGGCTGCAACGTCAACGATTTGTGAGGCCTGCGGTTCGGCTTTTCGGCGAGTACTGCCGCGCCATGAACCGCCGATGATCATCGTCCGTGAATACTACCGCATCGCGCCGAAAGGCCAAGGACGGGGCAGGACGGGTCGAGCGCGAGATCGACCACCCGGCGCACGGCGTCGCGCACCGGCCCCTCGCGCGGCGCGTCGGCCAGCGTGGTGAACCAGTGGGCGGGCGGGTTGCGCCCCGCCGCCCGGTTCCAGGTGAGGTCCCGCAGCACCGCCTCGGCCTCGGGCGTCGGCGGCACGGCGGGGTCGATGCCGTTGAGCACGGCCCAGATGCCGGCCCAAGCGCGCCCCACGGACCACGGGTTGTAGCCGCCGCCGCCGACCACCAGCACCCGCGGCGCCAGCTCCGCGAGCGCGGCCACCGCCGCCCACAGGGCGCGGTTGGACAGCTCCAGCCGGCTCAGCGGGTCCTCGGCCAGCGCGTCGGCGCCGGTCTGGATCACCAGCACCTCGGGCGCGAAGGCGCGGCCGAGGGGGAGGAGCGCGTGCTCGACCACGCATGCCATCTCGCTGTCGTTGAAGCCCGGCGGCACCGGCAGGTTGCGCACCATCGGCCCGGCGCGCTCCTCCGCCGTGCCGGTGAAGGGCCAGCGCCCGTCCTCGTGCACGGAGATGGTGAGCACGCGGTCGTCGTCGCGGAACGCCTCCTCCACCCCGTCGCCGTGGTGAGCGTCGAGGTCGATGTAGCACACCCGTCCGAACCCGGCGTCCAGCAGTTCCAGGATCGCCAGGACCGGCGCGTTGAAATAGCAGAAGCCGCTGGCCCGCGCCGGGCGGGCGTGGTGCGTGCCGCTGGCCGGGCTGTAGACGGTGCGGTGCCCGTCGATGATCAGCCGCGCCGCCAGCACGCCGGCCCCCGCGCCGGTGGCCGGGCGGCGGTACATCTCCGGAAAGATCGGGTTCTCCAGCCGGCCGAGGTTGTGGCGCGCCGCCGTCTCGGGATCGACGCGCTGCTCGGCCTCCGCCCGCGCCAGGGCGGCGATGTAGTCCGGGTCGTGGAAGCGGGCGAGCTGGCGCGGCGTCGCCGGCGGGCTGTCCACATAGGCGGCGTCGCCCAGCCAGCCCATCGCCCGGCACAGGTCGATGGTGGTGGAGACGCGCGGCACCGACAGCGGATGCTTCGGCCCATAGCTCGACCCGCGGTAGACGTCGCTGCCGATGAACAGGGGGAGTGTGGTCATGGCTGGAAGAGGTGGCGCGCGGCCCCGGCGCCGTCAACGCCCGCCACGTCAACGCCCGCCCCCGCCCTTCGTGCCCCTTGCCGGACGGCGCGCGGATCCCTTCTTCTAGGACATGGCGACACGACCGCTGGCCGTCCTGCTGCTCGTCCTCGCGCTTGCCCTTGCCGGCCGGGCGTGGGGGGCGGACGCGCCCGTGGACCTCGAACTGGTGCTCGCCGTCGACGTCTCCGGCAGCGTCGACGAAGAGGAGGCGCAGCTCCAGCGCCTGGGCTATGTCGAGGCGTTCCAGAACGCCAAGGTCGCCGACGCCATCCGCTCCGGCCCGTACGGGCGCATCGCCGTCACCTACATCGAGTGGGCGGGCGAGCACTACCAGCGCACCGTGGTCGACTGGATGGTGCTGGACGGCGCCGGGGCGCCCAGGGCCTTCGCCGACACGCTGGCGATGGCCCCGATCGGGCGCGAGCGCTGGACCGCCATTGGCGCCGCTATCGAGTTCTGCGCGCCCCGCTTCGACGGCAACGGGTTCGAGGGCACGCGCAAGGTGATCGACATTTCCGGCGACGGGCCGAACAACAACGGCCCGCCCGTCGAATGGGCGCGCGACGCGGCGCTGGCGCGCGGCATCACCATCAACGGCCTGCCCATCGTCAACGACCGCCCCAACCCCTGGGGCGGCGAGGCGCCGCGCGACCTGGACGCCTATTACCGCAATCGGGTGATCGGCGGGCCGGGCGCCTTCATCGTCGTGGCGCAGGACTTCGGCGCCTTCGCCCTGGCCATCCTGAACAAGCTGCTGCTGGAGATCGCCGGCGCGCGCCCGGACGGCGCGCCCCCCGCCGCCTCGCCCAGGCACGCGTTCGCAGCTTGCCCCGGCTGCGGCGACTTGCCATAGTCCCGGCCTTCACTGGGGGGAGCCGGTCGGCGGCTGAGAGGTCCCACGCGCGGGACGACCCCTGGAACCTGATCCGGCTCGTACCGGCGTAGGGACCAGTGAGCATGCTTGATCTCGTCCGGCCGGCCGCCTGTCCGGCCCCCCAAATGCCGTTGGTTTCCGTTTCCATCGACGCCGCCCGCCTGACCTACGACGGCGTGCCGCTGTTCGCCGACGTGAACCTGCGGCTGGAGGCGGGGGCGATCACCTGCCTGCTGGGCCCCAGCGGCGTCGGCAAGACCACCCTGCTGCGCATGATCGCCGGCCTAGCCGAGCCGGAACCGCCGACCAAGGTCGCCGCCGGCGATGGGCTGCCGCTGCACGGGCGCACCGCCTACATGGCGCAACAGGACCTGCTGCTTCCGTGGCTGGGCGCCCTGGACAACGTGCTGCTGGGTGCCCGCCTGCGCGGCGAGCGGCGCTCGGCCGCCCTGATCGCCCGCGCGCTCGACCTGCTCGCCCGCGTCGGGCTGGAGGGGCGCGAGCGCGACCGCCCGGCGGCGCTGTCCGGCGGCCAGCGCCAGCGCGTGGCGCTGGCCCGCACGCTGATGGAGGACCGGCCGCTGGTGCTGATGGACGAGCCCTTCTCGGCGTTGGACGCCATCACGCGGCTGCGTTTGCAGGAGCTGGCGGCGGGCCTGCTGGCCGGCTGCACGGTGCTGCTGGTCACGCACGACCCGCTGGAGGCGCTGCGCCTGGGCCACCGCGTGCATGTGATGACCGGCAGCCCGGCCACCGTCGGCCCGCCCCTTGAGCCCCCCGGCCCGCCGCCCCGCGCCGTCGACGACCCGGCGCTCCTGGCGATGCAGGCGGAACTGCTGCGGAGGCTGGCGGGATGAATCGCCTCCTCCGCGCCCTCGTCACCCTGGCGGTTCTTCTGGTCGCGTGGCAGGCGCTGGTCTGGGCGACCGAGGTGCCGCGCTACATCCTGCCGGGGCCGCTGCTGGTGGCCGGCGCGCTGCAGCGCCATGCGCCGCTGCTGTTGCAGCACGGTTTGACGACGCTGGCCGAGATCCTGCTGGGCCTCACGCTCGGCGTGGCGCTGGGAACGGGCAGCGCCCTGGTGCTGGCCAGCGTGCGCGCGGCGCGGCGCTGGCTGATGCCGCTGCTGGTCGTCAGCCAGGCGATCCCGGTGTTCGCGCTGGCGCCGGTGCTGGTGCTGTGGCTGGGCTACGGCATGGCGTCGAAGGTCGCCATGGCGACGCTGGTCATCTATTTCCCGGTCACCACCGCGCTGTTCGACGGGCTGCGGCGGACGGAACCGGGCTGGCTCGACCTCGCCCGCACCATGGGCGCCTCGAAGGCCGCCGCGCTGTGGCACCTGCGCCTGCCGGCCGCGCTGCCGGCGCTGGCGTCGGGCGTGCGCGTCGCCGTGGCGGTGGCGCCCATCGGCGCCATCATCGGCGAATGGGTGGGCTCCTCCGCCGGGCTCGGCTACCTGATGCTGCACGCGAATGCCCGCATGCAGGTCGACCTGCTGTTCGCCGCCCTGTTCGTGCTGGGCGCCTTCGCGGTGACGCTGTACGCCGCCGTCGACACCCTGTTGCGCCGGGCGCTGCCCTGGCAGCCCGACACCCACGCCTTCGAAGAAAGGGACTGACACGATGAAGCGCATCCTTGCGGCCGGGGCTCTCGCCGCCGGCCTGCTGACCGCCCTGCCCGCGCTGGCGCAGGACAAGCTGACCGTGCTGCTGGACTGGTTCGTCAACCCCGACCACGCGCCGCTGGTGGTGGCGAAGGAGAAGGGCTTCTTCAAGGACGCCGGCCTGGACGTCGAGCTGATCGCCCCGGCCGACCCCAACGACCCGCCCAAGCTGGTGGCCGCCGGCAAGGCGGAACTCGCCATCTCCTACCAGCCGCAATTGCAGGTGCAGGTGGGCGCCGGGCTGCCGCTGCGCCGCGTCGGCACGCTGGTGTCGACGCCGCTCAATTCGCTGGTCGTGCTGAAGGACGGGCCGGTGAAGAGCGTGGCCGACCTCAAGGGCCGCAAGGTGGGATTCTCGGTTGGCGGGTTCGAGGACGCGCTGCTGGGCGCCATGCTGGAAAAGCACGGGCTGAGCCTGAAGGACGTGACGCTGGTCAACGTCAATTTCTCGCTGTCGCCGTCGATCCTGTCGGGTCAGGTGGACGCGGTGATCGGCGCCTTCCGGAATTTCGAGCTGAACCAGATGGCGATCGAGAAGCGCGAGGGCCGCGCCTTCTACCCCGAGGAGGAGGGCGTGCCCGCTTATGACGAGCTGATCATCGTGGCGCACCGCGACAAGACCGCCGACCCGCGCCTGCCGCGCTTCCTGGCGGCGGTGGAGCGCGCCGTGCTCTACATTCTCAACCACCCGGAAGAGGCGCACGCCGCCTTCGTCAAGGACCGGCCGGAGCTGAACGACGAGTTGAACCGCCGCGCCTGGGCCGACACGTTGCCGCGATTCTCGCACAGCCCGGCGGCGCTGGACGGTCCGCGCTACGCCCGCTTCGCCGAGTTCCTGAAGGCCCGCGGGCTGATCGACACGGCGCTGCCGGTGGAGAGCTACGCGGTCACCGTGAAATAACCGTCAGGCGTTGCCATTCGGCTCCGGTGGGCGTTACCTAGTGCGGGGGCCCGCCGGGGCCGGCAACAGCGCGAGCGGTTCCATGCCGATCAAGACCATCCTGCTCCACATGTCCAACGACGACCGCCACGCCCAGCGGATCGAGGTCGCGGTGTCGCTGGCGCAGCGTTTCTCGGCTTATGTGGAGGTGCTGTACATCGCGACACCCGTGTCGATGCCGGCCGGCGCCACCGGGCGTGCCGCGTCCTACGGCTACATCGCCGAATCCACCGCCATCGCGCACGAGCGCGCCGGGGAGATCGAGCACGAGGTGCGCATGGCGTTCAAGGACTGCTCCTACTCCTTCTCGGTGGTGGAGGGCGACCACGTCGAACTGCTGGCCGAGCGCGCCGCCTACGCCGACCTGGCCGTCATCACCCAGTCGCACGGGGCGCACCTGGAGGACCGCGTGCTGTTGCACGTGCCCGACCGGCTGCCGCTGGAGGCGCCCTGCCCGGCGCTGGTCCTGCCCTATGACGGCGCGCCGGCGGGGTTCGGGCGGCACATCGTGCTGGCCTGGAAGAACACCCGCGAGGCCGGGCGCGCCGTGCGCGACGCCATGCCCTTCCTGATGGCGGCCGAGAAGGTGACGGTGCTGACCATCGACCCGCCCGGCCACAAGGGCGACAGCGGACGCGACATCATGGTGTTCCTGGAACGCCACGGCGTGCGCACGCAGCATCAGGCGAACATCCATCAGGGCGGCGACATCGGCGAGGTGATCCTGACCTGCGTGCGCGACCTGTCGGCCGACATGCTGGTGATGGGCGCCTACGGCCATTCCCGCCTGCGCGAGATGGTGCTGGGCGGCGCCACCCGCACCGTGCTCCAGCACACGCACGTGCCGGCGCTGATGGCGCATTGAGGCGTCACAATCGACGGCCAAGGAGTCCGGCTCATGGCGCTGACCTCACCGTACGACATCCTCCACGCCTACTCGCAGGGACGGATTTCGTCCGGTGAGGCCATTCGCCGCCTCCACCTGGAGGGCTTTCGGGATCTCGTGATCGCCATGGCGGATGCCGGGCACCCGCTGCCGCGCCCGTCCAGGGCGGACGTGGAACGGCAGGTTCAAGCGGCCCTGCCGCTCTTGCGGGCGGCCTTGAAACCCGCAGAGAGCGACCGTGCGACGACGTCGGACGGCCCCCGCCCCTACCGGAAGAACACCAGCGTCACCAGGACGAACAGCGGCACCAGGATGCCGCAGGACCACAGCATGTAGCCGAAGAAGCTCGGCATCTTCACGCCGCGCTCCTCGGCGATGGCCTTGACCATGAAGTTGGGCGCGTTGCCGATGTAGGTGTTCGCCCCCATGAATACCGCGCCCGCCGAAATCGCCGCCAGCGTCAGCGCCAGATCGGTCATCAGGTGCCCGGCATCGCCGCCCGCCGTGTTGAAGAAGATCAGGTAGGTCGGCGCGTTGTCGAGGAAGCTGGACAGCACGCCGGTCGCCCAGAAGTAGGCCGCCGGCACCGGCTGGCCGCCCTGGTTGACGCTGGCGACGATCGGCGCCAGCGCGCCTTCCGTTCCGGCCTTGAGGATGGCGATGGCCGGGATGATCGTCAGGAAGATGGCGGCGAACAGCTTCGCCACCTCCACCATCGGGCCCCAGGTGAAGCCGTTCAGGCGGCGGCTCTGCGCGCTGGTCAGCTTGAGCGACAGCACGGTGATGAGGATCAGCAGGAACTGGCTCGCCACGCTTTCCAGCGGCACGTGCACCGTCCACACGGCCAGATCGATGCCCGGCTTCCACACGCCACTGAGCAGCACGGCGCCGACGATAGCGACCAGCAGCAGAAGGTTGACCTTGCCCTCCAGGCCGATGGGCTCCGCCACGCCGTCCAGCTTCGGCACCGCTTCCGGCTCGCGCCGGCTCAGCACCATGTCCAGCGCGAAATAGACCACCAGCAGGATCGCCGCGCAGAACACCATGGGCAGGAAGAGGTGGACCGTCGGCCAGAAGAAGTCCACGCCCTTGAGGAAGCCCAGGAACAGCGGCGGGTCGCCCAGCGGCGTCAGCGAGCCGCCGATGTTGGCGACCAGGAAGATGAAGAAGACGATGGTGTGGACCTTGTAGCGCCGGTGCGCGTTGGCGCGCAGCAGCGGCCGGATCAGCAGCATGGACGCGCCCGTGGTGCCCATCAGGCTGGCCAGCGCCGTGCCCACCGCGAGGCCCGCGGTGTTCATCACCGGCGTGCCGACCAGCGCCCCCTTCAGCCGGACGCCGCCGGCCACCGTGAACAGCGCCGTCAGCAGGACGATGAAGGGGATGTACTCCAGCAGCGCCACGTGCAGCACCTCGTACACCGCGTGCGGCACGCCGTAGCGCACGGCGAAGGGGACGAGGAAGGCGAGCCCCCAAGCGGCGGAAATCTTGCCGAAGTGATGGTGCCAGATGCTGGGCGCCAGCAGCGGCAGAATGGCGATGGACAGCAGCATCCCGGCGAACGGCACCACCCACAGCGGCCCCAGCTCGCGCCCGTCCAGGTGCGGCAGGCCCGCCGTCGCCCCCTCCATGGCGAGGGCGAGCGCCGGCAGCGTCAGCACGGCAAGCGACAGGATCCCGGCCAGCGCGCGGGGAAAGATGCGGCCAAGGCCGGGGCGAAGGGCGGAAACCTCAATCATCGCAAGGGCTTTGCTGTCGGTGGGAGGGCAAGTATGCGTGCATGCGAAGCGTAAGCCAAGCCGGAAAGGCCGCGCATCACGGGCAGGCCCGCAGTTCGACCGGTTCGACCACCGGCCGGTCGAACCACGCGTGCAGCGGACGGCACGCACCGGCCGCGCACAGCGTGTGGTCCGCCGTATGGCCGGAGGCGGCGAGGACGACGCGCGGCTGCGGCGCCAGGGCCGGCCGCCACGCCCACCAGCCGTCTTCCAGGCGGGCGCCCTCCGGCGGCTCCATGCCGGCACCGGTGCTCTTGATCCGCGCTTGGGCGAGCGCGAGCCGGCCGTCCTCGATCCGCCACTCCTCCCGCCACTCGGTCTTCTCCACCGAATGGGTCCAGGACAGGGTGAACCGCTCGGCGGGAATCGCGGCGAGCAGGGCACCGCCGACCAGCGCGATGCACAAGCCAGTCATTGCGGGCCGCTCATTGCGCCGGCCGCACCGCCGCCCCCTTCAGGGCGCGCAGCCGCCAGCGCTGCCACAGCAGGAACAGGATGGCGACCGCGAAGCCCAGCTCGTCGGTGATCGGCAGCGCCAGCACGAACAGCAGCGCCCCCGCCCCGGCGATCAGGCGCTCGATCCAGGTCAGCGGCGTCCAGAAGAAGCCGATGGTCGCCGCCCCCCACAGGGCGATGGCGAGGCACGCCTTCAGCACGATGTAGACCACGGCCAGCGGGTTGTCGGTCTGCAGCAGCAGCGCCGGGTCGTACACTGCCATGAACGGCACGACGTAGCCGGCCATGGCGATGCGCGTGGCGAGGAAGCCCACCTGCAGGTGGCCGGCCCGGCAGATGGACGAGGCCGCGAGCGCGGCCAGCGCCACCGGCGGCGTCAGGTCGGCCATGATGCCGAAGTAGAAGACGAACATGTGCGACACGATCAGGTCGACGCCCATCATCTTCAGCGCCGGCGCGGTGATCGCCGCCATGACGATGTAGTTGGCCGTCGTCGGCAGCCCGGTGCCCAGCACGATCGACGCCAGCATGGTCAGCACCAGCGCCAGCAGCAGGTTGCCGTCGGCGAACTCCACCACCATCGCGGCGAAGCCCGCCGACAGGCCGGTGAGCTGGAGCATGCCGATCAGCACGCCGACCAGCGCGCAGGCGACGCCGACGCCCAGCGCGTTCTTGGCGCCGTCGGCCAGCGCCTGGACCAGCAGCCCGATCGTCGCTCGCCCGTTGCGGAACGGCAGGCACAGCGCCGCCAGCAGGCCGATCACGGCCAGCGCCATGTGCTCGGTGCGGAACCCCAGCCGCCACAGCCCGGCGGCGACAAGGCCGATCGCCACCCAGAAGGCGACGCGCAGCGCCATGGGGCCAAGCCGCATCGCCACGCCGGTGCCGAGGATCAGCGCGCAGGTGGCGAACAGGCCGATGACGCCCGCGAACAGCGGCGTGAATCCGGAGAACAGCAGGTAGACCAGCGCGACGAGCGGCAGCATCAGGTGCCAGCCCTCGATCACCGCCTTGAGCGCGCTCGGGCATTCGGAGCGCGGCAGGCCGACCAGATCGCGCTTGCCGGCTTCCAGATGGACCATCCAGAAGGCGCTGCCGAAGTACAGGATGGCGGGGATGGTGGCGGCCAGCGCCACCTCGCTGTAGGGCACGCCGATGGTCTCGGCCATGATGAAGGCGGCGGCGCCCATCACCGGCGGCATGAGCTGCCCGCCCATGCTGGCCGTCGCCTCCACCGCCCCGGCGAAGGCCGGGCGGTAGCCGAAGCGCATCATCAGCGGGATGGTGAACTGCCCGGTCGTCAGCACGTTGGCGACGCCCGAGCCGTTGATGGTGCCCATCAGGCCGGACGAGATCACGGCCACCTTGGCCGGCCCGCCCTTGGCGTGCCCGACGAGGCCCAGCGAGACGTCGTTGAACAGCTTGATCATGCCCGCGCGGTCCAGGAACGCGCCGAACAGGATGAACAGGAAGATGTAGGTGGCCGACACGAAGGTCGGCGTGCCGTAGATGCCCTCGGTCGACAGGTACAGGTTGTCGATCACCTGATCCAGGTCGTAGCCGCGGTGCGCAAGCCCGAAAGGCAGGTGCCGGCCGAACAGTGCGTAGGGGATGAAGACGCCGCACAGGATCGGCAGCACCCAGCCCATGATCCGCCGCGCCGCCTCGAACACCAGGGCGATGACGACGATCCCCACCGCGAGGTCGGTGGTGCTCGGGTCGCCCGAGCGCTGGATAAGGTCCGCCTCGAACCACCAGTGATAGAATCCGAGGCCGAACGCCAGCAGCCCCAGCAGCCAGTCGTACCAGGGGATGGTGCGCCGCTCGCCGTGGCGGAATCCGAACAGCGCGTAGGTCATCAGCAGCAGGAAGCCGACGTGCACCGACCGCACCACCAGACTGGACAGCGGGTTGAAGGCCGCCGTCCAGATCTGAAAAAGCGAGAACAGCACGGCGATGGCGAACACCGCCCGCCCCGCCACGCCTTCAAAGGCGACGACGGTCGAGGGATTCTCGCGGTCGATGATCTGGCGGACTTTGGCGTCCGCCTCGCCCTGGGCTGAGGTCATTGTGTGCGTGGACGTCCGTCAAGGAAATGGCGCGTGTAGGTTGGGTTGAGCCAAAGGCGAAAACCCAACACCCCCGCATGACGAAGGCGTTGGGCTTTCGCTGCGCTCAACCCAATCTACTGGATCAGGCCCTTTTCCTTGTAGTACTTGGCCGCACCGGGGTGCAGCGGCACCGGCGACTTCGCCGTGCCGGCGTCGAGCTTGATCTGCTTGGCCGCCGCGTGCGCCGCCACGAGCTGGTCGAGGTTCTCGAAGGTCGCCTTGGTCATGGCGTAGGCCGTGGCCTCCGGCACGCCGGAATGGGTGACCAGCAGGTTGCGGATCGCCACCGTCTTCACCGGCTCGGTCTGGCCGCCGTAGGTGTTGGCCGGGATGGTTTCCGAGATGTAGGCCGGGTCGCCGACCTTCTGCACGACGTCCTCCGGCACGGAGACGATGGCGATCTCCTGCGAGGTCGACAGGTCGCGCACCGCCGCCACGCCGAGGCCGGCGGAGATCAGCGTCGCGTCGAGCTGGCGGTTCTTCATCAGGTCGACCGATTCGGCGAACGGCAGGTATTCGGTCTTGGCGAAATCCTTGTAGGTCATGCCGGCGGCGCCGAAGATGGCGCGGGCGTTCAGTTCGGTGCCCGACTTCGGCGCGCCCACCGACACGCGCTTGCCCTTCAGGTCGGCCAGCGTCTTGATGCCGGAGTCCTTCGCGGCGACGATCTGGATGTAGTTCGGATAGATGCCGCCGATGGTGCGCAGCTTGTCGAGCTTGGTCTTGAAGCCCGCCTCCTCCGTGCCCTTCCAGGCGTCCGACAGCGAATCGCCCAGCGTGAAGGCGATCTCGCCGCGCCCGGCCTGCAGCAGGTTCAGGTTCTCGACCGACGCCTTGGTCGCCTGCACGGTGACCTTCGCGTTCGGAATGGCCTTGCTGTAGACGCCGTTCAGCGCCACGCCCAGCGGGTAGTACACGCCGCTGGTGCCGCCGGTCAGCACGGTGATGAATTCGTCGGCCTGCGCCGGCAGCGCGGTCGCCAGACAGAGTCCCAGTGCGGTCAGCATTCGCTTCATCGCATAACCTCCCATGTGTCTTCTTGTTCGCGCGCCTTGGCGCGGCGATGATGGCAGCGACTGTAACCCGCACCCGCGCGGGGCGCCAGTGCCGACCATCCCCATTGCGGAAAGTCCGTAGACACCACCAACCGCCCGGCGGGTTACCCCTTCCGGCCGTTCCCGCCCGAGAGGCCCCGCCGCCTCTTTTGAGGTCGGCTGAACGACAGATTGACCGATACCGCTATGATGCTCCTATCCTATCGGTAAGGCGGCGCACGCGTGCGCCGACGGGAGCGTGCCCACAGGGAGGAACCGCATGTCCTGCACCGTAACGATCACCGTCAACGGCAAGGCGGTCACGCGGGAGGTCGAGGAGCGAACGCTGCTCGTCACCTTCCTGCGCGAACACCTCGCCCTCACCGGCACGCACGTCGGCTGCGACACCAGCCAGTGCGGCGCCTGCGTCGTCCTGGTCGACGACCGCTCGGTCAAGTCCTGCACCATGCTCGCCGCCCAGGCCGACGGCTGCGCCGTCACCACGATCGAGGGGCTGGCGGCGGCCGACGGCACGCTGCACCCGATGCAGGCGGCCTTCCGCGAACACCATGGCCTGCAATGCGGCTTCTGCACGCCGGGCATGGTGATGAGCGCCGTCGACCTCGCCAACACCCACCCGACCCTGACCGAGGAGGAGGTGCGCGAGGGGCTGGAGGGAAACATCTGCCGCTGCACCGGTTACCACAACATCGTCAAGGCGGTGCTGGCCGGCGCCGAGGCCATGCGGTCCGGCACACCACAGAAAGCCGCCGCCGAATAAGGGCGACACCGCCCAGGGGAGGGACAGGGCTATGGCGAATGCAACGGGCATCGGCGCCTCCGTGCGCCGTCGCGAAGACCAGCGTTTCCTGACCGGCCGCGGCACCTACACCGACGACATCAACCGGCCGAACCAGGCCCACGCCGTGATGCTGCGCTCGCCGCACGCGCACGCGCGCATCCGCGGCATCGACACCGGCGCGGCGCTGAAGGCGCCGGGCGTGGTCGCCGTGCTGACCGGCGCCGACATGGCGGCCGACAACGTCAACGGCCTGCCCTGCGGCTGGCTGATCCACAACAAGGACGGCTCCCCCATGAAGGAGCCGCCGCACTGGCCGCTGGCGCGCGACCGCGTGCGCTATGTCGGCGACCAGCTCGCCGTCGTCATCGCCGAGACGCGCGAGCAGGCCAGGGACGCCGCCGAGCTGGTGGCGGTGGATTACGAGGAGCTGCCCGCCGTCGCCTCCATCCGCGCCGCCTTGGCCGAAGGCGCGCCGGCGGTGCACGACGACGTGCCGGGCAATGTCTGCTACGACTGGCATCTGGGCGATGCGGCGGCGGTGGACGCGGCGTTCGCCCAGGCGGCGCACGTCACCACCATCGACCTCGTCAACCAGCGCCTCGTCCCCAACGCCATGGAGCCGCGCGCGGCGGTGGGCGAGTACGATCGGGCGACCGGCGACTACACGCTGACCACCACGTCGCAGAACCCGCACGTCATCCGCTTGCTGATGGGCGCCTTCGTGCTGGGCATCCCCGAACACAAGCTGCGCGTCGTGGCGCCGGACGTCGGCGGCGGCTTCGGCTCCAAGATCTTCCATTACGCCGAGGAGGCCATCGTCACCTGGGCGGCGCGCCGGATCGGCCGGCCGATCAAGTGGACGGCCGACCGATCGGAGAGCTTCCTGACCGACGCGCACGGGCGCGACCACGTCACCCACGCCGAGCTGGCGCTGGACAAGGACGGCCATTTCCTGGCGCTGCGCGTGGCGACGCAGGCGAACATGGGCGCCTACCTGTCCACCTTCGCCACCTCGATCCCGACCTACCTCTACGCCACGCTGCTGGCCGGGCAGTACAAGACGCCTGCGATCTACGCCGAGGTGAAGGCGGTGTTCACCACCACCGCGCCGGTGGACGCCTATCGCGGCGCCGGACGGCCGGAGGCGTGCTACCTGATCGAGCGGCTGGTCGAGAAGGCGGCGCGCGAAACCGGCATCGACAGGACGGAGATCCGCCGCCGCAACTTCATCCCCGCCGACGCCATGCCCTACCAGACGCCGGTCGCGCTGCAATACGACACCGGCGATTTCGCCAAGAACCTGGATCTGGCGCTGCCCGCCGTGGATTACGCCGGCTTCGCCGCCCGCAAGGCCGAATCGGCGCGGCGCGGCAAGCTGCGCGGCATCGGCTTCGCCACCTACATCGAGGCGTGCGGCATCGCGCCGTCGAACGTCGCGGGTGCGCTGGGGGCGCGGGCGGGACTGTACGAATCGGCCGAGGTGCGCTTCCACCCCACGGGGTCGGTCACCGTCTTCACCGGCTCGCACAGCCACGGCCAGGGGCACGAGACGACCTTCGCGCAGATCGTCGCCGAACGCTTCGGCATCCCCATCGAGAACGTCGAGATCGTGCACGGCGACACCGCCAAGGTGCCGTTCGGCATGGGCACCTACGGCTCGCGCTCGCTGGCCGTCGGCGGCTCGGCCATCGTCAAGGCGATGGACAAGGTCGAGCGCAAGGCCCGCAAGATCGCCGCCCACCTGATGGAGGCCGCCGAAACGGACATCGAGGTCAAGGACGGCCGCTTCACCGTCGCCGGCACCGACAAGAGCGTGGGCATCGGCGACATCGCGCTGGCCGCCTACGTGCCGCACAACTACCCGCTGGACGAGCTGGAACCGGGCCTGGACGAGCAGGCGTTCTACGACCCCAAGAACTTCACCTATCCCAACGGCTGCCACGTCTGCGAGCTGGAGATCGACCCCGACACCGGTGTCGTGACCATTCAGAACTTCACGGCGGTGGACGACTTCGGCCGGGTCATCAACCCGATGGTCGTCGAAGGGCAGGTGCACGGCGGTCTGGCCCAGGGCATCGGGCAGGCGCTGTACGAGCGTTGCGTCTACGACGAGGACAGCGGGCAGTTGCTGACCGGCTCCTACATGGACTACTGCATGCCCAGGGCCGACGACGTGCCGTCATTCGCAGTGAGCTGGCACGAGGATCAGCCGTGCACGCACAACCCGCTGGGCGTGAAGGGCTGCGGCGAGGCCGGCACCATCGGCGCCGCGGCGGCCGTGATGAACGCCGTCGTCGACGCGCTGGCCGAACACGGCGTCACGCATATGGACATGCCGGCGACGCCCGAACGCGTCTGGCGCGCCATCCGGCAGAACCGGCCCGCCCTGGCGGCGGAGTGAGGGAGGACCACCCATGTACGCGTTCGAATACCGCCGCCCCGCCTCGCTGGCCGAGGCCGTGTCGATGCTGGGCCAGTCGGAGGAGGGCAAGCCGCTGTCCGGCGGGCAGACCCTGCTGCCGACCCTGAAGCAGCGTCTGGCCCAGCCGACCGAACTGATCGACCTTAGCGGCGTGCCCGAGTTGAAGGGCATCCGCGAGGACGGCGACGGCGTCTTCATCGGCGCCTTCACCCGCCACGCCGAGGTGGCCGCCAGCGATCTTGTCCGGCAGCGCATCCCGGCGCTGGCCGCCCTGGCCGGCGAGATCGGCGACCGGCAGGTGCGCAACCTCGGCACGCTCGGCGGCTCCATCGCTAACGCCGACCCGGCCGCCGACTACCCGGCCGCCGTGGTCGCCTTGAAGGCGGTGGTGAAGACCGACCGGCGCGAGATTTCGTGCGACGACTTCTTCACCGGCCTGTTCGAGACGGCGCTGGAGCCGGGCGAACTGATCGTTGGCGTGCGCTTCGCCCGGCCGGACAAGGCCGGCTACGCCAAGTTCCGCAACCCGGCCAGCCGCTACGCCATGGTCGGCGTGTTCGTCGCCAGATTCGGCGACGGGGTGCGCGTCGCCGTGACCGGCGCCGGCGGGTCCGTCTTCCGCGTGCCGGATATGGAAACGGCCCTGGCCGCCGACTTCCGCCCGGACGCGGTGGCCGGCATCACCGTGCCGGCGGACGGCCTGAACGCCGACATGCACGGCAGCGCGGAATACCGCGCGCATCTGGTCACCGTCATGGCCAAGCGGGCGGTGGAGAGGTGTTCGTAAAGTAACGTAGATTGGGTTGATCATCAGGCGAAGCCCTACGTGTCAGCGGCGCAGGCATTCCGGGCTTTGCCTGCACTCAAGCCAACCTGCATTATCCTTTTCTGCGGACCTTTTGGTCGTCATCCCCGCGCAGGCGGGGATCCATGTTTCGCGCCGCGTGTAGCTATGGGAAGATGGATCCCCGCCTGCGCGGGGATGACGGGAAAATCCAATGATGCTTGCGCCACATTGTCCGCCGGAAAAGTCCATGGACCAGCCGCGCGTCGCCGCCGTCGAGGCGCTTCCCGGAACGCAGTCGGTCCGGATCATCTGGGTCGACGGCACGCAGGACGTCGTCGACCTCTCCGAACCCGTCGCCAAGTTCCGCGCCTTTGGACCAATCCGCGATCCCGCAGTCTTCGCCTCGGTCAAGGTCGTGGCCTGGGGCTGGGCGATCGGGTGGGGCGACGCGGAGGAACCGGAGATCGACTACCCCGCCGACCGCCTCTGGCAGCACGCCCGCGAACAGCGCTCCGCCGCCGCCTGATTGCCGCATCGCGGCGCCGCCATACCTTAACGGACATGCCAACTCCCCTGCCCCAATCCGTCGATGCCACCGCCGATCTGCTCCGCCGTGGCGACTATGTGCCCGACCGGGCGCTGTCCACCGCGCTGTACCTCGCGCTCAAGCTCAAGCGCCCGCTGTTCCTGGAGGGCGAGGCGGGGGTCGGCAAGACCGAGATCGCCAAGGTGCTGTCCCGCACGCTGGGCCGCCGGCTGCTGCGGCTGCAGTGCTATGAAGGGCTGGACGCGGCCGCCGCCGTGTACGAGTGGAACTACGCCCGCCAGATGATGGAGATCCGGCTGGCCGAGGCCAGCGGCGACCGTGACCGGGACGCGCTGGCCGGCGACCTGTTCTCCGAGCGGTTCCTCATCAAGCGCCCGCTGCTCCAGGCGCTGGAGCCCGACCTTGCCGGCGCGCCGGTGCTGCTGATCGACGAGCTGGACCGCACCGACGAGCCGTTCGAGGCGTATCTGCTGGAGATCCTGTCCGACTTCCAGGTCACCATCCCGGAATACGGCACCATCCGCGCGCCGGAGCCGCCGATCGTCATCCTGACGTCCAACCGCACGCGCGAGATTCACGACGCGCTGAAGCGGCGCTGCTTCTATCACTGGGTCGACTACCCCACGGCCGAGCGCGAGCGGGAGATCCTGCGCGTCAAGGCGCCCGACGCCGACGCCGATCTGGCGGCGCAGGTCGTCGGCTTCGTGCAGCGCCTGCGCGGCATGGACCTGTACAAGGCGCCCGGCGTGGCCGAGACGCTGGACTGGGCGCAGGCGCTGGTCGAGCTGAACCAGCTGGAACTCGACCCCGTCACCATCAACGACACGCTGGGCACGCTGCTGAAGTACCAGGACGACATCGCCCGCATCCAGGGCAGCGAGGCCGCCCGCCTGCTCGCCCAGGTGAAGACGGAGCTGGCCGCGCAGGTCCGGTGATGGACGACCGGCTCACCGCCAACCTCATGCACTTCGCCCGCGCGCTGCGCGCGGCGGGGCTGCCGGTCGGTCCCGGCAAGGTGCTGCAGGCGGTGGAGGCCGTGCGCGCGGTGGGCATCACCGAGCGTCGCGACTTCTACTGGACGCTGCATGCCGTGTTCGTGAACCGCCGCGACCAGCGCGAGGTGTTCGATCAGGCGTTCCATGTCTTCTGGCGCAACCCGGACATCCTCAAGCGCCTGATGGGCCTGCTGCTGCCCGGCGTGCGCACGCCGCCTTCCCCCGACGAAAAGGAAATGTCCCGCCGCGTCGCCGAGGCGCTGCGCCCGCCCGGTACCGCCGAGGCTCCCGAAGGCCCGGAGAAGACCGAGATCGAGGTCGACGCCGCGCACACCCTGTCCGACCAGGAGCTGTTGCAGGCCAAGGACTTCGAGAAGATGTCGGGCGAGGAGCTGGCGCAGGCCAAGCAACTGCTCGCCCGCATGGCGCTTCCCGTGGCGCGGGCCAGCACGCGGCGCTGGCGGCCCGACCCGCACGGCCCCCGCATCGACCCGCGCGCCACGCTGCGGCGCATGCTGCAATCGGGCGGCGACGTGGTGGATCTGGCGCGGCGCACGCGGCGCACCCGGCCGCCGCCGCTGGTGGTGCTGTGCGACATCTCCGGATCGATGAGCCGCTATTCGCGCATGCTGCTGCACTTCATGCACGCGGTGACCAACGACCGCGACCGGGTGCACAGCTTCGTCTTCGGCACGCGGCTGACCAACATCACCCGCCACCTGCGCCACAAGGACGTGGACGTGGCGCTGGAGGCGGTGTCCGGCGCCGTCGAGGACTGGTCGGGCGGCACGCGCATCGGCGTGGCGCTGAGGGAGTTCAACCGGGTGTGGGCGCGCCGCGTGCTGGGCCAGGGGGCGGTCGTGCTGCTGATCACCGACGGGCTGGACCGCGACGCGGGCGAAGGGCTGGGCCGCGAGGCCGAACGGCTGCACAAAAGCTGCCGCCGCCTCGTCTGGCTCAATCCGCTGTTGCGCTGGGAGGGTTTCGCACCAAGATCATCCGGTATCCGGGCGCTGTTGCCGCACGTCGACGACTTCCGCCCGGCGCACAATCTGGACAGCCTTGCCGCGCTGGCCGGCGCGCTCGAACGGCCGGGCGCGCGCCGGGAGGCGCCACGGCACTGGCTGCGGGAGGAACGGGGATGATCGGCGACGACGTGCTGGAACAGGCGGCGGCGTGGCACGCGGCCGGGCGCAAGGTGGCGCTGGCCACGGTGGTGAACACCTGGGGCTCCTCACCCCGGCCCGCCGGCAGCCAGCTTGCGGTGGACGAGGGCGGCGCCATGGCCGGCTCGGTCTCGGGCGGCTGCATCGAGGGCGCGGTGGTGGACGAGGCGATGAAGAGCATGCGGGACGGCGAGCCGCGCATGCTCACCTTCGGCGTCAGCGACGAGATGGCGTGGGAGGTCGGGCTGGCCTGCGGCGGCACCGTGCAAGTGTACGTGGAGCCAGTCGAATGAAAGCCGACCTGCTCACCCGCCTGCTCCAGGCGCGCGCCGAGAAGCGCCCCGTCGCCCTGGTCACCGACCTGACGAGCGGCATGCAGACCCTTGTCTTCGAGGACGCGGTGCACGGCGCCTTCGGCCTGGACGAGGAGTTCCTGCCCATGGTGCGCGCGCGTCTGGCCCAGGACCGCAGCGGCCTGATCGAGGCGTACGATGGCGAGGTCCGCCTGTTCGTCAACGCCTTCGCCCCGCCGCTACGCCTGATCGTCGTGGGCGCGGTGCACATCGCCCAGGCGCTGGTGCCGGTGGCGCGGCTGACCGGATACGCGGTGACGGTGGTGGACCCGCGCGGCGCCTTCGCCACCGAATCGCGCTTCCCCGACGTGGCGCTGGTCACCGAATGGCCGGACGACGCGTTGAGCGGCCTCGCCATCGACGCGCGCACCGCCGTGGTGACGCTGACGCACGACCCCAAGCTGGACGACCCGGCGCTGCTGGTCGCCCTGCGCTCCCCGGCGTTCTACGTCGGTTCGCTGGGCAGCAAGCGCACCCACGCCAAGCGGCTGGACCGCCTGCGCGCGGCCGGGCTGGGCGAGGACGAGCTGGCGCGCATCCACGCTCCCGTCGGCCTGGACATCGGCGCCGTGACGCAGGCGGAGATCGCCGTGTCGGTCATGGCGCAGATCGTGGCAAGCCGGCGGGGCAAGGACTGAGGAGGCCACCATGCACTTCGGCCCGGTCCCCGTGGAGGAGGCGGAGGGCGCGATCCTCGCCCACTCCGTGCGCAAGAGCGGCCTGGTCTTCAAGAAGGGCCGGGTGCTGAGCGCCGGGGACGTGGCAGCACTCGCGGCCGCCGGCTTCACCACGGTCGTCGCCGCCCGCCTCGACAGGGAGGACGTCGGCGAGGACGAGGCGGCGACGCGCATCGCCGCCGCCGTCCGCGGCGCCGCCGTGACCGCAGCCGCCGCCTTCACCGGGCGGGTCAACCTGTTCGCCGAATCCGCCGGCGTCCTGACGCTGGACGCGGAGCGCATCGACCGCGTCAACCTGCTGGACGAATCCGTCACCATCGCCACCCTGTCCGCCTTCGCCGCCGTGACGCCGGGGCAGATGGTGGCGACCGTCAAGATCATCCCCTTCGCCGCCCCGCGCGCGGTGGTCGAGCAGGTCGAGCGCGTGCTCGGCGACGGCGGGCCGCCGCTGGCCGTGGCCGCCTTCCGCCGCCTGCGCGCCGGCCTGATCCAGACGCGCCTCTGGGGGGTGAAGGAAGCCATGCTGGACAAGACGGCGGCGGTGACGCGCGACCGTCTGGCGGCGCTGGGCGGCACCCTGGAAACCGAACTGCGCTGCGCCCACGACGAGTCGGAACTGGCCGGGGCCATCGCCGCGCTACGCCCGCAACGCCTGGACCTGCTGCTGATCGCCGGCGCCTCGGCCATCACCGACCGGCGCGACGTGCTGCCGGCGGCGATCGGGCGCGCGGGCGGGACGGTGGAGCACTTCGGCATGCCGGTCGACCCCGGCAACCTGCTGCTGCTGGCGCATCTGGGCGGCGCGTCCGTGCTGGGCCTGCCGGGCTGCGCCCGCTCGCCCAAGCTCAACGGCTTCGACTGGGTGCTGCAGCGCGTCGCCGCCGGGGTTTCCGTGGGCCGGGCCGACATCATGCGCATGGGCGTCGGCGGCCTGCTGGCCGAGATCCCCAGCCGCCCCCTGCCCCGCGCCAGCGTCGGCGAGCCGCCGGCCACGGCGCCCCGCGCGCCACGCATCGCCGCATTGGTGCTGGCCGCCGGCCGCTCCACGCGCATGGGCGGCCCCAACAAGCTGCTGGCCGACCTGGACGGTCGCGCGCTGGTGGCCCGCACGGTGGACGCAGCATTGGCCTCGCGCGCCCGGCCGGTCATCGTCGTCACCGGCCACCAGCGGGACGAGGTCACGGCGGCGCTCGCCGGCCGGCCGGTTCAGTTCGTCCACAACCCCGACTTCGCCGAGGGGCTCAGCACCTCGTTGCGCGCCGGCCTCGCCGCCGTGCCGGCCGATGCCGACGGCGCGCTGGTGTGCCTGGGCGACATGCCGGAGGTGAGCGGTGTCGTGATCGATCGGCTCATCGCCGCTTACAATCCCGTCGAGGGA
>DASWVP010000448.1:0-7753 GCA_036401175.1 Azospirillum sp. | reverse complement strand
GAGCAGGGTGCGGCGGATCATGGCGGGTTCCTTCTCTGGGGTCTGGGGTCCGGGACCGTCCGGCCCGGCGCGTTGTCGATGACCAGACCCTACCCGCACCCCGCACCCGCCGGCTGTGAGCCGCGCCACAACGCCGCGCGGTTTCCCAACACCCCCATTTGCATCGCCTGCTGTGATTGCCATCACTGCGCGGCGTCCGTTGCCCGCGTATGCCTGCGTATCATTTCGGGTCAGAGAGGGGAGCGATGCCCAGCCATTTCGAGCGGATCACCCGCTACGCCAAGCTCTCGGGGCGGCGCAACTCGCTGCGGCTGGAGCGCTATTATTGGGATGCGCTCGACTGGATCGCCCGCGAACGCGGCCAGACCACCAACGAACTGATCGAAGCGCTGGAGCGCCAGTACGGCGCGATCCTGCAAAACGACGCCAGCATGGCGTCGATCCTGCGCGTCTTCGTCGCCGAGCACCACCGCGCCCTGGCCGCGGCCCGGCAACGCGCGCCGGTCCCCGCCGGGCGCTGAATCCTGGACGCCGAACCTTAGAAAAAGCGCTCGGCCACGCGCACCACGTCGTCGGGGAACACCGGCGTGGTGATCGGCGCCTTGTAGACCTTGCGCTCCGGGTCGCGGCCGCGCGACACGAACACCACGTCCTCGCGCGCGCGGTAGGTGAAACCGCCGGCCATGGCCACCGCCGACAGCGCGGTCATGCCGCTGACGTACGGGTACTGGCCGGGCGTGCGCACCTCGCCCAAAATGAAGAACGGCCGGAAGGCGAGGACCTCGACGGCGACCTTCGCGTCGCGGACATAGGCGGGGGACAGGCGGCGGGCGATTTCCTGTTCCAGCTCGCGCGTCGTGCGGTCCCTGGCCGGCACCTCGCCGATCAGCGGCATGGCGATGCGGCCGCTGCCGTCCACCCGGAACTCGCCCGACAGCACGTCCTCGCCGAAGACCACGACGCGCACCGCGTCGCCGGGGCCCAGCCGGTAGTCGCCGGAATCCGCCAGACCCGCCGGTTCGGGTGGTGCGTCCATGTTGGCGCAGCCGGCCAGCACCAGCCCCGGCCCGATGGCCGACCATCCGAGCACGCGCAACGCCGTTCGCCGATCCATGCCGACGTCCTCCCCCGCTGGAAACGGTTTGCTCCAGGCTACCAACGCGCGGCGGCCGGACGGGAAAAGGCAAAAGGCGAAGAGGCATGTCCGATCGGGTGCACCCCTTCGGTGCACCCGCCGGAACGGGACGCCTCAGCGCAGGCCGGCGTTCAGGGCGGCGAGCGCCGCGGCGCCCGGCACCAGGTCCGCGTCGCCAAGCTGGTTGAGCGGCGCGTCCACCGTGTTCAGGTGTTCGTGCAGGTCTTCCGCCTCCGGCTCGATGTAGAACAGGCCGGTGGCGATCTCGCCCTGCGCCTGCCGCTCGGCCAGATGGTTCATCGCGGCGACGCGGTCGTGCACGTCGTAGTCGGACGCCAGCGCCCGCAGCCGCACCACGGACCCGTCGTGCAGCGTCACGTCGCGCGCCGTGCCGGGCGCCACCTCGGCGACGATCTCCTCGCGGTGCGGCACGAAGTCCGGGCGGTTGAGCGCCTCGTTGTGGGCGCGCACGTGGTCGTAGCTCTTGGTCGAGCCGGCGTGGTTGTTGAAGGTCACGCACGGGCTCAGCACGTCGATGAAGGCGGCGCCCCGGTGGCGGATCGCCGCCTTGATCAGCGGCACCAGCTGCGCCTTGTCACCCGAGAAGCCGCGGGCGACGAAGGTCGCGCCCATCTGCAGGGCGAGACACACCAGATCGATGGGCTCGTCCAGGTTGATCTGGCCCTTCTTGGACTTGGTGCCCTTGTCGGCGGTGGCCGAGAACTGGCCCTTGGTCAGGCCGTACACGCCGTTGTTCTCGACGATGTACAGCATGTTCACGCCGCGCCGGATGGAGTGCACGAACTGCCCGACGCCGATCGACGCGCTGTCGCCGTCGCCCGAGACTCCCAGGTACACGAGGTCGCGGTTGGCGAGGTTGGCGCCGGTCAGCACCGACGGCATGCGCCCGTGCACGGAATTGAAGCCGTGCGAGGCGCCCAGGAAGTACGTCGGCGTCTTCGACGAACAGCCGATGCCCGACAGCTTGGCGAGCCGGTGCGGCGGCAGATCCAGCTCGAAGCACGCCTGGACGATGGCGGCGCTGATGGAATCGTGGCCGCAGCCGGCGCACAGCGTGGACACCGCCCCTTCGTAGTCGCGCCGGGTGAAGCCCAGCCCGTTGGCGGGCAGCGAGGGGTGGCGGAGCTTGGGCTTGAGGTAGGTCATGACACCACCTTGCGCAGAGGTGCGACGTTGTAGGCGGACAGCTTCTCGGCTATCGCCGATCCGATGAAGCGCGCGGTGATCGGCGTGCCGTCGTAGTGCAGCACCGGCATCAGCTTGGCCGGGTCGATGGCGCCCTCGTTGATCAGCAGCGTGCGCATCTGCGCGTCGCGGTTCTGCTCGACCACGAAGACGGTGTCGTGCCGCTCGATGAACTCGATCACGCCGTCGTCGAAGGGGAAGCCGCGCACCCTCAGCGCGTCCACGTGCAGCCCCTGCCCTTCCAGCGCCTCCAGCGCCTCCGCCATGGCCGGGCCGGTGGAGCCGTAGTGGATGACGCCGAAGCGCGTCGCCTGTCTGGCCTTGCGCGGCACCGGGGCCGGCACCAGCCGGCGCGCGGTGGCGAACTTGCGCAGCAGGCGCTGCATGTTGTCCACGTACACCGCGCCTTCCTCCGAATAGCGGGCGTAGGGGTCCTTGCTGGTGCCGCGCGTGAAGTAGGCGCCGCGCGTCGGGTGCGTGCCGGGAGTGGTGCGGAAGGGGATGCCGTCGCCGTCCACGTCCTTGTAGCGGCCGAAGTCCTTGCCCGCTTCCAGCTCCTGCGCCGTCATCACCTTGCCGCGGTCCATGCGGCGGGTGTCGTCCCACGTGAGCGGCTCGCACAGCCACTCGTTCATGCCGATGTCGAGGTCGGACATGAGGAACACCGGCGTCTGCAGCCGGTCGGCGAGGTCGAGCGCCTGGACCGCGAAGTCGAAGCACTCCTTCGGGTCCTCGGGGAACAGCAGCACGTGCTTGGTGTCGCCGTGCGAGGCGTAGGCGCAGGACAGCACGTCGGACTGCTGCGTGCGCGTCGGCATGCCGGTGGACGGGCCGCCGCGCTGCACGTCGATCAGCACCGCCGGGATCTCGGCGAAATAGGCCAGCCCGAAGAACTCCTGCATCAGCGAGACGCCGGGGCCGGAGGTGGCGGTGAAGGCGCGCGCCCCGTTCCAGGCGGCGCCGATGACCATGCCGATGGCCGACAGCTCGTCCTCCGCCTGCACGATGGCATAGCGGTTCCTGCCGGTCACCGGATCGACGCGGAATTTCTTGCAGTACTTGGCGAACGCCTCGACCACCGAGGTGGAGGGCGTGATCGGGTACCAGCCGGCCACCGTCGCCCCGCCATAGACGCAGCCCAGGCCGGCGGCGGTGTTGCCGTCGACGAAGATGCGCTCCCCCACCGCGTCGGAGCGCTCGACGCGCAGGCCGATCGGGCAGGTCAGGGTCGCCAGCGCGTGGTCGCGGCCCAGGTGCAGCGCGTGCACGTTGGCGGCGACCAGCTTGTCCTTGCCCTTGAACTGTTCGGCCAGCAGCGCCTCGATCACCGCCGGGTCGATGTCCAGCAGGGCCGACAGCACGCCGACGTACAGGATGTTCTTGAACAGCTGGCGCGGCCGCGGGTCGGCGTATTCGCGGTTGCAGATGTCGGTCAGCGGCACGCCGATGACCGTGATGTCGTCGCGGAACTTGGATGGCGGCAGCGGCTTGGTGCTGTCGTACAGCAGGTAGCCGCCCGGCTCCACCTCCGCCACGTCGCGCTCCCAGGTCTGCGGGTTCATGGCGACCATCAGGTCGACACCGCCGCGCCGGCCGCGATGGCCGTCACCCGACACCCGCACCTCGTACCACGTGGGCAGGCCCTGGATGTTGGAGGGGAAGATGTTGCGCGGCGCCACGGGCACGCCCATGCGCAGGATGGATTTCGCGAACAGCAAGTTGGCGCTGGCCGAGCCGGAGCCGTTGACGTTGGCGAACTTGACGACGAAGTCGTTGGTACGGTTCAGCGGCTGCGGCATGCGGACCCCGCGTGGCTCATGTCCAGGAAGAATTTCTGCATGTCCCAGGCTCCGGTCGGACATCGTTCGGCGCACAGGCCGCAGTGCAGGCAGACGTCTTCGTCCTTGACCATCACGCGCCCGGTCTTCAACGCGGTGGAGACGTATACGGCCTGATCGGGGTTGCCGGCGGGCGCCTTCAGCCGGCCGCGCAGATCCGCTTCCTCCCCGTCATCGGTGATGGTCAGGCAGTCCATCGGGCAGATGTCGAGGCAGGCATCGCACTCGATGCACAGGTTGGTGGCGAAGGCCGTCTGCACGTCGCAGTTCAGGCAGCGCTGCGCCTCCTGCCACGCCAGGCGGTCGTCGTAGCCAAGTTCGACCTCCACCCGCACACCCTTCAGCGCCTGCGCGGTGTCGAGCAGCGGCACCTTGTGGCGGGCGTCGTTGGAGACGTCGTTGTCGTAGCTCCATTCGTGGATGCCCATCTTCTGGCTGATGAGCGTCACGTGCGGCGGCGGGCGGTCGCGCACGTCCTCGCCCTGGCAGAAGCGGTCAATGGAGATGGCCGCCTCGTGCCCGTGGGCGACGGCGGTGATGATGTTCTTCGGCCCGAACGCCGCGTCACCGCCGACGAACACGCGGGGCAGCGTCGTCTGGTGGGTGACCGGATCGACCACCGGCAGGCCGTGCCGGTCGAACTCCAGCCCGATGTCGCGCTCGATCCAGGGAAAGGCGTTGTCCTGGCCGATGGCGACCAGCACGTCGTCGCATTCCATATGCACGTCCGGCTCGCCGGTGGGCAGCAGGCTGCGCCGGCCCTTCTCGTCGTATTTGGCCTCGACCTTCTCGAAGACGACGCCGGTCAGTCGGCCGCCGGCGTGCGTGAACGCCTTGGGCACCAGGAAATTGTGGATGGGGATGCCCTCGTGCCGGGCGTCCTCCTTCTCCCAGGGCGATGCCTTCATCTCGGCATAGCCGCTGCGCACCACCACGGCCACGTCCTCGCCGCCCAGGCGGCGCGCGGTGCGGCAGCAGTCCATGGCGGTGTTGCCGCCGCCCAGCACGATGACCCGCCGGCCGATGCGCTCGACATGCCCGAAGGACACGCTGGCCAGCCAGTCGATGCCGATGTGGACGTTGGCCGCCGCCTCCCGCCGGCCCGGCACGTCCACGTCGCGGCCGCGCGGTGCCCCGGTGCCGATGAAGACGGCGTCATAGCCCTCGTCCAGCACTGACTTCAGGCTGCTGATCCAGGTGCCGAATCGGGCGTCCACGCCCATGTCGAGGATCTGCCCCACCTCCTCGTCCAGCACCTGTTCGGGCAGGCGGAAGCGCGGGATCTGGCTGCGCATGAAGCCGCCGCCCTTCGCCTCCCCCTCGAACAGGGTGACGGCGTAGCCCAGCGGCAGCAGGTCGCGCGCCACGGTCAGCGAGGCCGGGCCGGCGCCGATCAGCGCCACGCGCTTGCCGTTCTTCCCGGCCGGAACCCTGGGGAAGCGGGCGCGGACGGTTGCCAGCGTCTTGTTGTCGGCCGCCACGCGCTTCAGGCGGCAAATCGCCACCGGCTCCGCCTCCACCCGGCCACGGCGGCACGCCGGCTCGCACGGGCGGTCGCAGGTGCGGCCGAGGATGCCGGGGAAGACGTTGGACTTCCAGTTGATCAGATAGGCGTCGTCATAGCGCCCCGCGGCGATCAGCCGGATGTATTCGGGAACCGGCGTGTGCGCCGGGCACGCGTACTGGCAATCGACGACCTTGTGGAAGTACTCGGGAACGCTGGTGTCGGTCGGCTTCACGTCGCACCTCCCGGTTCGGGGGCGGACGGAGACACGTCGTCAGCCGCCGCGCGCGTGCGGCGGTCCTGCCTGGGCTTCATGCTTCCTCCACGCTCCGCCCCCTTCGCGGGGGGCGGGCTTGCCGTGCGGCCTGCGCCGCTTATGCCCTATAGATTGCGCGCGGCGGCCCTCCGGCGCAAGCGGCGCAACCCCTTTGAGCGGGTTTTTCCCCACCCGGTCAGGCAGGTCCGGCGAGAAAGCAGCGGGGCGCCCGGCACGAATGCCGCGGCGCCCCGCCCCCAAAGTCACTCCATCAGTACGTCTTCGCCAGACGCTCCGGGTACAGCCCGCGCCAGACGTCGCACTTGTGGGCTTCGCCGGCGTCGAAATAGCCGATGGCGTCCGGCTCGAAGCGGAAGACGGCCTTGTCGGTCACGAACGGCGTCCACACCGGCGATCCCTCGGCCACCGGCGTGCCGGTGCGGGCGAAGCTGGTCCAGTAGGCCATCATCTGGGCGGCAAGCGTCCGCTGCGGCGCCTTCAGCGGGGCCAGATCGCGGGCCATGGTGTTGGAGTAGCCGGGGAACTGGTAGGGCAGTTCGGCGGAATGCACGGCCCCCATCTTCATGCCCGGATTGGCGACCACGTCGGGCGCGCCCTCGTCGGCGAACTCGTACTGGAAGACCTTGACGTGCTTGGAGGCGAGCTGCGCCGTGCGCAGGTAGACGCAGTTGTTCAGGCCGTTGCCCGGATCGAAGTCCGACATGATGCTGCCCAGCGACGACGCCGCCGACAGCGTGTTGTCCAGCGGATAGGCCGCCCGCACCTTGTCATCCACGCCGGGGTAGGTCTTCTCGATCCAGTCGGCGAAGTTGTCGCGCGTCACCAGATTGCCGGCAATCAGGTAATAGGCGACGTAGAGCCGCAGCTCGTTGCGGTTGCCGCCGTGCAGCAGCGGCACCTTCACGAACTGACCGGTGCCCAGCGCCTCGTCGCTTTGCAGCGGCACCACCTTGGTGCCGTAGACGGGCGCGTAGGCCATGAGGTCGCTCGCCCCCACCGTCGAGCCGGCCGCGAGCAGGTCCTTGACCGGCGTCTTGCGCAGGCAGGCCAGCGCATCGTCACCGGTGCAGCCGACGATCTCGGCCACCCGCTTGCCGACCGACCGGGCGCCCTCGTCATAGCGGCGCAGCTTGTGCGTGCAGCCGCCGCTCTGGATGATGGCCTTGTGGAACAGGCCGCTGGTGCGCTCCGGCGCCAGCACGTGCATGCACACGCCGGCCCCGCCGGCCGATTCGCCGGCGATGGTGACGTTGGCCGGATCGCCGCCGAACGCCGCGATGTTCTTTTGCACCCAGCGCAGCGCCTCGCGCTGGTCTTCCAGGCCATAGCCGCCGTTGGTGTCATTGTCGAACGCCGGATGCGGCATGAAGCCGAAGACGCCCAGGCGGTAGTTCATCGACACCACCACCACGTCGCCGGCCTTGGCCATGGCGCTAAGGTCGTAAAGCCCGCTCGACCCGCCGACGAAGGCGCCGCCGTGCACCCACACGATCACCGGCCGCTTGCCGGCCGCCGGCTTGCCGTCCGGGGCCGGGGCCGTGACGTTGAGGTAGAGGCAGTCCTCGTTCTCGCTCTTCTCGGGAATGCCATAGCGCTCGACCTGCGGGCAGGCGCTGCCGTACCGCGTCGCGTCGCGCATGCCGGTCCAGCCCTTGGCCGGCTGCGGCGGCGCCCAGCGCAGGTCGCCGGTGGGCGGTGCGGCGAAGGGGATGCCGCGGAACTCGCGCACGCCGTTGCCGATGACGCCGACCAGCGCCCCCTGGCCGGTCACCACCACGGTCGGGTCCGCCGAC
>DASWVP010000447.1:0-4429 GCA_036401175.1 Azospirillum sp. | reverse complement strand
CGCGTCGTCGCAGCGCCACAGCACCAGCCGGCCCGCGCCGAAGCGCTCCAGCCCGGCGGCCAGGAGGTCCGCCGCCCCGGCACCCGGCGCCCACAGCGCCTTGACGTACGCCACCTCGGCCGTGCCGAGGTCGAGCGTGGGCAGGGCCGCCAGCGGCACATGGTCGACGGCGACCGTGAAGCCCAGGTCGCCCAGCCGTTGCGCGGCGGCGGCGAAGCGCGGCGGCGACAGGCCGACCTCCCAGCAGGCCAGCTCGGCCGTCAGGTGCCGGCGGAACTCGGCCGGGATGGCGTGCGCCAGCGCGGCGAAACCGCCGTCCAGCACGGTGGCGGTGTGCAGGTCGAAACTGTAGGGCTGCCGGGTCTGCCGGCGGTCGCGTGCGATGTGGCGCAGCAGCCCGCGGTCGAGCCGCGCCGCCACCTCGTGCCGCAGCCAGTCGTCGCGGCGCAGCGGCAGATCGAACCGCCCCTCCAGCTCGTCCAACGCCACCACCAGCTCGGTCAGCACGCGCCTGGGCTCCGCCCGGTCGGCGAAGGACCACAGCGCCTGTTCGCGCAGCAGGCTCTCCACGTCGGCGCCGTGCAGCACCCGTTCCACCTCCAGCACCTGGGCCAGCGCGGCGGTCGGCACGCGCTGTGCCGCCGCGACGGCGCGCAGCCGGTCGAACAGGGCCGGCGGCACCACCTCGGCCACCAGCCTGTCCGCCTGCGTCGCCATGTCGTAGACCGCGTAGCGCATGACGCCGAAGCCGTGGTTGCGCAGCACCCCGGCCAGCGCGTGCGCGCCGCCGTCCAGCAACGCTGCGTCGTCGGGCCCGGCCAGGATCAGCAGGCGCGGTCCCGGCAGGCGGTGCACCTCGCGCCGGGAGGCGCCCAGCCAGCTTTCCAGATAATGGTCGAGGGTGAGGGCGAAGCGCGGGTCGTCGCCATGCTCGATCCCACTGAAATCGACGAGCAGCGCCGCCGCGGGCGACGGAGAATCGCGCCATTCGGCGAGCCGGTTGAGCAGGGCATGCCCCAGGGAGACTTCAGTCATCGGACACCCGCCCGCGGTTCCGTCCCGACCGCTTCAAATGCTCAGTAATTTTGGAACAACGCCGCGCCGGGGGCAATGCGCGAATCCGCACGCCCGGCATGATTTTCGCAGGACGGCCCGGAGCACCCGTCACGAAGCACCGATCCAAGGAGGCGCGTCCCGCCATGTGCCCGCACGGCCCCGTCCCCATGCCCGAAGCCATGCCCGAAGCCCCCCCGGCATCGCTGGATGCCCACCTGTTCCGCCGCATCGTGACGTTCGCGGCCGGCGAAGCCGGGCGCCCGCTGACCGCTGCGCTGGGGCTGGAGCGCGTCGCGCTGGAACGCCTCGTTTCACGCCACCTGCCCGAGATGCGGGCAGTCCTCGACACGCTGCCGGCCGATGCCGGCCCCGGCGCGGACGCCATCGAGGAGGCCGACCTGCGCGCCCTGCTGCTGGAGCACCGCGCCGGCGCGGCCGAGGAGGAGGCGTGGCTGGCCGCCATCACCGCGCGCCGCAGCCTGGGCACCAACCACCTGTGGCAGGACATGGGCTTCGCCGACCGGCTGGAGCTGAACGCCATGTTCCGCCGGCATTTCCCGGCGCTGGTGGCGCTCAACGACGGCGACATGAAGTGGAAGAAGTTCTTCTACCGCCAGCTCTGCTCGCGCGAAGGCTTCCTGCTGTGCAAGTCGCCGAACTGCGAATCCTGCGACGACTACGCCGCCTGCTTCGACGGCGAACCGGGCGAATCGCTGCGGCGATAGGGCGCCGGACGTTGGGTTTTCGCTGCGCTCAACCCAACCTACGCGGGACGTTCGGGTAGGTTGGGTTGAGCGCAGCGAAAACCCAACGGCGACACGCTCCCTACGCCGCGAATTCCTGCAATCGCTCCAGGCTGCGGGCAAGCTGCTGGCGCAGCATGACCGAGCGTTCCACCGCCGCCGCGCCGTCCCCGGTCGCGCACAGGCGTTCCAGGTCCACGGCGCCGTCATAGACGCCGGTCAGGCCGACGCTGCCCGCCATGCTCTTGAGGTCGCCCGCCGCCGCCGCCAGCGCCGGCAGGTCCAGCGTGCCGTGCGCCACCGCCAGACGGGTGTCCAGCCCGGCGGCGCGCGTCTGGAAGTCGGCCACCAGATCGCGCACCTTGTCGCGGCCGATGACGCCCTCCAGCGCCGCCAGCACGCCCGAGTCCAGGTCGCCGTCGCCATCGCCGGGGTCCACGTCGCCGCGGCCGGCGCCGACGAGACGCTTGAGGATGCGGCTGAGCGCAGCCGGGTTGACCGGCTTGGGCAGATGGTCGTTCATGCCGGCGGCGCGGCAGCGCTCGATGTCGTCGGGCTGGGCGGAGACGGTAATGGCGACGATGGGGATGCGCGCCGCCGGACCGTCCAGCAGGCGGATGGCGCGCGTCGCGGCGATGCCGTCCAGCCCCGGCACGTCCAGGTCCATCAGCACCGCGTCGTAGGTGCCGGTGGCGGCGAGGCGCACCGCCTGCCGGCCATCGCTGACCACGGTCACGCGGTGGCCGTCCTTTTCCAGCAGCCAGGCGTTGACGCGCTGGTTCACCGGGTTGTCCTCGACCACCATGATGTCGAGCGCCGGGCCGTCCGGCGCCGGCTTGCCGGCGTTGCCGTCACCCAGATCCACGGCGGCGGTGAACCACACGCCGTGGCTGCCCTCGGCATCGCAGTCCACGCCCATCTCGCCGCCCATCAGCCCGACGATGCGCCGGCACACGTGCAGGCCCAGGCCGCGCACGCCGACCTGCCGCGTCGTGTTGAAGTCCAGCGACGGCACCCCGTCGGTCAGCCACGCCTGCAGCTCGCCCGCCAGCCCCGACCCGGCACCCAGCACCGAGACGCGCAGGCCGGACCGCCCGTCGGGCAGCGTGGCGCGGCGCACGCGCACCGACACGGCGCGGCATTCCCCCTCGCGCACCGCCAGCCCGACCAGCTCCACCAGCACGTGGCGCAACCATGCCGGGTCGCCGACCACGGTGGCGGGGACCGCCGGGTCGATATCCGCCGCCAGGGTCATGCCGCGGTCTTCGGCGCCGGACTGGTGGTTGGCGAGCACGCTGCCGACCACCGTCTCGACACCGAAGGGCTCCGACTCCAGCCGGATGCCCTGCGATTCCAGGCGCGCCAGCTCGGCCACGTCGTCGACCAGCATGCGCAGCGTCTCGACCGACTGCAGGATCCGCCCGACGCGCTGGCGCTCCGGCGGTCCCAGCGGGGCGGCCAGCAGCGGGCGCACCGCGTCGATGATGGCGCCGACGGGGTTGCGGACCTCCTGGCTCATGAAGGCCAGCGTGCGGGCCTTGGCGCGCACGGCCTCCTCGGCCTGGATGCTGGCGGCCTCCAGGGCGGCGCGCAGGCGCGTGCGGTCGTCGGCGTGCTCGGACACGCTGCGTTCCAGCATCAGCGTCGCGGCGTAGAGGTCATCGGCGGTGCGGCGCTGGTCGGTGATGTCGCGCCACCAGATCAGCCGGCCGCCGTCGGCCATGCGCCGCTCCCCCACCAGCCACTGCCGGCCGTCGGCGCTGGTTCCGCTGATCGGGCCGGGCCCGTGCGGGCGCGGCACCACGTCGGCGTGCACCGGCAGCAGCGCCAGGAAGTCGCCCGAGGTGGCGAACAGCGCGGCGACCTCCCGGAAGGCGGCGATGAACGGCTGGTTGACGGCCAGCGTGGCGCCGTCGGCGCCGATCAGCGCGACCGGGTCGGGCAGGCCTTCGACGAGATCCTGGACGGTCATGACGGGCTCCTCCGCCGGGCGGGCGGCCGGATGGACGGCGCTCAGCGCGCCAGCAGGCGGTCGACCCGTTCCTTGAGCGCGCCGAACGACGGCGGCTTGACCACGAAGCCGTTGACGCCCAGCGCCATGGCCTTCTTCACGATGTCGGATTCGGTGTGGTTGGTCAGGAAGACAACCGGGGTGCGGGTGTTGAGCACGTCCGGGCTGTTGCGGAGATTGGCGAGGAACTGGAGGCCGCTGACCGGCTTCATGTCGATGTCGCAGACGATGATGTCCGGCGCGCTGCGGATGCACTCCTGCATGCCGGTTTCGCCATTGTCGGCCTCGGATATCTTGCGGAAGCCGATCTGCGAGAGGATCTGCATGATCGTGCGCCGGACGAACGGCTGATCCTCGATGACGAGGATGTTGTAGTGTTCGTATTCCACCGGCTTCCTGTCCATGCTTGCGCCTCCCTGGCGGGGTCGGGCCCGCGATACCTCAACAGATATCAGGGACACGCCGGGGCGGGCAACCACGACTCACCGCAGGTCGCCGCGGATCACGCCTTCGACACGAAGAAAGGCGTCCTTCAGCCGGTCCACGCGGGAACGCGCGGCGGCGAGATCGCCCTTCGCGGCCGAGCGTTCGATCTCCGAACAGACCACCGCCAGCTCGA
>DASWVP010000446.1:0-3753 GCA_036401175.1 Azospirillum sp. | reverse complement strand
CCACCTCGCCCTTGGCCGCGGTGTTCCGACCCTCGACCACCTGCTGCACCCGGAAGCCGCCGATGTTCTCGACCGTGAGGCGCAGCGTCGACGGCAGTTCCTGCACCACCAGCGTGCTCACCAGCGACGGGTGAGAGAAGGCGGTCACCAGCATCTCGCGCCCGACATAGCGGATGCGCTGGCCGACGTGCAGGGGGCTGAACACGTCCTCCGACGCCGTGACGGTCACGAAGCCCAGGCGCCCGGACGGCTGGATGGTCGAGGCGGGGGGCGCGAACTTGTAGTAGGGCTGCATCAGCGCGCCGCCGGGGCCGGCGTCCGCCTCCCACAGCCCGACCGACCAGGACGAAGCGCCGGTGCGCCGGACCACGATGGGGTGGAAGCGCTCCCAGGCCAGAAACACCACGTCCCCGGACTGCACCCAGGTCATGTCGCGCACGTCGTCGGCGGTCCAGGGCTGCCCGGTCGCGCTGCCGGCGGGCACACCCTCGACCGTGAACGCGTCCATGCGGCCGGCGCTGAACGCGAGGAGGTACGTCTGGTCCTCGCTGAACGTGAACTCGACCAGCCGGGCGCCCGCCGGCAGGTCACAGATGTACCGGGTGCCGGGCCGGCGCGTTACGCCGCCGCCGTTCAGCGCCCGGACGTCGCGCATCAGCTTGGCACCGTCGGCATACTGCTGCGTGTCGCTGCGGCGCTGCATCGACGGGGCCAGTTCACCCGCGCCGAACGTCGTCTTCTCGGTCCAGAGCTTAGGCACGGCGAGCCCTCAGCAGCGCGGATTGATAGGGGTCCTGCGCGGTCTTGCCCTGGCTGTCCGACACGCGGGCCAGCCGAAACGCGAGGTCTGCATCCTTGTCGCGGGCCTGTGCCTTGTCGTAGTCCTCGCCGATGGCGCGCAGGAACAGCGCCTCCAAGCGGGTCACCATCGCCGCGGCGAAGTTGGCCGGCCATTCGCTCTCGTCCGGCCGGCGGATGCCGATCAGCACCACGCCCGCGTCATGGTCGCAGCGGATCTGGTCGCCCATGCGGGTGTAGGTGATCGGCCGGCCCGCCACCTCGACGCGCTGGACCTTCGCCACGTCGCCGGGCAGCTGCCACGCGAACTGGCCGCCGGTCGGCGGGGTGCCGCTCAGCAGGTTCAGCGCCCAGGTGCTGGCCGCCCAGGTCCAGGGGTACGCCTCCAGTTCGGCGCGCACGAGCCGGTCATAGTTCTGCGCGGCGATCATGGCCGATGCCTGCCCATCCTCCAGGGAGGCAATCGTCCCGTTCCCGGTCGCGGTCAGGGCCGCGTTGATGATGGTGAGGTTCGTTTCCATGCGGCGACGATGCCCCCGCGCGAGCGCGCGGACCAACGCACGGCCCCGGAAACGAGAAGGGCGCCCCGGTTTCCCGGAGCGCCCTTTCTGCCAACCGGCGGAGGCAGACGCCGGTCGTCAGTTCTTGGTGGTCGCCTTCGCTTCGGCCTTCGGCGCGGGGGCTGGGGCGGGCTTCGGCGGTTCGGCTGGCGGGGCCTCGACCGGAGGAGCTTCGGCCTTCGGCGCGGCCTCGACCAGCTTCAGCGCCGCCCCCTCCAGGCCGGGCCGGGCCATCACGTAGACCGGCTTGCCGTCGCCGCGGGGTGCATAGCGCGACCCGTTGACGAAGCACTTGCCGACCACTTCGTACTTCACCCTCGACATGGGTCAGATCCCCTTAGATGCCGTCGGCGTAGGCGCGCCAGGAGCGGGGCTCCTGATCGGTCAGCCAGCACGAGACGGTAATCGTCGGCGTGGTGCCGCCCACGTCGTAGTAGGCGCTGAGGTACCGCTCCATGCCCGTGTTCGGGATCGCCATGGAGAACTGGTAGCCCGCCACCAGCGTGGCCGCCGCAATGGTGCGGCTTTCCAGCGTGGTTGCCGACGAGAACGAGGCGTTGTCGTCAGTGTGCAGCTGGAACGTGTACGTCTCGTCGCCCGTGGTGGCGTCCGCCGCCACGTCGACGGAGAACACCAGCCACAGCGGCGTGCCGGCGCCGATCTGGCGAACGGTGCCCAGGTCGATAACGTTGGTGGAGCGCGCGTCGGCGGTCACCGCCTGGGCATCGCTGAGTTCGAGGCGCTTGTCGATGATCATGGGGAATCCTCCGTCCGGCCGCCTTAGGAGACGGCCGCTTCGGCGTTGGTGATCGCGTCGCAGCGACGGACGGGGATGCCGTCGAACATCATCACGCGCTGCCCGCTGACGCTCTCCCAGGACAGGTTGCTGGAAACCTTCTCCAGGATGCCCAGGCGGAGCTTTTCGCGGATGGTGCGGTTGACGTACCAGGCGGCGCGGCCCATGCCGAAGGCCGGGATGCGCTCGGCCGCCTGCACCATCCACGTGATCAGGTTCTTGGTGTTGGCCAGCGTGCTCAGGTCCGACACGTCGATGTTGCAGACGCGCGAGATGTACCGCCAGTCGCGGACGGTCAGGCCGGCGTCCCAGCGGTAGTGCGAGCGGTAGGCCTCCATGCGGCCGCCGTTCCCGTCCACGTTCTCGATGGTGACCTGCCCCTTGTCCTCCACCTGCAGGCCGGCCTTGCTGCCCTTCGGGTAGATGCCGTGGCAGGTGTTCGGCCCCCACACCACCAGCCAGATCGAGGTGTTGTCGGAACCGGAGCCGCCGCCGCTGATGATGTTGTCGGCGTTGTCGGCCGACAGCGAGTTGAACCGCGGCGCGAGGCCGGTGAACGCCTCGGGCTCGGTGCCCTCGTTCCCGTAGATCAGCGTCGAGGCCATCTCCTGGTTCATGCCCTCGATGTGGGCGCGATCCTCGGACAGGCGGAACGCGGCGGTGTTACCGTTCAGGTCGGCCAGCGCCTTGTCCACCTCCGCGTAGGCCTCCAGCATGCCGCAGTTGTCGGTGACCTGCGCGGTGGTCGACTTGGTGGGCTGGACGCCACCGTACAGCTTGCGCCACGTCGGGGAGGGCAGGCCGGTGCGGACGGTGGTGCGGTGGCCCGTCGGCAGGTTGCCCTCCATGAACGTCATGTCCACCAGGACTTCGTTCGTCTGGTTGAGCATCTCGACGATGAGGTCGATCTTGCCGTTGGGGTCGAGACGCTTGGCGACATCGGCCAGCGTCGGGTTCGTCGTGGTGAGCGTCGCCATGGTCGGGACCCTTTACTGCATGTTCGGGTAGAAGATCTTCGCCGGGTCGGGTTGCCCGGCCGCGCCCTGGCCGGGCGCCTGCACCTGCGGCCCGCCGGCGAGCGTGATGATTTTCTCCAGCGCCTGGACGGCGGCGGCGGAGGTCGCGACGGCGGCCAGGGCCTCGCCTTCCTCGCCGGACAGGTTGGCCTTCAGCCAGCCGGTCACGGCGTCGATGCGGGTGGGGGCGTCCTCGCCCAGCTTCGCCACCTCGGCGGCCTTGCGCTCCGCCTCGGCGGTCGCCGCCGCGCGCTGCTGTTCGAGCAGGTGCTTGGCGTAGGGGCCCAGAAGCTTCTCGCTGAACTCCTTCTGCGACATGCCGGCCTCGTGGGCCAGCTGCCGGCCCAGGGCCAGCATCGGGTCGTTGGCATCCACCTTGAACTCGACGCCCTGCGGCACCTCGAAACCCTCGGGCAGGTCCGGGGTGTAGGCGTCCGGCTTCTCCGGCCGCTGCGACAGGCGCGCGTCGTGGTCGCCCTTGAACTTGGCGAGGTCGCCGAACCGCTTGACCAGATCGTCCACCTTGGGCGCGCCGGCCGTGGCGTCCCACAGATCCTCCGGCAGCCCTTCGGGGCGCGCGGCG
>DASWVP010000445.1:0-5968 GCA_036401175.1 Azospirillum sp. | reverse complement strand
CGCCAGATGGTGCGCCGGGACGCCGGCGGATGGCGGGACGGGCGGCGGGACGGGTGCGCGGCCGGCGAAGGCCCGGCCGACCAGCGCCATGACGCCCCACAGGAGCGCCAGGATGCTCATCACGACGGCAAGCCCGCCGAGGATGAAGAGGATGTGCTGCATGGCCGGCCCCTACAGCGGAATGTTGCCGTGCTTCTTGGGCGGCCGCGTCTCGCGCTTGGAGAGCAGAGTGCGCAAGGCGAGCGACACCGCGCTTCGGGTGCGCCGCGGCTCGATCACGTCGTGGACGAACAGCCGCCCGGCCGACTGGTAGGGGGAGGCGAACTCCTGCCGGTACTCGCGCGCCAGTTCGGCGGCGCGGGCGGCGCGGTCCTCGGCCTGGTCCAGTTCGGCGCGGTGCAGGATGTTGACGGCCCCCTCGGCGCCCATCACGGCGATCTCGGCGGTCGGCCACGCGAGCACGAGGTCCGCCCCCATGTCGCGCGAGCACATGGCGAGGAAGGCGCCGCCGTACGCCTTGCGCATGATGACGGTGATCTTCGGCACGGTGGAGGCGCCGTAGGCGAACAGCATCTTCGCCCCGTGCCGGATGATGCCGTGCTGTTCCTGGAACACGCCGGGCAGGAATCCCGGCACGTCCACCAGCGTCAGCAGCGGGATGCTGAAGGCGTTGCAGAAGCGGATGAAGCGCGCCGCCTTGTCGGCCGCGTCGATGTTCAGCGCGCCCGCCTTCACCATCGGCTGGTTGGCGACGATGCCCAGCACGATGCCGTCGATCCGCGCGAATCCCACGACGATGTTGGGGGCGAACAGCGCCTGCACCTCCAGGAAGCGGCCGCCGTCCACCAGACGCCCGATCACCCGGCGCACGTCGAAGGCGACGTTCGCCGCGTCGGGCAGCATCTCCTCCAGGCCGAGGTCGTCCTCCAGCGTGATTTCGGCGTCCAGCCGGTGCGGCGGGTCCTGCATGTTGTTGGAGGGCAGGTAGGACAGCAGCTCGCGCACCAGGGCTCCGGCGTGCTGGTCGTCTTCCGCCACGAAGTGGATGTTGCCGGAGATGGCGGCGTGCGCCTCGGCGCTGCCGATCTCCTCCATGGTGGTGTCCTGGCCGGTCGCCGCCTTGATCACCTGCGGGCCGCAGATGAACATGCTGGCGCCGCGCCGGGTCATGATGAGGAAGTCCATCAGCGCCGGGCTGTATGCCGCGCCGCCGGCGCAGGTGCCGCAGATCACCGCGATCTGCGGCACGACGCCGGACAGCAGCACGTTGCGGTTGAACACTTGACCATAGCCGGACAGGCTCTCCACCCCCTCCTGGATGCGGGCGCCGCCGGAGTCGTTGAAGCCGACCAGCGGCATGCCGCCGCGCGCGGCGTGGTCCATGATGTCGCAGATCTTGCGGGCGTGCATGCTGCCCAGCGAGCCGCCGGACACCAGGAAGTCCTGGCTGAACGCCGCCACCGGCCGGCCGTCGACGAAGCCGGTGCCGGCCACCACGCCGTCGCCCGGCAACTCCTTGCCCGCCATGCCGAAGTGGTGGGTGGCATGCCGCACGTGCAGGCCGAATTCCTGGAAGGTGCCGGCGGAGAACAGCAGGTCCAGGCGTTCGCGCGCGGTCAGCAGGCCCTTGGCGTGCCTTTGCGCGACCTTTTCCTCGCCGCCGGAGGCCCGCGCCTTGCGGCGCCGTTCCTCCAGGTCCTTGAGCAAGTCCTGTCTGATGGCCATGACCGTTCATCCAATCGCGTGATCGCGCCGCCGCGACTCTCGGGATGGTAGCGGTACCAGCGTCGGGCCGGGGCGGCCAGAGAAATGTCCGGGACGCGGCGGCGCCGGGCGGTGATGTCCGGCGCCGCCGCGTGTTGCATGAAGGGCAACGCAGCAGGAGGAGGATGCCATGCCCCCGGAAACCGACAAGGCGCGGAGCGACCAGCGGCCCGACCAACGTCCGGACCAGGGCCGGCCGGCGGACGCGCCCGACCAGTCCGGCCCCGACCAGCCCGGCGACGAGATGCTGGACATGAACCGCACGCCCGGCGACGGCAGCCTGCAAGGGTCCACTCCCGCGGGGCTCACCGTCGATCAGCTGCTCGAACGGGCGAAGGACACCGACGGGACAAGCCAGCCGGGAACCGGCTGACCGGCTCGGCCGCGCCTTCTGCCTCGGAGGCGCGGCTTCGCGCGCCGTAATATGACAATGTATTGACATATGGGCCGGGCGAACGATACCATCGCTTCAACCCCCGACGCGCGAGGACCAGCGATGGATTTCAGCCTTGATCAGGACCAGCAGGCGCTGGTGGAGGCGGCCGGCCGGTTCGCCCGGAACCGCTTGGCCCCCGGTTACCAAAGCCGCGAGAAGGCGCTTCGCATCGAGCGGGAGGTCGTCCGGGAAATGGGGGAGCTGGGCTTCCTCGGGCCGGAACTGCCGGAGTCCTGCGGCGGGCTGGGCGTGGACTGCCTGACCAGCGGGCTGCTGCTGGAGCAGATCGCCTACGGCGACTTCAACGTCGCCTACGTCAACCTTCTGGCGTCGCTGTGCGGCCAGATCGTCGCCCGCCACGCCCGGCCGGAGGTCGCGGCGGAATGGCTGGGCGCGGTCGTCGCCGGCCGCTCGCTGATCGCCATCGCGCTGACCGAACCCAGCGCCGGGTCCGACGCCGCGCGGCTGAAGCTGCGCGCCGCGCGCGATGGCGGGGACTTCGTGCTGACCGGCGAGAAGACGTCGATCTCCATGGCGACGCAGGCCGACGTGGCGGTGGTGTTCGCCCGCACCGGGCAGGAGTCGGACGGGGCGCGGGGGATCAGCGCCTTCCTGGTGCCGATGGACGCGCCGGGGGTGACGCGCACCGCCTTCGACGACCTGGGCACCCGTCCGGTCGGCCGGGGTTCGATCTTCTTCGACGGCGTGCGCGTGCCGGCCGCGATGATGCTGGGCGACGAGGGGCAGGGCTTCGTCCAGGTCATGCAGGGGTTCGACTACAGCCGGGGGCTGATCGGGCTGCAATGTCTGGCGGTGGCGCGCGCCTCCCTGGACGAGACGTGGCGCTATGTGCGGGAGCGCGAGGCGTTCGGCAAGCCGATCGGCGATTTCCAGGGCGTCAGCTTCCCCCTGGCCGAGGCGGAAACCTCCTATCAGGCGGCCCGCCTGCTGTGCCTGCGCACCTTGTGGCTGAAGGACCAGGGGCTGCCCCACACGGCCGAGGCGGCGATGGTCAAGTGGTGGGCGCCCAAGCTGTCGTGCGAGATCATCCAGCAATGCCTGCTGACGCACGGGCATGGCGGCTATGGCGGCGACTATCCGTTCGGCCAGCGTTACCGGGACGTGTTCGGGCTGCAGATCGGCGACGGCACGGCGCAGATCATGAAGATGATCATCGCCCGCCAGATGACGGCGGCTTTCCGGTCCTAGAGTTCGGACATGTTGCGTTGCAGGCGGCTGATGTAATGGATGAAGGCGAGGCGGTCGTCGATCGAGAAGCCCTTCAGCGCCTCGTCGTAGAAGGCGTGGATGGGGGCGGCCAGGGCGGACCACAGATCGGCCCCCTTGGCGCTGAGCCTGACCTTGCGCGAGCGGCGGTCCTCGGTGCTGGTCGCCCGCTCGATCAGGCCGTCGCGCTCCAGCCGGCCGAGCAGGCCGGCGAGGTTCTGGCGGCTGACCAGCAGGTAGCGCGACAGCTCGCCGACGGACATGCCCGGCTCGGCCTGCGGCCGGGACAAGGCGCCCAGCACCGACCATTGCTGCGTCGTGACGCCGAAATCGTCCAGGGCCTGCGTGCCCTTGGTGTGAAGCGTGTTCGCCGCCTGGAAGAAGCGAAAGAAAAGACGGTTGTTGATCTCGGCGATCGCCAGCGTCTTTTCGGAATCAAGGTCTTTCATCTGCGGACGAACCCGATGTGCGCCGCGGTCATTGGACCATGAGGCGGGATGGGGAAGCAACAGGCGGCACTTCGCCGCGCGTGTCAATACGGGAGGAAACGGGATGCGAGGAATCAAGGGCAAGGTCGCGGTCGTCACCGGCGGGGCCGGCGGCATCGGGTCGGCCATCTGCCGCCGCTTCGGCGAGGAGGGGGCGCGCGTCGCCGTCTTCGACATCGACACGGACGCCGCCGAAGCGGTGGCCGCCGCCATCCGCGCGGACGGCGGCACCGCCGCCGCCTTCACCGTCGACCTGACCAGCCAGGAGTCGGTGATCACCGCCGTGGCCGCCGCCGAGGCGGAGCTGGGCCCCATCGGCATCCTGGTGAACAACGCCGGCTGGGACCGCGCCGGCAACTTCCTGGACACCGACAAGGCGCTGTGGGAACGGCTCGTCGCCATCAACCTGTTCGGGCCGCTGTACATGCACCACGCCGTGCTGAAGGGCATGTCGGAGCGCGGCGAGGGGCGCGTCGTCAACATCGCGTCGGACGCCGCGCGCGTCGGCTCGTCCGGCGAAGCGGTCTACGCCTATTGCAAGGGCGGGCTGGTGGCGTTTTCCAAGACGGTGGCGCGCGAGCTTGCCAGGAAGCGGATCAACGTCAACGTCGTCTGCCCCGGCCCGACCGACACGGCGCTGTTCCGCGATTTCTGCGGCGAGGGCGAGTACGGCGACAAGCTGCGCGCCGGACTGACCCGCGCCATCCCCTTCGGCCGCCTGGGCCAGCCGGACGATCTGCCGGGCATCGTGGCCTTCCTGTCCAGCGACGACGCGGCGTTCATCACCGGGCAGGTGATCAGCGTGTCCGGCGGCCTGACCATGGCCGGCTGAGCCATTCATTCCATTCAGGGAAGGACAAGAACATGGATTACCAGGACATCCTGTACGTCAAGGAAGACGGCGTCGCCACCATCACCATCAACCGGCCGGACGTCTACAACGCCTTCCGCGCCGAAACCTGCGAGGAGATGATCCACGCGTTCAAGGATGCCGATTTCGACCGGAGCATCGGCGTCGTCGTGCTGACGGGTGCCGGCGACAAGGCGTTCTGCACCGGCGGCGACCAGAGCTCGCACGACGGCGGCTATGGCGGGCGCGGCGTCATCGGCCTGCCCATCGAGGAGCTGCAGAGCGTCATCCGCGACATCAACAAGCCGGTCATCGCCCGCGTCAACGGCTTCGCCATCGGCGGCGGCAACGTGCTGGTGACCGTGTGCGACCTTGCCATCGCGTCGGAGAAAGCGCAGTTGGGGCAGGTCGGGCCCAAGGTCGGCTCGGTCGATCCGGGCTTCGGCACCGCCTATCTGGCGCGCGTCGTCGGCGAGAAGAAGGCGCGGGAGATCTGGTACCTCTGCCGCCGCTACACGGCACAGGAGGCGCTGGACATGGGGCTGGTCAACGCGGTCGTCCCGCACGACCAGCTCGACGCCGAAGTGCGCAAGTGGTGCGCGGAGATCCTGGAGAAGAGCCCGACCGCGATCGCCATCGCCAAGCGGTCCTTCAACGTCGACAGCGAGATGATCCGCGGCCTGTCGTCCATGGCGATGCAGGGGTTGAAGCTCTATTACGAAACCGCCGAATCCGCCGAAGGCGGCAACGCCTTCCGCGAGAAGCGCAAGCCGGACTTCCGCAAGTTCGTCAAGTAACGCGGTGCGCGTGTTCGCCGCTGCGGCATCGGCCCATTATGTCGCAGCGGCGGATTGCGGATTCGCAAGGGCAGGCGCGCGCGGCGGACGTAGCGTTCGGCCATGGCCGTTCGCGGCCCCCGCCGAGGGCCCCCTGCCGAGTGCCCCGGCGCATCCCGCAAGGAGCGCACCCATGAACTTCGACACCACCACCTACATCGCCCTGGCCGGCGCCGTCAGCGTGTTCGTCGTCACCATCGGCGTTTTCGCCTTCCTGCTGACCCGTGGGGGCAAGTAGGCGGGGGGGGCGCCGCCCCTCTTCCCTCCGGGGGAGAGGCGGCTACAACGGATGCCCCGCGCATCTGAACGGCTGGCTGCGGGACGTTGGGTTTTCGCTGACGCTCAACCCAACCTACAGGCACGTCTC
>DASWVP010000444.1:0-18758 GCA_036401175.1 Azospirillum sp. | reverse complement strand
CGGCAGGGTCACGCCGGCCTCCGGCATGCGGGCGATGGGCAGCGCCGGGTCGGCCTGCAGCTCCTGCACCGGGCCGGACGCCACCACCCGCCCGTCCCGCAGCAGCACCAGATGGTCGGCCAGCCGCTCCACCTCGGCGATGTCGTGGCTGACGTAGAGCACGGGGATCGGCAGCACGTCGTGCAGCCGTTCCAGGTAGGGCAGGATCTCGTCCTTGCTGAAACGGTCCAGGGCGGCCAGCGGCTCGTCCATCAGCAGCAGCCGGGGCTGCGTCAGCAGCGCCCGGCCCATCGCGACGCGCTGGCGCTCGCCGCCCGACAGGTGGCGCGGCGAGCGGTCGAGCAGGTGGGCGACGCCCAGCAGCTCGACCACATCGTCCAGGCGGATGGTTTCGGGCACGCTGCGGCCGACGGTGCGACGGTGGCCGTACAGCAGGTTGGCGCGCACGGACATGTGCGCAAACAGGCTCGCCTCCTGAAAGACGTAGCCGATGGGGCGCCGGTGGGTCGGGCGGAAGATGGCACCGTCCTGCCAGACGTCGCCGTTCAGCGCGAATCGCCCGTCCAGCCGCTGGAGCCCGGCCACGCAGCGCAGGACGCTGGTCTTGCCGCAGCCCGACGGCCCGAACAGCGCGGTGATGCCGCGCGCCGGCGCGGCGAACGCCACGTCGACGGCGAAGGCGCCGAGACGGCCGCGAAAGCGGACCTCCATACCAGCACCGGGGGGGCCGGCGTTGGGGGGCGATTCCGCCATCATGGCTTCCTGGATCATCGCTTCTCCTGGCCGACGCGCTTTTCCAGCGTCATCATCGCGAGGATCACGGCGAAGGAGAAGACCAGCATGCCGCCGGCCAGCAGATGCGCCTGGGTCCATTGCAGCGTCTCGACGTAATCGAAGATGGCCACCGACAGCACCCGGGTCTGGCCGGGGATGTTGCCGCCGATCATCAGCACCACGCCGAACTCGCCCATGGTGTGGGCAAAGCCCAGCACCGCCCCGGTGAGGAAGCCGCGCCGCGCCAGCGGAACGGCGACGGTGAAGAAGGTGTCGAGCGGCGAGGCGCGCAGCGTCGCCGCCACCTCCAGCGGCCGGTCGCCGAACGACTCGAAGGCGTTGCGGATCGGCTGCACCACGAAGGGCATCGAATAGAGGACCGAGCCGATGAGCAGCCCCTCGAAGGTGAAGGCGAGCGAGCGCGCCCCCCACAGCGAGGCCAGCCAGCCGCCCGGCCCGTCGGGACCCAGCAGCATCAGCAGATAGAAGCCCAGCACCGTCGGCGGCAGCACCAGCGGCAGCGCCACCACGGTGGCGACCGCCTCCTTCCACCACGCCCCCGACCGCGCCAGCCACCACGCCAGCGGCGTGCCGAGAAGGAGCAGGATCGCCGTGGTCAGCGTCGCGAGCTGGAGCGTCAGCAGGATGGGTTGCCAGATCATCGCCCGGTCGCCCCGCCGTCAGTTCAGCGCCGCCGTGCCGTAGCCGTAGCGGGCGATCACCGCGCCGGCCTCCGGCCCCTTGAGGAAGGCGACGAACGCCTTGGCCGCCTCGTCCCCGGCGCCCTTCTTCAGCAGCACGGCGTCCTGGCGGATGGGGTCGTGCAGCGTGTCGGGCACCGGCCAGCCCGAGCCCCCCTGCTTGGAAACAACCTGGGACAGGGCGACGAATCCGACCTCGGCGTTGCCCGTTTCGACGAACTGGTAGGTCTGGGCGATGGTGTTGCCCTGGACCAGCTTCGGCTGAAGCGCCTCGTGGACGCCCATCTTCTTCATCGCCTGCACGGCGGCGGCGCCGTAAGGGGCGGTGGCCGGGTTGGCGACGGCCAGCTTCTGGAAGGCGGCGGTCTTCAGCGTCTCCTCGCCGGTCACCTTGGCCGGATCCCTGCTCCACAGCACCAGCCGGCCGATGGCGTAGGTAAAGCGGCTGTCGGCAACCGCCAAGCCCTCCGCCTCCACCTTCTTCGGCGTGTCGTCGTCGGCCGCCAGGAACACGGTGAAGGGCGCCTCCTGCCGGATCTGCGCGTAGAACTGGCCGGTCGCCCCGAAGCTCAGCACCGCCTTGTGGCCGGTCTTCGCCTCGAACGCCTTGGCGATCTCCCGCGCCGGCTCGGTGAAGTTGGCGGCGACGGCGATGTTGGTCTCCCCGGCCTGGGCGGCGGTGGCGGCCACGGACAGCAGCAGGACGGCGCCGAGCGGAAGCGTCTTCATTCGCTGAACTCCCTGTCTTTGGTCAGCTTGTGTCTTTGGTCGGCTTGTCTTCAGTCCACGGCCAGGATGATGTGCGCGGCGTCGATCAGCGCGCAGGCCGGCTGGCCCACCGAAAGGGCCAGCTCGTCGGCGCTGTGCAGGGTGATGATGGCGGTCAGCGTCTTGCCGCCGCCGATGTCCAGCGTGATCTCGGCGTTGACCGCGCCGTCCTCGCGGCGGGCGATGGTGCCCTCGATGCGGTTGCGCACGGAGGTGCGGCGCGCCTCGTCCGCTGGGGCGAGGATGACGAAGGGCGCCTTGATCAGCGCCGTCGCCTCGCGCCCCGGGAACAGGCCCAGGTCGCGCACGCTGTCGCGGGTGATGACGCAGGTCAGCGTCGTGCTGTCGGACACGGCCAGCGCCACCTCGGCGTTCACCGCGCCGTCGGCGATGGCGGTGACGGTGCCGCGAAGCGCGTTGCGGGCGCTGGTGCGCATGAAGAATCCCCACATCAGGTTGGCCGCGGAAATGCCGGTGCCGGCCAGATCCGGCTCCAGCGCGGTGAAGGCGCGCGCCAGTTCCCCCTCCAGCCGGTGGAACGTCTCGACCAGCCGCACGCCTTCGGGCGTCAGGGTGGCGCCGCCGCCGCGCCGGCCGCCGGTCTGCGCGCCGACCAGCGGCCGGCCGAACAGGTTGTTCATGGCGTCGACGGCGTCCCAGGCGGCCTTGTAGGAGATGCCCGTCGCCCGCGCCGCCGCCGAGATGCTGCCCTCGCGCGCCACCGCCTCCAGCAGGCGGATGCGCTCCGCGCCCAGGGGGGACGCGTTGGGGCCGGCGAAGGAAACCTGGGCGCGGACGGACATGGCCGGCTCTCGGTCGGCAGCGATATGTACCGGGACTATATAACGCGATCGGCGGCGCGAGGGAACCCCCCGCGTTTGCCGCGCGGCCGGTCTGGTTTTCGCTGGCGCCCGTTCCCATCTGCGGCTAGGTTCGCGGCCCGATACCGTCCGTACCGCTTGCGTTTTTACGCTGGTGAGCCTAATCGTCGGGTCTCTTAACGAAGAACAAGAACAATGGCTCGCTGGGCTTATGTCAACGGCCGTTACGTGCCGCATCCCCTTGCCGCCGTCCATGTGGAGGACCGCGGCTTTCAGTTCGCCGACGGCGTCTACGAGGTCGTCTCGATCCTCGGCGGCCGCTTCGCGGATCTGGACGGCCACATGGCGCGGCTGGCGCGCAGCCTCGACGCGTTGCGCATCGCGCCGCCGGTGGCGCCGCGCGTCCTCGATTTCATCATCCGCGAACTGGTGCGGCGCAACGGCGTGCGCGACGGGTCGGTCTATGTGCAGGTGACGCGCGGCGTGGCGCCGCGCGACTTCCGCTTTCCCGCCGACGCTCCCGGCACGCTGGTCGTCACCACCCGGCGCGTGCGGCAGTGGGCCTCGCCCGAGCATCTGCGCGACGGCGTGGCCGTCATCACCATTCCCGACATCCGCTGGGGCCGGCGCGACATCAAGACGGTGGCGCTGCTGCCCCAGGCGCTGGGCAAGCAGCAGGCGGCCGAGGCCGGGGCGTACGAGGCGTGGATGGTCGATCCCGACGGCACGGTGACCGAGGGCACCTCGTCCAACGCCTGGATCGTCACGCCGGCCGGCACGCTGGTGACGCGGGATCCGAGCGAGCGCATTCTCAACGGCGTCACCCGCCTGTCGCTGCTGCGGCTGGCGCGCGAACGCGGCGTGGCGGTCGAGGAACGGCCGTTCACCGTGGCCGAGGCGCTGGCGGCGCGCGAGGCGTTCCTGTCGTCGGCCGGCACCTTCGCCCTGCCGGTGACGCGCATCGACGGCTGCCCGGTGGGCGACGGCCGCCCCGGCGCGCTCGCCCCGGCGCTGCGGCAAGCCTATATCGATCACGTTCTTGGACAGCCGGCATGACCGATCCCGTGCAGTTGCCGCGCGCCGTGCTCTACGACTGGGACAACACGCTGGTCGACAACTGGGGCACCATCCGCGCCGCCATCAACCACACGCTGGTCGCCTTCGGCCAACAGCCGTGGAGCGAGGCGGAGGCGCGCGAGCGGATCAAGGCCTCGCTGCGCGACAGCTTCCCCACGCTGTTCGGGGACCGCTGGACCGACGCGCGCGACCTGTTCTACGCCTATTTCGAGGCGCACCACCTGGATCACCTGCGGCCCGTTCCCGGCGCCGCGACGCTGCTGGAGGCGCTGCACGCGCAGGGCGTCTATCAGGCGGTGGTGTCCAACAAGACCGGCCGGTTCCTGCGCGCGGAAGCCGACGCGCTGGGCTGGACGCGCTTCTTCGGCCGGCTGGTCGGCGCGCAGGACGCCGAGGCCGACAAGCCGCATGGCGCGCCGGTGACCATGGCGCTGGCCCCCGGCGGCATCGCGCCGGGGCCCGACGTCTGGTTCGTCGGCGACGCCGACATCGACATGGAATGCGCCCACGGCGCCGGGCTGCTGCCGGTGCTGGTGGGCGATGCCGTGGGGGAGGGGTTCTCCCGCTTCCCCCCGGCGCACCGCTATGAGACCTGTCATGCGCTGTGTGGCTTGGTGCACCGGATTGGTGCTACCATATCCATCACGGCGAATGCCGGGGCGATTGCGAAACACTGACGAAAAACGCAGCGGGGAGCGGGCTCTGACCGGAGCCCCAAAAAAGACATCAAAGAAGGGGTCAGAACAACATGTCCGAAAAAAGCCAAAACGTTCAGGACGTCTTCCTCAATCACGTCCGCAAGAACAAGACTCCCGTGACGGTCTTCCTGGTGAACGGTGTCAAACTGCAGGGCATCATCACCTGGTTCGACAACTTCTCGGTCCTGCTGCGGCGGGATGCGCATTCCCAATTGGTGTACAAGCACGCCATCTCGACGGTGATGCCGGCACACCCGATCCAGCTCTTCGAACCGCCGAAGGAAGGCGAGGGCGTCTGACCCCTTTGATGAACGGCAACGAAAGCAACGGCGACGGCCGGGAGCCGCACGGCTCCGGCCGCGCCATCGTCGTGCACCCCGTGCTGCGCACCGCCGATGCGGCGCGCAGCCCCGAGTCCTGCCTGGACGAGGCGGTCGGTCTGGCCGCCGCCATCGAGCTGGAGGTCGTGCACGCCGAATGCGTGCGCGTGAACCGGCCGCAGCCATCGACCCTGCTGGGGTCCGGCACGGTCGAGCATCTGGCCCAACTGGTCGAGGAGAGCGAAGCGACGCTGGTCATCATCGATCATGCGCTCTCCCCCGTGCAGCAGCGCAACCTGGAACGCGGGATCAAGGCCAAGGTCATCGACCGCACCGGCCTGATCCTGGAGATCTTCGGCGCCCGCGCCCGCACGCGCGAAGGCCAGATGCAGGTGGAGCTGGCGGCGCTGACCTACCAGCGCTCCCGCCTCGTGCGGTCGTGGACCCACCTGGAGCGGCAGCGCGGCGGCTTCGGCTTCCTCGGCGGCCCCGGCGAATCCCAGCTCGAACTCGACCGCCGTCTGATCGGCGACCGCATCATCAAGATCAAGAAGGAGCTGGAGGAGGTGCGCCGCACCCGCGGCCTGCACCGCAAGGCGCGCGCCAAGGTGCCGTACCCGGTGGTGGCGCTGGTCGGCTACACCAACGCCGGCAAGTCGACGCTGTTCAACCGGCTGTCCAACGCCTCCGTCTTCGCCAAGGACCTGCTGTTCGCCACGCTGGACCCGACCATGCGGCAGGTGACGCTGCCGTCCGGGCGCAAGGTGATCCTGTCCGACACGGTCGGCTTCATCTCCGACCTGCCGCACCATCTGGTCGAGGCGTTCCGCGCCACGCTGGAGGAGGTGGACGGCGCCGACATCATCCTGCACGTCCGCGACGTCTCCCACGCCGACACCGAGGCGCAGCGCGCCGACGTGAACGGCGTGCTGCGCGACATCGGCATCGACCCGGATGTGGACGACCGCGTGGTCGAGGTGCTGAACAAGATCGACCGGCTGGACCTCGACTCGCGCGAGGCCGTCGTCGCCCAGACGCGCCGGGACCCGCGCAAGGTGGCGGTTTCCGCCATCAGCGGCGAGGGCATCGGCGACCTTGATGCATTGCTCGACCAGCGTATGAACGTCGGACGGCAAGAGGTTGATCTGGTTGTCGATCTGGAAAACGGGGCGGCGCTCGCCTGGCTCTATGAGCGGGGCGAGGTGCTGGAGCGGCGCGACGACGACAGTCAGGCCCACCTGCGCGTGGCGCTCGACCCCGCCGACCTCGCCCGCTTCGAGCGGCGCTTCGTGCAGGAAGGCTGACGCGGCCGGGGGAGCGGCCGGGCGAGTGGTTGCACTTTGTCCGTGGCGGCGGGCGGGCAGGGCCGGCATAATGGGCCGGTCCTTCCGGTTTTCCGCGTGCCCGCCGTGCGTCTTTCCCCCATCCGGCTTCTGGCCATCCTGCTTCTGGTGACGGTGCCGGCGCTTGCCCAGGAGGACGCCTCCGACGCGCCGCCGGAACCGCCGCTGCCGCCGACCCCGACCGAGTTGCCCTACGCCCCGGTCGGCCCGGTGGTGACGGCGCCGGACCCGGCCGGGCTGTTGAAGGAGTGCAAGGAGGCGGAGTTCATCGACTGCTTCCGCGGCTGGAAGCCGCCGCCCCCGCCGCCCCCGGAAGACCCGAAGAAGGAAGCCGCCAAGGCCGACGGGCCGCCGCTGCCGCCCGATCCGAAGGCGCCGCGGGAACCGGCGCAGCCCGGCGGCAATTATGGTGGCGTGCCGCCCGCGCCGAACCCGGAGGCCGATCAGGCCACCTACGAGGCGCTGGTCAAGGCGCTGAAGGATTCCGGTTTGCAGGACAAGGTGAAGCTGCCGCCGCCGAAGGACGGCAGCACCACGATCCAGCTTGAACCGCCGAACAGGAAGGCTCCGTCCAAACCGTGACCCGCATCGCGCTCCCCGACATCGACCGCGTCTCCGCCGTCATCCGCGAGGTCGCGGAGACCGAGATCCTGCCCTATTTCCGCCAGCTCACCGACGGGCAGGTCCGCGAGAAGAGCGGCCCCACCGACCTTGTCACCATCGCCGACGAGGCGGGCGAGCGGGCGCTGACCCCGCGCCTCGCCGACCTGCTGCCGGGCAGCGTCGTGGTGGGCGAGGAGGCGGCATCGGCCGATCCCGCCGTGCTCGACCGGCTGTCGGGCGACGCGCCGGTGTGGGTGATCGACCCGGTGGACGGCACCATCAACTTCGCCGCCGGCCGCCCGGCCTTTGCGGTGATCGTCGCGCTGGTGCAGGGCGGGCGGACGCTGGCCGGGTGGATCCACGACCCGTGCGGCAACCGCACGGCGGTGGCCGCGGCGGGCGAGGGCGCCTGGATGGACGGCCGGCGCCTGCGCGTCGCCGACCCGGCGCCGGTGGGCGCGATGCGCGGCGCCGCCTCCACCCGTTTCTGCCCTGACGAGGTGGGGCGGCGGATCAGGGAAGGGCTGGCGGCCATGGGCGGCCACATCAGCCTGCTGAGCGCGGCGCACGAGTATTTGTGCCTGATCACCGGGGAGACCCACTTCTCGCTGTACCACCGGCTGATGCCGTGGGACCACGCGGCGGGCGTGCTGCTGCACGCCGAGGCCGGCGGGCATGCGGCGCTGGTGGACGGCACGCCGTACCGGCCGACGCTGCTGGAAGGCAGCCTGCTGATGGCGCCGGACGAAGCGAGCTGGCACGCCGTGCGGGAGCGGCTGGTCGGGTAGGGGGCGTTACCGCCCGGCCTCGCCGCCCTTGGCCTGCTGCCACAGCGCCTCCATCTCGTCGAGCGTCGCGTCTTCCGGTTTTTTCCCTTGCTCGCCAAGGGCTTGTTCGATGTGGTGGAAGCGGCGCTCGAACTTGGCGTTGGTGCCGCGCAGGGCCCCTTCCGGGTCGACGTCGAGCCGGCGGGCGAGGTTGACCAGCGCGAACAGCAGGTCGCCCATCTCGTCGGCGATGCGCTCCTGCGCGGCGCCGCCGTCCATCTCGGCGCGCAGCTCGCCCACCTCCTCCTCGATCTTGTCGAGGATGTCGCGCGCGTCGGTCCAGTCGAAGCCGACGCGGGCGGCGCGGCGTTGCAGCTTCAGCGCGCGGGTGAGGGCAGGGAGCCCGGCGATGACGCCGTCCAGCGCGGAGGGCGGGTGCCGCCCCTCGGCGGCGGCCTTGGCGGCGCGCTCGGCCGCCTTGTGCTCCTCCCAGCGCGAGGTCTGGTGCCCGGCCGTCTTCACCTCGTCGGCGCCGAAGACGTGCGGGTGGCGGCGGATCATCTTGTCGGCGATGACGCCGGCCACCTCGTCGAAGTCGAACAGCCCTTCCTCGCGGGCGAACTGGCTGTAGTAGACGACCTGGAAGAGCAGGTCGCCCAGTTCCTCCCGCAGCGCGCCCTTGTCGTCCTTCTCGATGGCGTCGGCGACCTCGTACGCCTCCTCGATGGTGTGGGGGGCGATGGTGCGGTAGGTCTGCTCCAGGTCCCAGGGGCAGCCGCGCACGGGATCGCGCAGGCGGGCCATGATGTCGATCAGGCGGTCGATGTTGCGGGCCATGGGTCCGGTCGGTCTGGGGGCGGAAAAGGCTTCGACCATACCCGACGTGCGGCCGTGGCGGAAGCCGTGTAGGTTGGTGCCATCCTGACCTACCCGTATGTCGTATAAGGGAGATTATGGAAAATAAAACGCGGAGGAGGGCGGCGGGGCGGTTGGCCGCGAATGGACACGGTGGTTGCGGCACGCCGTGCCTTTCGGCGGCGGCCGGGATGCACTAATCTCCGCCGGCTTCAAACCCCAGGGGTCCGATCCGCATGCCGACGCCCGTTCGCCGTTGCCTCGCCGGTGCCGCCTTCGTCCTGTCCTTTGCCGCGGCGTCCGCGCCGGCGCAGAGCATCGACTGCGCCAAGGCCGCCACACCGGCGGAACGGACGATCTGCTCCAGCTCCGGGCTGCGGTCGGCCGACGAGCAGCTCGCCCAGGCCCACGCCGACCTGCTGGCCTACAGCGCGCCCGGCGAGCGCGACTCCGTCGTGAAGGCGCAGGCCGCGTGGCTGGCGCAACGCGACAAGGCCTGCGCCGACAAGGGCAAGGCGAACGCCTGCGCCGCCGTCCACGACAAGCGCAGCGACGAACTGGCGGAGGCGCTGCGCGCCGCGCAGAAGCGCATCGGTGCCATTGTCGCCGGCATTCCCAAGGATCCCAAGGGCGCCGCCGCCGCGCTGACGCGCTATGACGGCGCCGCGGCCAAGGCGTGGCTCGTCTACCTCTACCATTCCGGGGCGGTGGCCGTGGCCGACCGTCCGGGCGAGGTGCGCCGGCTGGTGGCCGAGGTGGTCGCCACCGGCCTTCCGAAGAACGACCCGTATCTCCTTGAAGAGATTAAGAACCTTGGCGACGTCGCGGACGGGCCGGCGGAAACCATGCTGATGTTCCTGCGCCACGTCCTGTCGTTGACCGACCTGGAGGCGCCGTGCTTCCTGTTCACCCGGCACGGCCAGCCGGCGTTCGAGGCGTTCGGACCTTTCTGGGGCAGTACGCGCGACGCCACGCCGGAGGTCTGCCACGACGCGAAGTCGGTGTACGACATGCCGGAATGGAAGAAGCTCGCCACCCACCTCGACCCGGCGATCGCCCCGGCGCTGGACGAGCGCGGCAGCATCCGCATCGGTTACGAGCGGCAGTTCATGATCGACGCGCTGCAAGCCTCCCTGGTGCCGAGCACGCTGCTGGAGGCGCCGCACTCGACGGAGGCCCGCAAGGCGGCCGAGGCGCGCAACAAGGCGGCAGCCGCCTTCCGCACCTGGAAGGACTTCGACCTGTGGCCGGAGGCGCAGGTGAAGGCCGCCCAGGCCGCCCTACCCGCCGCGATCGCCGCCACATCAAAGCTTTACCGGGAGAAGTTCGGGTTGGCCGCGAACATTGCGGAGCAGGCCGCCCGCGCCGCCGGTGACCGCTTCATCGCCAGCCGCCTGACCCTGCTGATGCCGGACGAGTGAAGCGGGCGCCCTGCCCGCCTTTTGCTGCCGCAGCATCCGTAGGTTGGGTTAAGCCTCAGCGAAAACCCAACGTTCCGGCTTCGCGAAGATGTTGGGTTTCAACCCAACCTACGAAGACGGAACCTCGATGACCAGCCCGTCGTAGGCCGGTTCGACGCCCGGCGGCAGCTTGGTCCGCAGGGCGTTGTAATCGAGGGTGTTGTTCATGTGCGTGAGGTAGGCGCGGCGCGGCTTGACGCGGGCGATCCATTCCAGTGTCAGCGCCAGATGGGCGTGCACTGGGTGCGGGTCCTCGCGGGTGCAGTCGACCACCCAGGTGTCGATGCCCTCCAGCGCCGCGAAGGCGTCCTCCTCCAGCTTCATGACGTCGGTGGAATAGGCGAAGCGCCCGAAGCGGAAGCCGAACGTCATCATGTAGCCGTGGTCCTGCGGGAACGGCACGACCGGCACGCCGGCCACCTCGAACGGCCCCTGCACGGGGTTGGCGATCAGCACCGGGCGGTAGACCGGATAGCCCTCCGGCAGCGGCTCGAAGCAGTAGCCGAAGCGTTGCTCCAGCTCGTGCAGGTGTTCGGCCATGCCGTAGACCGGCATGCCCTTCCCCATCAGGCGGCAGATCTCGCGCAGCTCGTCGATGCCGTGCGCGTGGTCGGCGTGGTGATGGGTGTAGAGGACGCCGTCCAGCCGGGTCACCCCGGCGTTCAGAAGCTGCTGGCGCAGGTCGGGCGTGGTGTCGACCAGGATGTTCGCCCCGCCCTGCTCCACCAGCACCGACGGGCGCAGCCGGCGGTTCTTCGGGTTGGCCGGGTCGCAGGCGCCCCACTGGTTGCCGATCACCGGCACCCCGGCGGAGCCGCCGCAGCCGAGAACCGTGACCCGGACGGTGCTCACGCCGCCGCCTGCGCCGGGGGCGCGGCGCGGGTGAACAGGCGGAAGAAGTTCTCGGTGGAGATCCGCGCCATTTCCTGCGCGCCGACGCCCTTTACCTCGGCCACCGTGGCGGCGGTGTGGGCGACGTAGGCCGGCTCGTTCCGCTTGCCGCGATAGGGCACCGGGGCGAGGTAGGGGGCGTCCGTCTCGACCAGGATGCGGTCCAGCGGCACGTCCCGGACGATGGCTCGCAGCTCGTCCGACTTCTTGAAGGTGACGATCCCCGACAGCGAGATGTAGAGCCCCAATTCCACTGCCTTTTCAGCGAGTTCGCGGCCGGAGCTGAAGCAGTGCAGCAATCCCGTCAGCGGCCCGCGCGCGGCCCCTTCGCGCAGCAGCGCGAGCGTGTCGTCGTCGGCGTCGCGGGTGTGGACGATCAGAGGCAGGCCGGTTTCCCGCGCCGCCTGGATGTGCCGGCGGAAGCATTCCTGCTGAACGTCGCGCGGACTCTTGTCGTAGTAGTAGTCGAGCCCGGTCTCGCCGATGCCGATCACCTTGGGGTGCTTCGCCATCTCCACCAGCCGTTCGACGGTGACGCCGCCCCCGGTCGGATCGGCCATCTCCTCGGCCGCCTGGTGCGGGTGGACGCCCAGCGAGCACAGCACGTCGTCGTAGCGCTCGGCCACCGCGCGCACGCGGTCGAAACGGCTGAGGTAGGTGCAGATGGTGACCATCCGCCCCACCCCGGCCGCGCGCGCGCGCGCGACGACGGCGTCCAACTCCTCGGCGAAGTCGGGGAAATCCAGGTGGCAGTGACTGTCGACCAGCATGCTCAGCCCTTCGGTTCGTCCACGAAACGCGGGAACACGCCCTGCGGCGCCGGCAGGTCGGTGCCGGGCTTCAGCGCCCCCGCCGGACCCAGGCGGCCGAAGCCCCGGTCGTCGGCGCCCTGCCCCAGCTGGTCCAGGATCTTCGCCGAGGCGTCGGGCATGACCGGCTGCGTCAGGATCGCCAGATGGCGGATCGTCTCGGCCAGCACGTACAGCACGGTCGCCATGCGCGCCGGGTCGGTCTTCTTCAGCGCCCAGGGGGCCTGTTCGTCGACATAGCGGTTGGCGTCGCCGACGACGGCCCACAGCGCGTCCAGCGCCTTGTGGAACGCCTGCACGCGCATCTCCGCCCGCACGACGTCGAGCAGCGCGTGGGCGGCGCCCAGCAGGCGGTTGTCGGCCTCGGTGAACGCCCCATGCTCCGGCACCTTGCCGGCGCAGTTCTTGCCGATCATCGACAGCACGCGCTGCACGAGGTTGCCGTAGTCGTTGGCGAGGTTGCCGTTGATGCGCTGGACCATGGCGCCGTGCGAGAAGTCGCCGTCGTTGCCGAACGGCACCTCGCGCAGCAGGAAATAGCGCGTCTGGTCGAGGCCGTAGGTCGTCACCAGCGTCTCGGGCGCGATGACGTTGCCCAGCGACTTGGACATCTTCTGCCCCTCGATCGTCCACCAGCCGTGCGCGAAGACGCGCTTGGGCGGCTGGAGGCCGGCGGCCATCAGGAAGGCCGGCCAATAGACGGTGTGGAAGCGCAGGATGTCCTTGCCCACCATGTGCAGGTCGGCCGGCCAGTACTTCGTGTAATCGGCGCTGTCGGTGTCGGGATAGCCGACGGCGGTGATGTAGTTGGTCAGCGCGTCCAGCCAGACGTACATGATGTGCGCGTCGTCGCCGGGCACGGGGATGCCCCACTTGAAGGTGGTGCGGCTGACCGACAGGTCCTTCAGGCCGGACTTGACGAAGGACATCACCTCGTTGCGCTTGCCCTGGGGCGCGATGAAGTCGGGGTTCTTTTCATAGAATTCGATCAGCCGGTCCTGCCACGCCGACAGGCGGAAGAAATAGCTGGGCTCCTCCACCCACTCGCACTCGGCCCCGGTGGGGGCGATCTTCTTGCCGGACGGCGTGGTGGTCAGCTCGTCCTCGCCATAGAACGCCTCGTCGCGCACGGAATACCAGCCGGCGTAGGAGCCCAGGTAGATCTCGCCCTTCTCGATCAGCGCCGTCCACAGCGCCTGCACCGATTTCACATGGCGTGGCTCGGTCGTGCGGATGAAGTCGTCGTTGGAGTAGTTCATCACGCCGACGAGGTCGCGGAAGTTCTGCGACACCCGGTCGGTGAATGCCTGCGGCTCGACGCCGGCGGCCTGCGCCGACTTCTCCACCTTCTGCCCATGCTCGTCGGTGCCGGTGAGGAACTTCACGTCATAGCCGTCGAGGCGCATGAAGCGGGCCAGCACGTCGCACGCGAGCGTGGTGTACGCGTGCCCGATGTGCGGCACGTCGTTCACGTAATAGATGGGCGTCGTCAGGTAATAGGTCTTCGACCCGGCCATGGTCGGTGTGCTCCCGCTTCGGGTGGTGGCCGGCATGGGCTTGCCGGCTTCTGTTCAAGTGGCCGCGGCCTCAAGCGTCAGCAAGGCGTTCAGCACCACCTGCTTGCGATCGAGATTGGCCGATTCCGCGCGCGCGAAGAGGCGCCCGATCTTTTCCCACACCTCCATCCAGCGATCAAGGCCGCGGGCGTTGGCGAAGCGGGTCATCAGCGCGTGTTCGCCCGGCACCACCTCGTCCGGCCACGCGCCGCGCGCCAGCGCGCGGGCGAAGCGGGCCAGCCACCAGACCAGCAGTTCGGTCGCCGTCTCGTACAGGCCGTCGTCCTGCTTGCGGGTCAGCTTGTCGCCGAAGGCGTGCGCGGCGGCGATGTCCAGCCTGGGCAGCGCCGACAGCAGCTTCATCAGCTCGCGGTAGAGGTCGAGCCCGCCGGCGTCCGCCAGCGCCACGGCGCGCCCGATGCTGCCCTCGGCCAGCCGCGCCAGCGCCGCCCGGTCCTCCGGCCCCAGGTCCGGCCGGTGCTGGCCCAGCAGGGCGATCACCGTGTCCTCCGCCAGCGGCTTGAGCGTCAGCTTGCGGCAGCGCGAGCGGATGGTCGGCAGCATGCCGCCGGGGTTGTCGCTGACCAGCAGCAGCAGCGCGCCGGTCGGCGGCTCCTCCAGGATCTTCAGAATGGCGTTCAAGCCATTGTTGTTCATGCGGTCGGCCCCGTCGATGATGGCGACGCGCCAGCCGCCCTCCGCCGAGGTCTTGCGCAGGAAGGGGGCGATCTTGCGCACGTCGTCCACGGCGATGTCGCGCTTCAGCCGGTCGCGCTTCTCGTCGCGCTGGCGCTCCACCGTCAGCAGGTCGGCGTGGCCGGACGCGGCGATGCGGCGGAACGTCGGGTGGCCGGGGTCGACGCGCAGGCTGGCCGGCGGCTCCGGCGCGCCGAACAGGCCGGCGCCCTCGCCGGCCGCGTCGGCGTTGGCGAGCGCGAAGCGGGCGAAGCGGAAGGCCAGCGTCGCCTTGCCGACGCCCGGCGGCCCGCCGATCAGCCAGGCGTGCGGCAGGCGGCCGGAGTTCCACGCCTCCAGCAGCGTCGCTTCCGCCTCCTCGTGGCCGAGCAGGTCGGGGTTGCGGCGCGGGGCGAAGGGATCGTCCTCGGCTTCCGTCTGGGGGCGGGCGGCGGCGCGGCTCACGGGCGGCGGATGGTCGGAGGGTGGGGCTGCATGGCCGCACAGTGGCGCAACTGGGGGGCACGGGTCAAACGCTTCCCCGCGCGTGCGCCCGCCCCGCCCCGCGATCCTCCCCGGCCGGCAGGAAGCCGCCGATCTGCTGGCGCCACAGGTCGGCGTATCGGCCGTCGCGGGCCAGCAGATCGGCGTGGCTGCCGGACTCCAGGATCCGCCCGCGCTCGATGTAGAAGACGCGGTCCATGCCGGTGATGGTGGACAGCCGATGGGCGATGGCGATCACCGTGCGGCCCTTGAACAGCGTCCACAGCGCGTCCTGGATCAGGCGTTCCGTCTCGGAATCCAGCGCCGACGTCGCTTCGTCGAGGATGAGGATGGGCGCGTCCTTGAGGAGCGCGCGGGCGATGGCGACGCGCTGGCGCTCGCCGCCCGACAGCCGCACGCCCTGCTCGCCCACTACGGCCCGATAGCCGTTGGGCCGCAGCACGACGAAGTCGTGGCAATGCGCCTTGCGCGACGCGTCCAGCACCGCCGCCTCGTCGGCGTCGGGACGGGCGTAGGCGATGTTCTCCCGGATGGTGCGGTGGAACAGCGCGGGCGACTGCGGGACCTCGGCGACGGCGTCGTTCAGCGAATCCAGGGTCACCGTGGCGATGTCCTGGCCGTCGATCAGGATGCGGCCGTGCTGCGGCTCGTACTGGCGGCGCAGCAGCTTGACCAGCGTGCTCTTGCCGGCGCCGGACGGGCCGACCAGCGCCACCCGCTCGCCCGGCGCGATGGACAGCGACAGGCCGTCGAAAACCACCGTGCCATCGGCGTGCGCAAAGCGGACGTCGCTGACGGTGATGCCGCCGGACGCGACCGCCAGCGGCCGGGTGCCGGGGCGGTCCAGGATCTCGTGCGGGCGGGCGATCAGCTCCAGCGCGCCCGACAGGTTTCCCAGGTGCTCGAAGAAGCCCAGCATGCGCGTGGATAGGTTCCACACATTCAGGCCGACGATGCTCGCCAGCGAGAACACCATGGCGAAATCGCCGACCGACATGCGCCCGGCGACCGCTTCGGACACCGCGATGCCGATCAGCGCGATCTGGAAAACCAGCAGCGCGTTGAACAGGATGAACCACATCTTCACCAGGAACCAGCGCAGCTCGCGCGAGCGTTCGGCCTCGCGACCCAGCGTCTCGGACACTAGGCCGAACTCGTGCTGCCGGCGCACGAAGGCGCGCACCAGTTCGATGTTGGCGATGACGTCCACCATGTGCCCGGTGGAGGCCGCGACCTGCTCGGAAAAGGCGCGGGACAGCGCGATGCAGCGCCGCGCCAGCAGGGCGGAAACGCCGATCTGCGCCGCCGTCCAGCCGACCAGCAGCACGGCGAAGACGCCGTGCGCCGAATACAGCAGGTACAGGCTGAACGACAGGACGACCACGATGCGGACGATGTCGTTGGACAGGATATCAAGGAGTTGCAGGGCGCTCTGCCCAGCCTGCTTGACCTTCTGACCCAATTTCCCGGCGAGGTTTTCCTGAAAATAGCGGGGGGAATGGGCGATCAGATGGGCGAAGAGCTCGAACTGGATCTCCTGCCGCAGGGCCGGGCCGGTGTAGAGATCGACGATTTCCCGCGCCCGGTTGAACAGCGCGGAGCCGATCCACAGCGCGCCCAGCGCCAGGAACCAGAACAGCACGTCGCCGCTCCACCCCCCGGCATCGGCAAGCCCGTCGACCAGCGCCTTCAGCGCGACCGGTTCGAAGCTCATCAGGCCAATGCCGCCGACCGCCGTAAGCGCGAGCAGCATCGAGCGCCCCCAGAACCGGCGGCGCACGAACATCCACAGGAACGGCCAGGGGGACGCGGGAATCGGTTCGGGCGGGTCCAGCACGCTGTCGGAACTCCAGAAACGGGGAAGGCCGGACCCGGACGGCGGCACGGCCACGGGTTTGGAAACCGGCATCGTTCCGGAAGATCGCGCCGCGGGCGGCGTCCCTGGCCGATAGGGGAACGCCGCCGGACGCCGGTGCGGCGCGGTTACGGCGCGCGCACGTCCAGGCGGCGGGTGACCGTGTCGAGGATGGCGGCCTGCACCGCCTCCACCGGGTGGCCGGCGTCGACCACCGCGCACCGCTGCGGCTCGCGCCGTGCGATGTCGAGGAATCCGTCGCGCAGGCGCCGGTGGAAGTCGACGTTCATGCGCTCGTAACGGTCCTCGCCGCCGCGGCGGTCGGCGGCCCGCCGCAGCCCCATCTCGACCGGCAGGTCGAGAATCAGCGTCAGGTCCGGCCGGAAGTCGCCGAGCGCCACGCGCTGCAGCGTCTCGATCGGCTCCCGCCCAAGGCCGAGGCCATAGCCCTGGTAGGCCATGGTGCTGTCGAAGAAGCGGTCGCACAGCACCCAACGCCCGGCGTCCAGCGCCGGCCAGACGGTGCGTTCCAGGTGGTCGCGCCGGGCGGCGGTGTGCAGCAGCCCTTCGGTGACCGGGCTCCAGCGGCCGGTCTCGCCGGACACCAGCAGGGCGCGGATCTCCTCGGCACCCGGCGAGCCGCCGGGCTCGCGCGTCACCACCACGTCGATGCCGCAGGCGGCCAGGGCGTCGGCCAGCAGGCGGAGCTGCGTGGACTTGCCCGCCCCTTCCCCGCCCTCCAGCGTGATGAACCGTCCCCGGTTGCGGTCCGCCATGTTACGACCCGGCGCCCAGGACGATGTACTTGGCCGCCGCGAAGGCGCGGCCGAAGAAGCCCAGCCGCTCGACATCCGCCGCGGCCAGCACCGGCACTTCCTTGGCCGGCGCGCCCGGCGCGCTGATCACCAGCTTGCCGACCGGATCGCCCTTGCGGATGGGGGCCTGCACCGGGGCGTTGGACACCAGCGTCACCTTCATGTTCGGGCGGTCGGCACGGCCCATGGTCACCTTCAGGTCGGCCGGCACGGTGACCGGCACCGTCTCCTGCATGCCCAGCCACACCGGCACCTGTTCGATGGTCTCGCCGGCCTTGAACAGCGCGTAGGTGTTGAACTCGCGGAAGCCCCATTCGATCAGGCGGGCCGATTCGTCGGCGCGCGCCTGCATGCTGGGCAGGCCGTTGACGACCAGGATCAGGCGCCGCCCCTCGCGCTCGGCCGACGCGGTCAGGCCATAGCCGGCGGCGTCGGTGTGGCCGGTCTTCATCCCGTCGGCGCCGATGCCCCGGTAGAGCAGCGGGTTGCGGTTGCCCTGCTTGATGCCGTGGTACTGGAAATCCCGGATCGCGTAGTAGTGATAGTACTCCGGGAAGTCCTTGATCAGCCGTTCCGCCAGGATCGAGAGATCGCGAGCGGTCATGTAGTGGTTGGGGTCGGGCCAGCCGGTGGCGTTCGTCAGATTGCTGGCGGTCAGGCCGATTTCCTTGGCCTTCTTGTTCATCAGCTCGGCGAAGGCGGGTTCGGACCCGGCGATCCCCTCGGCCAGGACGATGCAGGCATCGTTGCCGGACTGCACGATCACGCCTTTGATCAGATCGTCGATCTTGATCATGTTGTGCAGCTCGACGAACATCTTCGAGCCCTGCATGCGCCACGCGCGCTCGCTCACCGGCAGCGTGTGCTCCAGCGACAGCCGCCCGGACTTGAGCGCCTCGAAGACCATGTACATGGTCATGATCTTGCTCATCGACGACGGCGGCATGCGCTGGTCCGAGTTCTTCTCGAACAGCACGGTGTTCGTCGTCATGTCGATGAGGATCGCCTGTCTTGCGATCGTCTCGATGGTCGCGGCGCGGGCCGGCAGAACGCCCCCCACCGCCGCCAGCGCGACGGCAAGCACAGCGGCCAAGCGGATCCGGACTGCGGACATGGACAACAACTCCCTTTGAAAGACCTTTGCTGGTCGGTGGCCGATCAATCCACCACGATTTTGGCGTCCGTAAGGCCGGACTGTAGCACCTGGGCCAGCACGATGTCGGCCCGTTCGACGCTGTCCAGCGGGCCTATGCGCACGCGCTGGAGCCGCACGCCGCCGGTGCTGGTCGGCGAGACGATGGCCGGCTGGCCGAGCGCGCTGAGCTTGGCGCGGGCGCGGTTGACGTTGTCCTGGCTACCGAAGGCGCCGACCTGGACGAAGATCTGTCCACCCGGGCGCACCGGCAGGTCCACGGCGACCGGCGCCGGCAGGAAGCGGCCCGCCACCTCCTGGCCCGGCACGCTGG
>DASWVP010000443.1:0-20169 GCA_036401175.1 Azospirillum sp. | reverse complement strand
GGGCGACGCATTTCCGTCCGGTCTTGCCCTGGCCGCCGACTACCTGCTGGGCTGAGCATCCGTGGGGTGGAATCCCGGCCGGAATGCTGGGACACTGCGCGGATGAGCAAGCCACCCCGCCCCACCGGCTTCCCGACGCGGGAATCCGTCCTCGATTTCATCCGCACCAGCACCGTCCCCGTCGGCAAGCGGGAGATCGCGCGCGCCTTCAAGCTGCAGGGCAGCGCCGACCGCGAACGCCTGAAGGACCTGCTGAAGGACCTGGAAGCCACCGGCACCGTCGAGCGCGGGCGCGGCAAGCGCATCGCCCCGCCGCAGTCGCTGCCCGAAGTGGGCGTGCTGGAGGTGACCGGCGTTGACCCCGACGGCGAGGTGCTGGCGCGTCCGCTCACCTGGGCCGACGATTCGCCGCCGCCGCGCATCTTCATGATGCCCGAGAAGAAGGGCCACCCGGCATTGGGCGTCGGCGACCGCGTGCTGGCCAAGCTGTCGCGCGTCAACGAGCGGCTGTACGAGGCGCGCACCATCCGCCGCATCGAGGGCACGGCGGGGCGCGTGCTGGGCGTCTACCGCCTGGGCGCCGACGGCGGCCGCATCGTGCCGACCGACAAGCGCAACAAGGCCGAACTGCTGGTGCTGCCGGCCAACACCGCCGGGGCGGAGCCGGGCGAGCTGGTGCTGGCCGAGGTGTTGCCCGCCACCCGGCTGGGGCTGGCGCAGGCGCGCATCGTCCAGCGGATCGGCCACACGGCCGAGCCGCGCGCGGTCAGCCTGATCGCCATCCACGCCAACGGCCTGCCCACCGTCTTCCCGCACGCCGCGGAAGCGGAGGCGAAGCGCGCCAAGGTGCCGCCGCCGACCGGACGGACGGATCTGCGCGGCGTACCGCTGGTCACCATCGACGGCGCCGACGCGCGCGACTTCGACGACGCGGTGTGGGCCGAGCCGGACGGCGATCCGGCCAACGAAGGCGGCTGGCACCTGCTGGTCGCCATCGCCGACGTCGCCTATTACGTCCGCCCCGGCGCGGCGCTGGACAAGGCGGCGTTCGAGCGCGGCAACTCCTGCTATTTCCCCGACCGCGTCGTGCCGATGCTGCCCGAGGCGCTGTCGAACGACCTGTGCTCGCTGCGCCCGAACGAGGAGCGCGGCTGCCTCGCCGTGCACCTGTGGATCGACCGCAACGGCACTCTCGTCCGCCACCGGTTCGAACGCGCGCTGATGCGCTCCGCCGCCCGCCTCACCTACGAACAGGTCCAGGCGGCGCGCGACGGGCGCCCAGACGAGGAGACGGGGCCGCTCCTCGACACCGTGATCGCGCCGCTGTACGCCGCCTATGCCCGCCTGTGGGAGGCGCGGCAACGGCGCGGCACGCTCGACCTCGACCTGCCGGAACGGCGCGTGTTGCTGGACGACGCGGGAAAGGTGGCGGCCATCGTCCCCCGCGAGCGGCTCGACAGCCACCGGCTGATCGAGGAGTTCATGATCTGCGCCAACGTCGCCGCCGCCGAGAGCCTGGAGGCCAAGGGCGTGCCCTGCCTCTACCGCGTGCACGATCAGCCGGCCGACGACAAGCTGGCGGCGCTGCGCGAGTTCCTGGCGGGGATCGGGTACGATCTCGCGAAAGGTCAGGTGCTCAAGCCCGATCATTTCACCCGCATCCTGAAGAAGGCGGCGGGCACGCCGGAATCGCAGCTGATCAGCGAGGTCATCCTGCGCAGCCAGGCGCAGGCGGTGTACAGCCCGGACAACCTCGGCCATTTCGGGCTGGCGCTGCGCCGCTACGCGCACTTCACCTCGCCCATCCGCCGCTACGCCGATCTGGTCGTGCACCGCGCGCTGATCCGCGCGCACGGCCTGGGCCCCGGCGCGCTGGACGACGACACGGTGGCGCGGATCGCCGACGTGGGCGAGCACATCTCGATGACCGAGCGCCGCGCCGCCGCGGCGGAGCGCGACGCGCTGGACCGCTTCACCGCCTCCTACCTGTCGGCGCACGTCGGCGCGACCTTCAGCGGGCGCATCACCGGGGTGACCCGCTTCGGCCTGTTCGTCCGGCTCGACGAGACGGGCGCCGACGGGCTGGTCCCCGCCTCCGTCCTGCCCGACGACCAGTACGAACACCTGGAGCACGAGCACGCGCTGGTCGGGCGCCGCTGGGGCCGGGTGTACCGGCTGGGCGCGCCGGTCAAGGTCATCGTCCTGGAGGCCGATCCGCTGACCGGCAGCACCCTGTTCCGCCTGCGCGATGCCGATGGGGCCGACCTCTTCGACACGTCCGGGCAGCCGTGGCTTTCGGGCAACGCCCGCCCCGCCCCCGGCAGCCCGTCCGTTGCGCGGCCACGGTCCGGAGGTCGTGGCAAAAAGGCGACATCGCGTGGGAAATAGGGCACAAGCCTCATTTTGAGTTTATTTGCCCCACCAGCCACCTCTGCGATGGTGTTATGCATCATCCTATCGAACGTGGGCTGGACACTCCCGCCGGCGGGTACGGATGAACCGCCGCCAGGGACGTACGCCAGCTCCCCGTACGCAGGGAGTGGGCTCGGCGCACCATGACTCACGGGCTTGGTCGGATGACCTTTCGGCGGCACCTCACCGCCCCTTTCGCGGCCCTCGCGCTGGTCTTCGGATGCAGCGGGGGTGAGCCGCCGAAGCCCGCGATCGCCGCCGGTCCCACCTACATCAGCGAACAGGTCTTCACCGTCGGCTATGGCCGGATCGCCGATGCCTATCTCCAGCCGGTGAACATGCAGCAGCTCGGCCTGAGCGGGCTGAAGGGCCTCGCGACGATCGATCCGGCCATCACCGTCGAAACCGCCGGCAAGACCGTACGCGTGTACGTGTCGGACAAGCTGGCGGCGCAGTACGGCACGCCGCCGGCCGGCGACGCCGCCGCCTGGGCGGCCCTGACGGCGCACGCCGTGGAAAAGGCCCGGCTGCACTCCGCCCCGCTGCGCGCCAGCACGACCGACGGCGTCTACCAGGCGGTGTTCGACGCGGTGACCGCCGACCTCGACGGCTACTCCCGCTACGCCGCCCCGCAACGCGCCACCACCGAGCGCGCGCAACGCGAAGGGTACGGCGGCATCGGCCTGTCGCTGGAAACACAATCCGGCCGCCACATCATCCGCGACGTGCAGGCGCGCGGCCCGGCCGAGCGCGCCGGCGTGCGCGACGGCGACCTGCTGGTCGGCATCGACGGCGAGACGACCGCCGCCATGACCGACATCGCCGTGCGCGACCGCCTGCGCGGCGCCGCCGGCAGCCTCGTCCTGCTCACCGTGGCGCGCGACGGCACGCCGCCGCGCCGCCTGCCCATCCGCCGCGACCGCATCGTGCCGAACATGGTCAGCCATTCGGTCAGCGACGGCGTCGGGCTGCTGAAGCTGGAGCGTTTCAACGCCAGCACCGCCACCAACCTGCGCGACGCCGTGCTGGCCGTGCGCCGCTCGCCGGCGCAGGTGCGCGGCCTCGTCCTCGACCTGCGGGGCAACCCCGGCGGGCTGCTGGATCAGGCGGTGGCGGCCGCCGATCTGTTCATCCGCCGCGGCCGCATCATCGCCACCGAAGGGCGCCATCCCGACAGCCGCCAGCGCTTCGACGCCGCCACCGACGATGTGGCCGACGGCATGCCGCTCGTCGTGCTGGTGGACGGGCGCACGGCGTCCTCGGCCGAGGTGGTCGCCGCCGCGTTGCAGGACAGCGGGCGCGCGGTCGTCGTGGGCACTTCATCGTACGGCAAGGGCAGCGTGCAGACGGTGACCCGCCTGCCCAACGACGCCGAGCTGTTCCTGACCTGGAGCCGGATCTTCACGCCGGCCGGCTACACGCTGCACAAGCAGGGCGTCCACCCGACCATCTGCACCAGCGTGAACGCGCCGAACGCCGCCGCCGTGCTGGCCGAGCTGCGCGCCGGCCACCTGCGCCCGGCGCCGCAGATCGCCTCCTGGCGGGCCGCGGCGGCCGACAGCGACGCCGCCGTGCTACGCCTGCGCGACACCTGCCCCGCCGTCGAGCACGACGCGGCGCTGGACATGCAGGTCGCCAAGCTGCTGCTGGCCGAACCGACGCTGTACCGTCAGGCCCTCGCCTTCGCCTCCACCGCCGTCGCGGAACGGTGAAGGCAGTGGAAATGCCGGCCGCACAGCGCTCAAAGCCTTGTCAGGGCTTGACATGGCGGCGGGAGCGGGTATCTTCCCGCGCTACGCATCGCCGCCCGCCGGGTCGGCGGGACACTGGTATATTTTCGGGATTGCGATCATGGCCAAGCAGAACACCGTCCTCATCAAGCTGGTGAGCACGGCTGACACCGGTTTCTTCTACGTCAAGAAGAAGAACCCGAAGAAGACCACCGAGAAACTGCACTTCCGCAAGTACGATCCGGTGGTGCGCAAGCACGTCGAGTTCAAGGAAGCCAAGATCAAGTAAGGTTTCCCGACCGCCGCAAAGCGAAAAGGCCGCCCCATGGGCGGCCTTTCGTGATTCGGGGGTCCGGCTCCCATGGCCGCCCATGCATCGGCTTGGACGCTCGTAGGTTGGGTTGAGCGTCAGCGAAAACCCAACGTGTTTGCGATGCAAGGGGATGTTGGGTTTTCGCCTGCGGCTCAACCCAACCTACGACGCACCGGCTGTACGTCGTAGGTTCAGCGCACCGGCGCGATGCGGAATTCGTTCACTTCGCCGCGCGGGTCGGCGACCACGCAATTGCGGCCCGAGCGCTTGGCCTGATAAAGCGCGTCGTCGGCCCGCTTGATCAGGTTGTCGGCGGTGTCGCCCAGCCGGCCGCCCACCGCCACGCCCACCGACACCGTCACCGCGATTTCCCCGACCGGGGCCTTCACCACGAAGGGGTCGTCGCCGATGCGCGTGCGCAGCCGGTCGGCGACGATCCGCGCCGCCTCGTCGTCGGTGTCGGGCAGGATGACGACGAATTCCTCGCCGCCCAGGCGGGCCACCAGATCGAAGGTGCGCAGGTTGCGGCTGGCGCGGGTCGCCACCTCCTTCAGCACGTCGTCGCCGACGTCGTGGCCCCAGGTGTCGTTGACGTCCTTGAAGTGGTCGATGTCGAACATCAGCACCGACACCGGCTTGTGGTTGTCGATGGCGCGGTCGAGCAGGCGGGGCAGGTGCGCGTTGACGTAGCGGCGGTTGAACACGCCGGTCAGGCTGTCGGTCAGCGCCATCGACAGGCTGTGCTCGTAGTTCGCGCGCAGCCGTTCCTGGTAGCGCTTGCGGCGGATCTGCGTGCGCACGCGGGCCAGCAGCTCGTTGCGGTCGATCGGCTTGATGACGTAGTCGTTGGCGCCCAGTTCCAGGCCCTTGGCGACGCGGTTCAGATCGCCTTCGTCGACGACCAGCAGGATCGGCACCTGCCGCGTGCGCTCATGCGAGCGCAGCTGCGAGCACAGCCGCAACCCGTCCTCGTTCAGCAGGGTCAGGCTGATGATCACCAGATCCAGCTCGTCGCCCAGCGCGCGCTCCAGCGCCTTGCCGCAGGTCTCGGCGGCGATGACGTGGTCGCCGTCGCGCTTCAGCGTTTCGGTGATCTTTTCCAGGTCGAGGACGGAATCCTCCAGCACCAGCACGCGCGCCTTGTCGGCCGCCTCGCTCAGCAGCGTCCCCGTCGGCTCGATCACGCCGAACTGGCCCGACGTGCTCTCGCGCAGGCGCCACTCGTCCATCATCATCTTCAGCCGCACCAGCGAGCGCACGCGCGCGAACAGCGCGATGTCGTTCACCGGCTTGGTCAGGAAATCGTCGGCCCCGGCTTCCAGGCCGCGCACGCGGTCGGCCACGTCGGACAGCGCCGTCACCATCACGACCGGGATGTGCATGGTGGCGGGGTCGGAGCGGATCTTCTCGCACACCTCGAACCCGTCCATGCCCGGCATCATGACGTCGAGCAGGACGATGTCCGGCGACTCCCGCTTGACCAGCTCCAGCGCCTCCGGGCCGTTGTAGGCGGTGATGACGTCGAAGTACTCGCGCGTCAACTTGGCCGCCAGAAGCTTCACGTTGGGCAGGACATCGTCGACAACGAGGACGCGCGCGGACATGGGGCTTAGGCTTTCCGGTGGCTGCTGCGGTTTACGACAGGTACTTCTGCACGGATTCGAGGAACTTCGTCACCGAGATCGGCTTGGCGATGTAATCCTCGCAGCCGCCCTGGCGGATCTTCTCCTCGTCACCCTTCATGGCGAAGGCGGTGACGGCGATCACGGGAATCGCCTTCAGCTCCTCGTCCTCCTTGAGCCATTTGGTGACTTCCAGCCCCGACACCTCGGGAAGCTGGATGTCCATGAGGATGAGGTCCGGACGATGCAGGCGCGCCAGCTTCAGCGCTTCCATGCCGTCGCGGGTCTGCAGGGTGGCGTAGCCGTGGGCCTCCAGCAGGTCGTGGAAGAGCTTCATGTTGAGCTCGTTGTCCTCGACGATGAGCACCCGCTTCGGGGGCTTGTCTGCCTGCGCCGCGCCCGCGGTACCGTTCGCTTGCGAAGACATCAACATGCTCCTCCAGGCCGTGCGGCCCGATGTGGTCGTGGCGACCGGCCTGTCGCGCGGATCGCCAAAGGCCCGGTGTACCTCCTTTTTTCTTAAGCGGCGACGGTTAAATTGTCGTTACCACAGGCGTGACAACCATTTGTCCCAGTACTTTCGTACAGTAATTGCGGGTTCCGCCGGACGTTCAGGCGGCCCGCAGACGCCGGCGGCGTTCGCCCTTGTCGCCGTACATCTTCACGTCGGCCTTGCGGATCACGTCCTCCTCGTGGTCGGCGGGGCCGTAGGGCTGCATGCCGATGGAGAAGCGGATGGGCAGCGCGTGGCCGTTCCAGGTGACCGTCTCGCCGTGCGCCGCCTCGGCCAGTTGCGCCGCGCGGGCCGTGCCGGTCGCGGTGTCGGTGTTGGTCAGCAGCACGGCGAACTCGTCGCCGCCCAGGCGGGCCACCACGTCCTGCGAGCGCACGTGGGCCTGAAGCAGCCGGGCGACCTGGCGCAGGTAGAAATCGCCGGCCAGATGGCCGTGCGTGTCGTTGATGGCCTTGAAGCCGTCCAGGTCGATCATGACCAGCATGCCGCCCGCTGCGACGTTGCGTCGCGCCGCCGCCAGCTCGCGCCGCAGGTGGCTGTAGAAGCCGCGGCGGTTCAGCAGGCCGGTCAGCTCATCCGTCATGGACAGGCTTTCCAGGTAGGCGATGCGCTCCTGCTGCTGGTTGATGAGGTCCTGCGCCTCGGCCAGCTTGGCCAGCGCGCTTTCCAGCACGCGCTCGCCGCCGTCGTCCACGATCGCCAGCCCGCGCGGACGGGGCATCCGGGCCCATCCCAGGCCGTCGAGGCTGTGGTGCGGGGGCGTGATATCCTGGGCGGCGAAGGCGTTCATGGTCGGCTCCTCTCGCTTGGCGCGAAATGCTTCGCCCTTCCAGAAGCAACGAGCGTGCCAAGCGGCGAACCCTTGGAAACCGCCGGTTTGCCCATCGGCAGAAACCGCCCCGCCCCTGTCCTGCCCGGCAGGATTTTCCGGGCGGCAACAATTCGCCGGACATTTTTGTGACATTTTATCCAAATGCCGCGCACCCTTCCGGCATGCGCCTTACAGGCCCGCCGCGCCGGTGCGGCGGGGGCGAGCGGCACGGCAAAGCTTGCCCCCGCCGCCGCGCGCCCCGCCCCGCGCGCCCCTTTAGGCCACCCGGTCGGGCGGCTCCCGCCCGGCAAAGAACGCATCCAGGTTGTCGAGCGCCTTGAAGCCCATGGCGTTGCGCGTCTCCACCGTGGCGCTGCCCAGGTGCGGCAGCAGGAAGGTGTTCGGCAGGTCGCGATAGCCCGGGTGCAGGTTCGGTTCGTTCTCGAAGACGTCGAGCCCGGCGGCGGCGAGATGCCCGCCCTTGAGCGCGGCGATCAGCGCGTCGTCGTCCACCACGCTGCCGCGCGCGGTGTTGACGACGATGGCGCCGCGCGGCAGCCGGGCGATGCGGGCGGCGTCCAGCCAGTGGTGCGTCTCCGGCGTGGCCGGGCAATGCAGCGTCAGCACGTCGATGGCCTCCAGCATCGCCGCCGGGTCGGCGTGGAAGGTCGCCCCCTCCTCCAGCTCGGCCGGCAGGCGGGAGCGGTTGGAGTAGTGCACGCTCATGCCGAAGGCGCGCGCGCGGCGCGCCACCGCCTGGCCGATCCGCCCCATGCCGAAGACGCCCAGGCGCTTGGCGCCGAGATGCGTGCCCAGCAGTTGGGTCGGCGTCCACCCGGTCCAGCCGCCCGTCCGCACCAGCGCCTCCCCCTCCGACGCCCGCCGCGCGGCGCCCAGCATGAGCAGGAGGGCGATGTCGGCGGTGGCGTCGGTCAGCACGCCGGGTGTGTTGGTCACCGCGATGCCGCGTGCCCTGGCGGCCGCAAGGTCGATGTGGTCGGTGCCGACGGAAAAGGTGGCGAGGACGCGCACCGTGCCGGGCAGCCCGGCGATCACCTCGGCCGTCATCCGGTCGGCCGCGCAGCACAGGACGCCGTCGGCGCCCGCCGCGCGTTCGGCCAGCGTTCGCGCGGTCTGCGGCGTGTCGTCGGGATTCAACCGGACGTCGTAGTCCCGCGCGGCGCGGGCCTCCACCGCATCCGGCAGGCGGCGCGTCACCAGCAGCGCCGGCCGCCCTTGTCCATCGCTCTTTTGCATGCCCTTGCCCTCCCCTCTCGTTGAAATGCGCATGGCGGGCCTTTCGGTTCGCGCGAAAAACACCCATTATCCGAGTGAACGGTTTCAATCACCCGTGGAAGCCATCTTGTCCGCCATCCGCCAGACCATCCGCGTCACAGCCGCCGCCGCCGTGGCCGCGCTGCTGCTCTCCCCCGTGTCGACGCGGTCGGCGGAGGCCGCCGCGGAGATCGCGCCGCACCGCGCGATCTACAAGATGTCGCTGCTGAAGGCCCGCGGTTCCAGCAAGGTGGCCGACGTGCGCGGCCGCATGATGTTCGAATGGGCCGACGCCTGCGACGGCTGGACGACCGAGCAGCGCTTTCAGCTGCGCTTCGTCTACGCCGAAGGCGACGAGATGAACATGACCACCAACTACACGACCTGGGAAGCCAAGAACGGCCTGCGCTATCGCTTCAACGTGCGCAAGACCGTCAACGGCGAAACGGACGAGGAGGTGCGCGGCGACGCCCGGCTGGAGAAGGACGGCACCGGCGGGGTGGCGCATTTCGTCCGCCCAGAGGAGTCCGACATGCCGCTGCCCGCCGGCACGCTGTTCCCCAGCGCGCACACCGTGGCGGTCATCGACCGCGCCAAATCCGGCGAGGTGTTCTTCAACCGCGTCGTCTTCGACGGCGCCGACGCCGAGGGCGCCACCGAGATCAGCGCCGTCGTCGGCCCCGCCACCAAGGCCAAGGCCGAGCGCACGCCCGAGTTGACCCGGGACCGCAAGGCGTGGCCGGTGCGCATGGCCTTCTTCCCGCTGAAGAGCGACACCCCGCAGCCCGAATACGAGATGAGCATCACGCTGCTGCAGAACGGCGTCGCCGAATCGATGCAGATCGACTACGGCGACTTCACCGTGAACGCCATCCTGGAGACGCTGGAGGCGTTGCCGAAGTCGGGCTGCTGAGCGCGCGCCGCGCGAATCAATACGCATACACACGAAGCGTGTCGGCGCCGACACACCACCGCACCGCGAACATGCGCGGGACATATCTAGAATTGTAAACAAATGCTGGACAGGACAATATGTTGGGGTCGCCGCCCGCTTCACGCGGCACCAATCGGTCCAGGGGGTCTTTCTGATGAGCAAGAAGCAGGTTCGGATCGGGCAGGTCTATCAGACCGTCGGATCATCCAGCAACCGCGCGTGGCGCGTCCGGGAAACGCTGAACCTCTTCAACATCCCCCACGCCCGCGTTTCCAGCACCGAGGACGAGGGCGACGTCAAGACGCTGAGCTGCCTCGTGCTGACCGACCCCACCCATTACCGCCTGATCGAAAGCCCCGCCGCCGCGGCGTGACCGGGCCGTTGGGCTTTCGGCAAGGCCGGAGGCCCAACGAACAGCGCGTATCTGGGGAAACCAGTCTCAGTCCGTCATGCCCTTGGCGGCGGACACGGCGTCGCGGACGCTGACGCCCTTGCGCATGATGTTGTCCACGGCGCGGCCCTGCACCTTCTTGATGCCGGCCTTGTGCGCGTAGACGAGGCTGGACACGGTGTCGCAGCGGGCCATGATGAACTTGCAGCGGTCCTGCTCGGCGATGCGGTCGAAGAAGTATTTCTCCAGGCCCGGATCCATCTCCAGCATGTCGCTCGACCAGAAGACCTTGGCGTAGTCGGCGTTCAGGTATTCCAGGTCGAAATTGGTGACCCAGAACGGGTTCAGCCCGTCCACCGCGATCTGGTAACGGCGGTCCTGGGCGAAATCGACCACCTCGTTGAACAGCGACAGGTTCTCGATCAGGTCGCCCTTGGAAATCTCCAGCACGACGTTGCCGCGGAAATCGATGGGCAGCCGCTCGTCGAACTTCACGAAGCCGGTGGAGATCACCGTGGACAGGTTGATGTTGATGCCGATGCGCCGGCCGCGCATGAACGACAGGCCGTGGTTCAGCGCCCGCAGCACCGACTGGTCGAGGTTGGCGGTGAAGTAGTTGAACAGCCACTTGTTGGCCGTCAGATCGTAATCCGGGCAGAGCCGTTCCTGAAGCAGCTTGATCGAGATGTAGAGTTCGTAATACTCCATCTCGTCGTCGCTCTGCGGGTCCAGGTTGGCGATGGCCTGGTTGAACAGGAAGGGCGACAGGTCGAACATCTGCATCTGACGTTCGAGCTTGCCCATCTCCTCCAGCGTGATCGGCGGCTTGGTCTCGGTGGCGTGGACGCCCGACTCGCCCGCCTGCAGCTCTTCGACGAATCGGATGACGTTGACGAAGTTCAACGCCAGTTCCATGATCGAATAGAGCGAATATTCCTTGTACGGGTTGGGTCCCGTCAGCGTCGTCTTCGACAGGAAGATCTGCTCGACCTTCTGGCACACCTCGGTCACGCCGGTCAGCTTCAGGCCCTTGTACAGGACGATGACGTCGCCGTTCGAGATGTTGAAGGATTGAAGATACGACGCCTTCGACCCCAGTTCCTGGATGATCGTGCGCACGATCATCTGGCTGGACGGATCCTTGTCCTTCAGCAGCGACAGGTGCATGTGGATGAGCCGCATGCCCTGCAGCTCGTTCTTGGCGGAGCGCAGGAGGTTCAGCAGCTTGTCATTGTCGAATTCCGGCCGGGAATCCTTCGCGGCGGCGACGGCCTGCTGCTTCTCCGAGGAGGAGAGCCGCACCCGATCGCGTCCAATCGGTGGTTTGCCGCGAAAACTGCTCATCAACAACATCTCCCAGCGCGGGAAGCCTCTGCGCGGGCCTGCCTGTCGCGAAGCGTACAAGCGATTCCCTTAGCAAGCAAAGTTAACCCTGGCTATCTTTAAAAATGCATTAAACCGTGGTTAATAGCCGGATTTCGCTCAAATAGGTAAGTCTCCATACATCACCGGCCGCCTCATGATGACGCCGGGGGGGCCGGGACGATGCGCACGCGGCGGTCCTGGACGGCCAGCGCGATGCGGCCGTGCTTGAGCGCCAGCGCGTCCTCGCCGAACAGCTCGCGGCGCCAGCCGTGCAGCGCCGGAACGTCGGCGTCGTCGTCGGCGGCGATCGATTCGAGGTCGGCGGCGGAGGCCACGAGCTTGCTCGCCACGTGGTTCTCGTCGCACTTCATCTTCAGCAGCACGCGCAGCAGTTCGATGATCGGCGTCAGACCCGGCGGCAGTTCCTCGCGCGGCTCGACGCGCGGGCACTCGGAGTCGGGGATGGCGACGCCGCGCTGCACGGCGGCCAGCACGTCGGCGCCCTGCTTGCCCTCGGCGAATCCGCGGCCCATGCCGCGCGTGCGGGCGAGGTCGTCGACGGTGGTCGGCGCGTGCGCGGCGATTTCCAGCAGCGCCTCGTCGCGCAGCACGCGCGAGCGCGGCAGGTCGCGCCGCTGCGCCTCGCGCTCGCGCCACGCCGCCAGCTCCTTGAGGATGGCCATGAAGCGCGGCTTGTTGGTGCGCACCTTCAGGCGCAGCCACGATTCCTCCGGCTCGACCTGATAGGTGGCGGGGTTGGTCAGCACCGCCATCTCCTCCTCCAGCCAGTGCGCGCGGCCGGAGCGGTTCAGGCGCCGGCGCAGCTTCTCGAAGGCGGGACGCAGGTGGATGACGTCGGACAGCGCGTAGGTCAGCTGCCGCTCGGTCAGCGGGCGGGCCGACCAGTCGGTGAAGCGGCTGGACTTGTCGATGCGCGCGCCGGCCAGTTTGGTGACCAGCGTCTCGTACCCCACGCTCTCGCCGAATCCGCAGACCATGGCCGCGACCTGCGTGTCGAACAGCGGGCTTGGAATCTTGCCGGTCAGGTGAAAGAAGATCTCCACGTCCTGTCGCGCGGCGTGGAACACCTTCAGCACGTTGGGATCGACCAGCACGTCCAGCAGCGGCGTCAGGTCGATGCCCTCGGCGAGCGGGTCGATGGCGACCGCGCCGTCCGGCCCCGCGACCTGCACCAGGCAGAGCTGCGGGTAGAAGGTCTTCTCGCGCAGGAATTCGGTGTCGACCGTGATGTAGTCGGCACCGGCAAGGCCGCGGCAGAACGCGTCCAGCTCGGAGGTCGTGGTGATGAGTGTCATGCGGGCTTCATACACGAGCACGCGCCGGGGGAAAAGCCACCAAGAGTCAAAGGACCCAATAAGCTCCGGACGGCTTGACATTCCGCCCTTGCCGGTGTGGTGTGTCGGGCCATTCCGCGCCCGCGCGTTACACCAGACTCTCAAGGCAGCTCGACCCATGCACCCCTATCGCACCCACACCTGCGGCCAGCTTCGTGAAGAGGATGCCGGTTCCACCGTCCGCCTGTCGGGCTGGATCAACCGCAAGCGCGACCACGGGCAGCTCCTGTTCATCGACCTGCGCGACCATTACGGCATCACGCAGTGCGTGATCGACAACTCCAAGGCCGACTTCGCGGTGGCCGACCGGCTGCGCCTCGAATCCGTCATCACGGTGACCGGCACGGTGGTCAAGCGCACGGCCGAGACCATCAACGACAAGATGGCGACCGGCCGCATCGAGGTGCAGATCGGCGAGCTGACCGTCCAGTCCGAGGCCGAGCCCCTGCCCATGCCGGTGAACCAGGAGGCCGACACGGGCGAGGAAGTGCGGCTGCGCTACCGCTTCCTCGACCTGCGGCGCGAGCGCATCCACGAGAACATCCTGATGCGCGCGCGCGTCATCGCCTCCGCCCGCCGCCGCATGATCGAGCAGGGCTTCACCGAATTCCAGACGCCGATCCTCACCGCGTCTTCGCCCGAGGGTGCGCGCGACTATCTGGTGCCGTCCCGCAACCACCCCGGCAAGTTCTACGCCCTGCCCCAGGCGCCGCAGCAGTTCAAGCAGTTGCTGATGGTCGCCGGCTTCGACCGCTATTTCCAGATCGCGCCGTGCTTCCGCGACGAGGACGCGCGCGCCGACCGTAGCCCCGGCGAGTTCTACCAGCTCGACTTCGAGATGAGCTACGTCACGCAGGACGACGTCTTCGCCGCCGTCGAGCCGGTGCTGCACGGCCTCTTCGACGAGTTCGGCGGCTTCCGCCGCGAGACGAAGCCGGCCGTCGACTCCTACCCGTTCCGCCGCATCCCCTTCGACGAGGCGATGCTGAAGTACGGCTCCGACAAGCCGGACCTGCGCAACCCGCTGGTCATCACCGACGTGACCGAGGTGTTCAAGCGCGACGACGTCGAGTTCCGCGCCTTCCGCTCCACCGTCGACAAGGGCGGCGTGGTGCGCGCCATCCGCGCGCCGAAGGTCTCCGACCGCCCGCGCAGCTTCTTCGACAAGCTGAACGACTGGGCCAAGGACCTGGGCGCGCCGGGCCTGGGCTACATCATCTTCGAGGCGGCCGGCGGCAAGGGCCCCATCGCCAAGTTCGTGCCGGAGGCCGCGCAAGCGCGCCTGCGTGAGCTGTGCGGGCTGGAGGACGGCGACGCGGTGTTCTTCGTCTGCGACCTGCCCGGCCCGGCGGCCAAGCTGGCCGGTCAGGCGCGCACCAAGCTGGGCCAGGAACTCGACCTCATCGAGAAGAACGCCTTCCGCTTCTGCTGGATCGTCGACTTCCCGATGTTCGAGTACGACGAGGAGGCCAAGCAGGTCATCTTCTCGCACAACCCCTTCTCCATGCCGCAAGGCGGCCTGAAGGCGCTGGAGGAGATGGACCCGCTGGACATCAAGGCGTACCAGTACGACATCGTCTGCAACGGCGTGGAGCTGTCGTCGGGCGCCATCCGGAACCATCTGCCGGAGGTGATGTACAAGGCCTTCGCCATCGCCGGATATCCGGCGGAGGAGTTGGAGGCGCGGTTCGGCGGCATGCTGAGCGCGTTCAAGATGGGCGCCCCGCCGCACGGCGGCTCGGCCCCCGGCATCGACCGCATCGTCATGCTGCTGGCCGACGAGCCGAACATCCGCGAGGTCATCGCCTTCCCGCTGAACCAGCGCGCCGAGGATCTGCTGATGCAGGCCCCCGCCCAGGTGGATCAGGCGCGCCTGAAGGAACTGCACCTCAAGCTCGACCTGCCCAAGCCGAAGGTCGCGGCGCCGCAGTAAGCGGAACTCACGTAGGTTGGGTTGAGCGTCAGCGAAAACCCAACGTCGTTCGCATCGCGAGGACGTTGGGTTTTCGGTTCCGCCTCAACCCAACCTACGACTCCTGCGTGTTCACGCCGCCGCCAGGGGGCGCGGCGTGACCACCTCGCTGCGGCGGCCCAGCGCCTTGGCGAGGCTGTCCAGGCGGCGTTGCACCACCTCGCCGTACAGGGTGGCGGTCTCGTCCGGCAGGGCCAGGACCAGTGCCTCGCCGCCCAGCTTCAGTGTCGTCTGCCGCAGCAGGCCCGGCGCCCCGCCCGACAGCGTGTGCGCCAGCCGCAGCGCCAGCCCCAGCACCAGCGCCTTCTTCGCCTGCGCCTCCGACACCAGCGCCCGCACCTCGGCGGCCAGCGGGCCGTCCACCGTGCCGGCGTAGCGCGCGAAGCCGACCAGCGCCAGGAACACCCGCTCGGCATGATCGACGCCGGGGAACGGGAAGTGCAGGATGCGGCGGAACGCGTGGTCGGCGCGGTAATCCGGGTGCTCCGCCCAGCCGACGTCGGACAGCACGCAGCCGGCATGGCGCAGCACCCGCGCGCGCTCGTCCTCGCCGGCGAACAGGCCGCTGGTCCAGGTCACCAGCAGGGCGGCGTCGCCGAAGCGCCCGAAGCGCGCGGCCCAGTCGTCGCACGCCGCCAGCAGTGGGTCCTGCGCCCGCCGTTCCGGCGTCAGCAGGTCGTGCAGGTGCCCCTCGCGCAGGCCATAGGCGGAGAACACCACGCGCGCCGGCTGGGCGACGCGCAGCAGCCGTTCCATCACCAGCGCGGCGTAGGGCAGCGTCTCGATGCGCCGGCGCGAGCCCGACAGCTTCTCCAGCGACGACCGGCTCTGCCGGCCGACCAGCCCGGCGAACTCCCGCGCCTCGTCGGCGGGGATGGTGTAGTGGTGGATGATGTGCAGCGGGTGGCGCTGCTTTTCCATGTGCAGCTTGGCCAGCGCCCGCCAGCTTCCGCCCACCGGATAGAAGGCGCGGCCCTTGGCCTGCGGCAGCCAGGGCAGCTTTTCCAGGTGCTTGTCGATGGTGCGGGTGAGGTCGCGCGACGCCCCCGATTCCATCAGGCGCAGGGGCCCGAGCGGCAGCGTCACCTGCGGCCCCAGCACGCCGCCGTCGATGCCCACCAGTTCCAGGCTGCCACCGCCCAGGTCGCCGACCAGACCGTCCGCCCCCGGCGTGCCGGACAGCACGCCCATGGCCGCCAGACGCGCCTCCTCCTCGCCGCTGATGACGCGCATGGTGAAGCCGGTGCGCGCCCGCACCCGTTCCACGAACGACGCGCCGTTGCGCGCGTCGCGCACCGCCGCCGTGGCCAGCACGTCGAGCCGGGATATCCGCATGCCGTCGATCAGCCCGCGGAAGCGCTCCAGGTTCTGCAAGGCGAGCTCGACGCCGGCCGGGTTGAGCTGGGCGTCCTTCTCGACGCCGCGGCCCAGCCCGCACAGCACCTTTTCATTGAACACCGGCAGCGGCGTGCGCTTCAGGGCGTCGTACACGACGAGCCGGATCGAGTTGGAGCCGATGTCGATCACGGCGACGCGCTCCGCCGCCGGGTCGAGCACGGGGGCATCCATGGCGGGCGTGGCGCGTTCGGGTGCTGGGGCGGACATGGGCTTATGACACCGTCTTCACTGGGACACCGTCTTCAGGCGCAGGCGCGGCGGCGTGCGCTTGCTGGACAGCGCGGAGCCGCGGCCGGACAGGCTGGGGTTGGTCATGAAGTAGTTGTGCACGCTGAACGGCTCCGGGCTGCGCTTCACCCGGTGATAGGCCCCATCGGGGCCCAGCGTCCAGGTGTTCGCCTCGTCCTTCAGGTTGGCGACCATGATCTGGTCGAGGATCTGCTCGTGCACGGTGGGGTTCTCGATGGGCACCAGCGTCTCGATCCGGCGGTCGAGGTTGCGCGGCATCCAGTCGGCCGAGGAGATGAAGACCTTGGCGTGCGGGCTGGGCAGCTTGTGGCCGTTGGCGAAGCAGATGACGCGCCCGTGCTCCAGAAAACGGCCGACGATGGAGCGCACGCGGATGTTCTCCGACAGCCCCTTGATGCCCGGCCGCAGGCAGCAGATGCCCCGAATCACCAGATCGACCAGCACGCCGGCCTGGCTGGCCTGATACAGCTTGTCGATGATGCTGGCGTCGACCAGCGAGTTGAGCTTCACCCAGATCTGCGCCGGCTTGCCGGCCTTGGCGTTGGAGATTTCCGCGTCGATCAGCTCGGTCAGGCGCGAGCGGACGGAGATCGGCGCGATGGCGATCTTTTCCAGCCGCTTGGGCGTGGCGTAGCCGGTCATGAAGTTGAACATGACGGCGGCGTCGTGGCACAGCGCCGGATCGCAGGTGAAGAACGACAGGTCGGTGTAGATCTTCGCGGTGATCGGGTGGTAGTTGCCGGTGCCGAAGTGCACGTAGGAGCGCAGTGCCTTGTTCTCGCGCCGCACCACCAGCGACACCTTGGCGTGCGTCTTCAGGTCGACGAAGCCGTAGACCACCTGCGCGCCGGCGCGTTCCAGGTCGCGGGCCCAACGGATGTTGGCCTCCTCGTCGAAGCGCGCCTTCAACTCGACCAGCGCGGTCACCGACTTGCCGGCCTCCGCCGCCTCGATCAGCGCGGCGACGATCGGGCTGTCCTTGGAGGTGCGGTAGAGGGTCTGCTTGATCGCCACCACCTGCGGGTCGCGCGCCGCCTGCCGGACGAACTGCACCACCACGTCGAAGCTCTCGTAGGGGTGGTGGACGACGATGTCCTTGTGGCGGATCGCCGCGAAGCAGTCGCCGCCGAAATCGCGGATGCGCTCGGGGAAGCGGGCGTTGAACGGGCGGAACACGAGGTCCGGCCGCTCGTCCACGATGAGCTGCTTGGTGTCGGTCAGGCCGATGAGCCCGTCCAGCACGAACACGTCGTCGCTGGCCACGCCCAGCTCGTGGCGCAGGAATTCGCGCAGGTCCACGGCCATGCCGGTGTCCACGGCAAGCCGGATGACGCTGCCGCGGCGGCGGCGCTTGAGCGCGCTTTCGAAGGTGCGGACCAAGTCCTCCGCCTCTTCCTCGATTTCGATCTCGCTGTCGCGCAGGATGCGGAAGACGCCGTTCGCCTTCACCTGGAACGGCGGGAACAGCTTGTCGATGCAGGTGAGGACGACCTTTTCCAACTGGATGAAGCGGATGTCGGAGCCCGGCAGGCGGATGAACCGCTCCAGCTGCGCCGGCAGCGGCACCAGCGCGTCCAGGTGCGTGCCCTTCTCGACGTCGTGCAGCTGCAGGGCCAGCGAGAAGCCCAGGTTGGGGATGAACGGGAAGGGATGCGCGGGGTCCACAGCGATGGGCGTGAGAATCGGGAAGATGTCGTCGAGGAAGCGGGCCTCCAGCCACATCCGCTCGGCCTCCGTCAGCTCCTCCGGGTCGACCACGGCGATGCCGGCGTCGCGCAGCTCACGCTTCAACAGGCGCCACATCGACTGCTGGTTGCTCATCAGCTCGATGATGCGCTGGTTGACGGCGGCGAGCTGCTGGGCGGGCGTCAGCCCCTCCGCGCTCGGCTCCTTCACGCCGGCCGCCACCTGCCCCTTCAGGCCGGCGACGCGCACCATGTAGAACTCGTCCAGGTTCGAGGCCGAGATGGACAGGAAGCGCAGCCGTTCCAGCAGCGGGTGGGTCGGATTCGACGCCTCCTCCAGGACGCGCTGGTTGAACGCCAGCCAGGACAGCTCGCGGTTGATGAAGCGGTCGGGATTGTCGGCTTCGATAGGCAGGGCGACGATGTCCTGGACGTCGGTCACGGGCGACCTCGCTGTTGGGGCGGGCGGGGAAAAAGGGCTGTCACTCTAGCCGCTTCCCATTACGGATTTGCGACGCTCCATATTAACCAGCCAAATTGGGTTCAGGCACGCGGAATGTCCGCTCCGCCCCCGTGGCGGTTTGGCGCAATTCCCGCGCTGGGCGATCCGGAGTAGGCTGAAAGCCCCTTGCCGGGACGGGAGGCGAAGGATGAAGACGCTGTACCTGCTGCGCCACGCCAAGTCGAACTGGGGCGACGCGCGGATCGCCGACCACGACCGCCCGCTGGCCCCGCGCGGCGAGGACGCCGCCACCCGGATCGGCCGCTATCTGAACGACCGCGGCGTCCGGCCGGAGCTGATCCTGTGCTCCACGGCGCGCCGCGCGGCCGACACGCTCGACCTCGTGCTGGCCCAGATCGGCCGCAACGGCGGCGATCACGCCGCCATCCCAGTGGAGCGCGAGCGCGGGCTGTACCTGTGCGGCGCGCGGGTGATGCTGGAACGCATCCGCGACGTGCCGGACGGCGTGCACACGTTGATGCTGGTCGCCCACAACCCCGATCTGCACAGCCTCGCCACCTCCCTGGTGGTAGAGGGGGAGGCACAGGCGCGCGCCCACCTGACCGAGAAGTTCCCCACGGCGGCCTGCGCCGCCATCGTCTTCGACGTGGCGCACTGGCGCGACGTGGCGCCCGGCACCGGCCGGCTGGCCGATTTCGTGCGGCCGCGCGCGCTGAGCTGAGGGCATGGCTGGTCTGCGGCCATGGTCTGGGGTATAGACCCCCGCATGCCGACCGCCCCGCGACCCGCAGCGATGCCCCCGCCCGCCCCACCCGCCTCCGGCGCGCACGAGGTGGAACTGAAGCTGCACGTCGGGGTGCGCGACCTGCCGCGCGTGCTGGCGCTGCCGGCGCTGGCCGAGCGGGCGGAGGGGGCGGCGGTCACGCGCGCGGTGCGCACGGTCTATTACGACACCCCCGACCTGCGCCTCTACGCCCGTGGCGTGGCGCTGCGCATCCGCCACGAGGACGGCGCCCGCGTGCAGGGCGTGAAGACCATGACCGCCGACGCGGCCGGTGATTCGGCGGCCATCGCCGTGCGTCAGGAATGGGAAAGCCCGCTGCCCGGCGACGGGCCGGACTTCGCCCTGCTCGATGCCGGCGGCGCCGGCCCGCTGATCCCCGCCGAGGCGCGCAACGCGCTGGGCGTCCTGTTCGAGACGGACCTGCGGCGCACCACCCAGATCGTCCGCCTTGACCCGCTGACCACGGTGGAGGTGGCCGTCGACGAAGGCCGCGTGCTGGCCGGCACCGCGGCCGAGGGCATCGCCGAGGTCGAACTGGAGCTTAAATCCGGCCGCGCCAGCCGGCTGTTCGAGCTGGCGCTGGCGCTGCAAGGCGCCCTGCCCGTGCGCATCGGCACCGAAAGCAAGGCCGCGGTCGGCTACCGTCTGGTGACCGGCGCCACCCCGGTTCCGGCGTTGCCGGAGCCGCTGGCGCTGTCGCCCGTCACCACCGTGGCCGAGGCGTTCCGCCACATCGTGCGCCACGCGCTGCGCCACCTGCTGGCCAACGAGGCGTGCGCGCTGGCCGGCGGCGACGCCGAGGGGCTGCACCAGATCCGCGTCGCCCTGCGCCGGCTGCGCACGGCGCTGCGCCTGTTCGGGCCGGTCGTCGACACGCCGCGCACGGCGGCGATCGG
>DASWVP010000442.1:0-4698 GCA_036401175.1 Azospirillum sp. | reverse complement strand
CGCGTCGAACAGGCTCCGCCCGCCGCCGACGACGAGCAGCGGCCCGGACACCGCCGCGGCACCGTCCGGCAGCGGCGCCGCAACCCATTCCGGCTCCAGCAGGGATACCGCCGGTGCGCCGGGCGTCAGGGCCATGCTGCGAAAGGCGAAGCCCTGGATGTCGATGAGCGGCGCGCCGGAATGGGTGGTGATGCGGTAGTCGAAGTGCCGGACCTTCCCGCCCTCGCCACGTTCCCGGACGTGCACGAGGATCCGCTCGGGCAGCGCGCCGTACACCCGCAGCTTCTCGGCGTGCAGCGGGATGAAGGCGGTGGACAGCCGCCCGTCGAGGAGGCCGGCGGCCAGCGCCGCCGCCTGAAGCGCCCCGTCGAACAGCGCCGGATCCAGCAGCGCCGGACTGAGCGGCGCGTTGGCCGGCCGGTCCGCGTCCGGCGGGCACCGCGCTTCGACCAGCGCCTCTCCCTGCCCGATCCACGCCGCACCCAGCGCCTGGAAGCGCGGACCGTAATCCATGCCCAGCGCGCGGAACGCCACGTAGGCCCGGCCGACGTCGCCCACCGGGCGGCAGCGCTCCCTGATCCGCGCGGCGTCGAGCGGGCCGTGCGCCGGATCGGGAAGCGCCGCCGCCCGGCCATGGCCGCGGACGTGGACGATGACGTCGCCCCCATCGCCGGAGACGAGCTCGAAGCGCAGGCCGTCGCCCGCCGGGCTGAACCGCAACGCGGCCGGCCGCGCCCGCAGGTGGGCGAGCGCCAGCGGCTGGAGCCAGTTCAGGTTCTCGAACTCGACCGCCGGACCCATCCCCCGGCTCAGCGCAGCCCGGTAGCAGGCGTCGATGCCGGCGGTGGCGGGCAGCACCGCCTCTCCGGCGATGCGGTGATCCTCAAGGCCGGGATGATCGCCGGAAACCGTGACGGCACCGGGATGGGCGGCGGCTTCGTCGCGCGTCAGCCAGTGCCGCTCCGCCAGGAAGGGATAGAGCGGCGCGTCCGTCGGTTCGGGCACGACGCGCCACAGCGCGCTCCAGCCGATATCCTCGCCCGCCGCCCAGCGGCGCGCCAGGGACGCCGCGTTCTCGTCCACGCGGACAATGCCCGGCCGTTCGCTGCCGGGGGGCACATGGCCGCGATGGGCGCCGGACGCCGGCCCTTCGGCATCGAGCGCGCGGCGGAGTTGCGCGGCATCCTCGGCCACCAGCGCCAGCCGGTGCGCGAAGACGTGTCGGCCGCATTGCAGGGTGTAGGCCAGGGCGGCGAGGACGGCCTCGGCATCCGGCCCGGCGTACAGGCGATCGAGCGTGGCGCGCAGCGCGCGGGCCAGCGTGTCGACCTGCTCCGGCGAGCGCGCCGACAGCGGGAAGACCAGCGGACCCTGCGCGGCGGCGGGTGGGCGTGATGGCGCTTCCTCCAGGATGGCGTGCGCGTTCACGCCGCCGGCCCCGAAGGAGCTGACACCCGCGCGCAGCACGCCGCAGCCCGGCTCCGGCCGCCAGGGCGTCGGGCCCTGCGGCACGAAGAAGCGTGTGCCCGCGATTCCCAGCGCCGGATTGAGCGTGCGCGAATGCAGGGAGGGCGCCAGAGTGCGCCGCCGCATCTGCAGGATCGTCTTGATCATGCCGGCCACGCCGGCCGCTGATTCCAGGTGGCCGATGTTGGCCTTCACCGAACCGACGGCGATCGGATGTCCGGCCGCGCCGGCGTCCAGCGCCTCCGTCAGCCCCGCCAGTTCGATGGGGTCGCCGAGCTTCGTGCCGGTACCGTGCGCTTCGATGCAGCTGATGGTCCGGGGATCGACGCCGCCACCGGCGAGCGCGTGTGCCACCAGCCGCGCCTGGGAACCGGCGGAAGGGACGGTATAGCCGTTGGTGCGCCCGGAATGGTTGACCGCCGAGCCACGGATGACCGCAAGGATGCGGTCGCCGTCCGCCATGGCCGCGTCGAGCGGCTTCAGCACCAGGGCGCCGACGCCCTCGCCCGGCGCGAACCCGTCGGCGGCCTCGCCGAAGCTGTGGCAGCGGCCGGTCGGCGACAGCATGCCGTGCTGGCAGAGCTGGATCAGCTTGGCCGGGTGCGTGTAGATGTTCACGCCACCGGCGATGGCGACCTTGCACTCTCCCTTCGCCAGACTCCCGCACGCGCTGTGCAGCGCCACCAGCGAGGAGGAGCAGGCGGTGTCGATGGCGAGGCTCGGCCCCTGGAAATTCAGCGCGTAGGAGACGCGGTTGGCGACCGACCAGGGCATGGCGGTCGGCACCTCCTTCGCCGGGCCGTGCCAGCCCTCCGGACCCAGCAACTGGTAGGAGGTGGTCGTGACGCCCACGAAGACGCCGACGTCGAAGCCGTCCCCCTGACGCAGCGCGTCCAGCCGCGGACCGGCGAGCGCGGCGTTCTCCATGGCGTGCCACGCGCACTCCAGGAACAGCCGCTCCTGCGGGTCCATCACCGCCGCGTCGCGCGCCGAAACGCCGAAGAACTGCGCGTCGAAGAGGTCGATCCCGTCGAGGAAGCCGCCCCACTTCGCATAACTCCTGCCCGTGCGCCGGGAGTTGGTCCCCGGCTCGAAGAAATCGTCCATGGGCCAGCGGTCGGGTGGCACCTCGCCGACCGCGTCGCGTCCTTCGGCGAGCAGGGTCCAGAACGCGTCCGGCGTCGGCGCGTCCGGGAAGCGGCCATGCATGCCGATGACGGCGATCGCCGTCGGCGGGCTTCCGGCCACCGCCCCGATGGGCTCGAACTCGGGCCACGCGTCCTCCGGCCAGGGGTCCTCGTCCGGGATCGGCGCAAGCCCCCGTGCCGGTTCCGGACGAGGCCCCCTGGCCGGAAGCAGCATCGCGGCCAGGGCCCGCGCCGGCTCGGGATAGTTTTCGAGGAGATGGTCGCACACGCCGCGCGCCGAGCGGCATTCGAACATGAACGCCTTCTGGAGAGCGGGGAAGTGCGGCTCCAGCCGCGCCGTGAACGCGGTGACCGCCAGGGATTCGAGACCGATCTCGTCGAAGCGCGTGGCCTCGTCCAGGTGACCGGCGCTCAGCCCGGTGATGTCCCGCAGAGTGGACAGGATGTGGTCGAGCAGCGCTCGCCGAGCGTCGCCCAAACCCGTTTCATCACCTTCGATGGCGCGCATGTCTCGCTCACTCGCGGCATGACACGACAGAGCATTTCCCGTCATTGCAAATACTCGTCATGCCGTATTGCGTGTTACTGTGCTCAGACTGATAATTTCCCTGAGCATTGCACACAATGATACTTAGGTAGCGACGGCGCTTTGCGCGCGGATTAATACTACATATTATATTATGCATAAATTAGCGCGCAGCCATGCTCGGCATGCGGCGCCCGTCACAGCGATGCGAGTTGCATCCCGGCGGAATCGCTACGATGGCATCGGCGCCGGGCGGAGGATCCCGGCGCCGCGGGCGGTCACGCGCCGGCCATCGGGAAGAAGCTGAGGTTGAGGACCAGCAGCGCGCACCACAGCCCGATCTCCAGGGTCTCGGTGATCGGCTGGATGCGCCGGAACGCGCCGTAGATGTGCACCGGGATCATCAGGATGACGATGGCGGTCATGATCTCGAACGCGGCGACGAGGCCGCTGCCGGTCAGCGCCGCCCGCAGCGCGAACACCTCGGCGACGATGATCAGCGCCCCCAGGCAACGGCCGAAATAGACGGCCAGATCGGTGTGCTCGGGGATCGTCCACCGCATGTGGCGCGCCCAGGCAACCGGCGTGAAAAAGATTGGCAGCGCGAACGCGAGCGTGGTGATGCCCGCGAAGGCGAGCATGTATTGTTGGCTGTAGGCCGACCACATTCCGATCATGGATCCCTCGAACCTGTCATTTTTCGTTGCGGATCGACGGCATTGGTCCGTGCCGCCGGCGCGCGGCGCGGCGGACCCCGTACATACGTCGAATTGCAGGCTAGCCGGCCAAGGGCGATAAAAGGTCAGCGGACCAGAAGAAATACGTGAGATACTTGTAAGGAGTCCTCCCGCCCGCCATGGCCCCGCTCACCGAGCCACGCCTGTCGACGTCGTCGATCGGCCCCGCCCTGCTCATGGTGCTGCCCGTCGTCGCCATCGGCGCGCTGTCGCTGCACGCGCTGGAGGCCGACACCGTTCTTCTGCGGGCCCGGCGGGGGGATGCGGCCCTGCAAACCCTGCGAAGCGTCGGCGAGACCGCGCGCGGCGCCGTCACGCAGGCGGTGGAGGACGCCGCCCGCCGGACCGCCGCCGCGGCTGGCCGTCCCGAGGCCGTGCGCAGCCTCGTCCTTGGCGGAACCATCGCGTTGGCCGCCATGTACGAGGACGGCCGGCGGACCTTTCCGCCGGAGGATCCGGAAGCCCTTCTGGTGACGGAACGCAACGCGCTGACCACCGCCGCGGGGGCGCTCGCCACCGCCAGGGCCGCGCTGGACGGCGCGCCGCAGGGCTGGGCCTGGGTGGCGGAACCGGACGGCGGCGGTGTCCTGAATTGCCGGCGCGCCGCCGGTACGGGCGAACTTTGCGTGTTGCTGGATGCGGCGTCGTTGCGGACGGCCCTGGCCGGCGCCCTTGCCGCGGCACGGCGTAGCGCGGACGGGTGGGCGTTGACGCTGTCCGACCCGGCCGGCCGCACGGTGTGGTCGCAGGGGCGAAGTGCCGCTCCCCCTCTGTCCGTCCTGGCGCTGGACGGGGCCTTGCGCGGCTGGCGCGCCGAAGC